>JBGTBQ010000312.1:0-9062 GCA_041749275.1 Pyrinomonadaceae bacterium | reverse complement strand
ATGTGCCGCGGGCAACATGGCGTTGATATACTCGCGCAGGCGAGTGGGACAAGAGCTTTGAGTCATGGTAAACCCAATGCTCTCACGAGTCGCTAACTCGTGACCACTCGCTCATTTACAAAATGTGTCCCGACATCAGCCCGGAGGGGCGAAATGTATGACATTCCGCTCCTCCGGAGCTTTAGGAGCAAATTGAAGCTCTCGAAGCTACAAACATTCCGCGCCTAACGGCGCTTGCATAGAATTAATTGAATTCGCAAACGCGACCTTTACACACAACACGCAGAGGGAAGAAGACCTATGCTCGATCTTAACTACGTTCGTGACAATCTCGATAAGGTTATCCAAGCGCTTGAGAACCGCGGAGCATCAGACGAAGTATTTAATGCGCTTAATATCTTCAAGCGTGCTGATAAGGAACGTCGTAACACAATCGCTGAATCAGATAGGCTAAATGCGAAGCGTAACGAATATAGCAGTCAAATCGGTACGCTCATGAAAGAGGGGAAGGCGGAGGAAACGCTTAAATTACGTGAGGAAATGGCCTCTTTGAAGAGGCTCATTACCGAACAGAATTCAGATCGGGAGGAAGTCGAAAATGACATGCGCGAAATTCTAGAGACCCTCCCCAACATCCCGCACGCCTCTGTGCCCATTGGCGCGGACGAGTCGGCGAATGAGGAAGCGCGCCAGTGGGGCGAGGTGCCCCGGTTCGACTTCGAGCCGCAGGATCACGTAGACCTCGGCACGCGGCTCGGCATCCTCGACCTCGAACGCGCGGCAAAGATTACGAGCGCACGCTTCGCCATCCTCAAGGGCGCGGGGGCGCGCATGGAACGCGCGCTCATCAACTTCATGCTCGACATACACACGGCGGAGCATGGCTACGAAGAGACGCTCCCGCCCTTCATCGTCAACGCCGCGTCGCTCTACGGCACCTCGCAGCTCCCGAAGTTCGAGGGCGACCTCTTCAAGCTTGAAGACGAGCGCGGTCTGTATCTAATACCAACCGCCGAAGTGCCGGTGACGAACATTCACCGGGATGAGATTTTAGACGCCGCCGAGCTGCCGATGAAGTTCGTCTCCTACACGCCATGCTTCCGCTCCGAGGCCGGCTCTTACGGGCGCGACACACGCGGCATCATCCGCCAGCACCAGTTCGATAAAGTGGAGTTGGTGAAGCTCGCGCTCCCCGAAACTTCTTACGACGAACTCGAAGCCCTGACGCGCAACGCCGAAACGATCCTGCAAAAGCTCGGCCTTCATTATCGCGTCGTCACGCTCTCGACCGGCGACATGGGTTTCGGCGCGGCGAAGACCTACGACATCGAAGTGTGGCTCCCCTCGCAGAACACCTTCCGCGAAATCTCCTCGTGCACGAACTTCGAGTCGTTTCAGGCACGCCGCGCGCAGATACGCTTTCGACGCGCGGGCGGCTCGAAGCCCGAATACGTCCACACGCTCAACGGCTCCGGTCTCGCCGTCGGGCGCACGTGGCTCGCCATTTTGGAGAACTACCAGCAGCCCGACGGCTCCGTCTTGATTCCCGAAGCGCTCAGGTCATACATGGGCGGCATGGAAAAGATTGAAGGACAGTAAGCAGTAGAGAGCCGGTCGGATTTTTGATCGCGGCTGGCCGCCGCCCCGCGGCTTGAGTGTTTAGCGCGAGGCAGATATAACGCAGAGGGCGCGGAGGGTTCGCAGAGGACGCAGAGAAAAACCTTCTTTTCTGCGTCCTCTGCGAACCCTCCGCGCCCTCTGCGTTAAGATGAAAGCGATACGACACTCAACCTCGGTCGTATCGGACAGCCAATCGAAAAATCCGCTTCACTCTATCTTCAAATCGAATGGCATGATCGCCAGCGCCTCGCCCTGTCGAAAGCGTTCGAACATGGCGGCGTGGCGCAAGGGGCGGCGCATCTCTTTCGGGAGCGAGTTGATGAGCGTTTGCTGCTCACGCGCTCTGACGCTCACTTCGTCGCCGCCGCCGCCGAAGAGTTGTTGGAAGAAGCTGCGCGGCGCGGGGAAGACGACGCGGCGCACGCCCTTGTCAGCGGGGATTTTGGCGAGTTCCTTGGCGACCTCGACGGCCTTATCCAACCCGCCGAACTCGTCCACGAGGCCGTTCTCTTTGGCCTTCGTGCCCATCCAGACGCGCCCCTCGCCGACCGAGTGGATATACTCCGGGTCGCGCCCGCGCCCCTGCGCCGCCTTCGGCAAAAACTCGTTGTAGTAGGAGCGTTGCAGGAGTTTCTCGAAGCTCTTGCGCTCGTCTACGCTGAACTTCTCGGTCTCGCGGAACAGGCCCGCGTTCTTGCCGCGCATCACGTACTCGCTCGTCACGCCGATCCAGTCATACATCTCCTTGACCACGGGCTTGTAGGCGTAGATGCCGATGGAGCCGGTGATGGTCAGTGGCTGGGCGACGATCTTGTTCGCGCCCATCGAGATGTAATAACCGCCCGAAGCCGCCACGTCCGCCATCGAGACGACGACCGGTTTTTTCTTCTTCGCCTCCTCGACCGCCTTCCAGATGAAGTCCGAAGGGTAGATCGAGCCGCCGGGGCTATCCACGCGGAGCACGATGGCCTTCACGTCCTTGTCATCGCGCGCGTCGTTAATGGCTTTCACCACCGTGTCGGAGCCAACCATCTGGTCGCCGCCGAACGAGCCATCGTTGGACTGGCCCAAGTTGATCGGGCCGGCGGCGAAGATGACGGCGATCTTCTCGCCCTGATTGAGGCCGAGCGATTCGGGCGTGACGTTGCGATAGTCCGCCGTCGAGACCTTCCGCAGCTTCTCGTCGTCCTTGTAGCCGAGACGCTTCTTCAACTCCGCCTCGACCTCCTCGCGGTACGCGGCCTTGTCAATCAGCCCCGCGCTTTCGGCGTCGCGCGCGCCGTGCGGCGCGGTATCAATCAGCGCCTTGATGTCTTCGGGCGACTTCTTGCGCGCCTCGGCGATAGTGGCGACGTAGCGGTTGAAAATTTCGTCGAGCAGTTCGTTAAGCTGCTCGCGCTCGCCGTCCGACATCTCCTTGCGCGTGAAGTGTTCGGGCGAGCTTTTATATTTGCCGATCTGGTACGAGTCCCAATAGATGCCGAGCTTGTCGAACGTGCCGCGGAAGAACATCGCCTCCGCCGCCAGTCCGTTGACAAATAAATCGCCCGTCGGCGCGACGTAGATGCGCTCGGCGGCGCTCGCCACGTACATCTCTTTATCCGCGCCGACCTCCATGTAAGCGTAGACGGGCTTGCCCGACGCGCGGAAGTCCGCCACGGCGTCGCGGATCTCGCTCGCCTTCGCCCAGCCCGTCCCGATGAAGCCCACGTCGAGCAGCACGGCACTGATGCGCTTGTCAGCCTTCGCCTTCTTGAGTTGCGACAACAGGCTCGTCAGCGAGTTCGGGTTGCCGCCGAAGAAACGGCTCATCGTCGGGTCAACGTTTGTGTAATCGGGCAGGTCGCCCTCGACCTTGAGGACGAGGACGCTGTTGTCGCGGATGCTCGGCTCGTCGCCTATCGAAGCGATGAAGAATGCGACGACGAGCACTCCGACCAGCACGACCGCCAGCACGATGCCCATGATAATCAGAACGACTTTGCGTGTGCGTGACATTGCCATAATGTTTTAGATGAACCTTTGAAAAATGCGACCGTCCTTCAATTATTTTAAGGAGACAGGGCCATTGGTAGTACGAGTCGGCAAGGGAAAAGTTTAGGGAACAGCGGGCGCCGTGCGGCAAGCGGCGGGCAGTAAGCAGACCAAACCCCTTAGCTTTGAAACTTGAAATCTCAAATCCAACACCTCTCTTTACTGGCCGCTGCCCGCCGCTTGTTGCACGCTGCTTCTCACTATCCACCCGCCGCCCAAGACCTCCGCGCCACGGTAGAAGACCGTGGCCTGTCCGGGCGTGACGGCGCGCTGCGGCGTGTCGAAGCGGACGCGGACGCGCCCCGCGCCGAGCGGCGTGATGAGGGCGGGCGCTTCGGTGTGGCGGTAGCGGATGCGGACATCGGCGCGCACAGGTTCGAGCGGCTCGTCGAAGGCGACCCAGTTGACGCCGGCGGCGTCGAACTCAGCGCTCAGGAGTTCGTCCGCTTCTCCGACGACGATGCGATTCTCTTCAGGCTCCACGCGCACGACGTAGAGCGGAAGCTCACGCGAGATGCCAAGCCCTCGCCGCTGTCCGACGGTGTAGCGATGGATGCCGCCATGCGCGCCCAAGACCTCGCCGCGCGTGTCAACTATTTCGCCGTGCGCGGGCGCAAGGGTCTCTTTGCCTTCGACTGCGAGGTAGCGGTCAATGAAACCCGCGTAGTCGCCATCGGGCACGAAGCAGATTTCCTGCGACTCTTTTTTCTCCGCGACGTTCAGCCCTTGCGCGCGCGCCGCGTCGCGCACTTCCCGTTTCTCCATCTCGCCCAGCGGGAACATCGCGTGCGCGAGTTGCTCCTGCGTCAGCTCCCACAAAAAGTAAGACTGATCCTTCCGCGCATCCCTGCCGCGCAGCAGACGATAACGATTCGCCGCTTCGTCGAACTCGACGCGCGCGTAATGGCCGGTCGCCACCTTGTCGCAACCGAGAGAGCGCGCCAGACGGTCGAGCGAGGCGAACTTCAGGCGGCTGTTGCACGCGACGCAGGGGATGGGCGTCTCGCCTTCGAGATAACTCTTGACGAAAGGCTCGACCACGTCGCGCTCGAACTCGCGTTCGAGGTTGAGGACGTAGAAAGGAAAACCCAAATCCTCGGCCACGCGCCGCGCGTCATACACGTCGTCGAGCGAGCAGCAGCGCGACGGCAGAGGCTCGCCGTTCTCGTCCACGTTCAATCCGCGCCGCTGATTCCACAACTGCATCGTGAAGCCGACCAGCTCGTGCCCGGCCTCCTTCAAAATCGCCGCCGCCGCCGAAGAATCAACGCCGCCGCTCATTGCCACCGCAATCTTCATAACTCTAAAACGATGATCGGTGATACGTGATGAGTGATAAAAATCCGTCTTCTTCTCCTCACTCATCAATCATCGCTGACCACTTTCATGTTGTTTGCCGCCCTTTCGCGGCAGGTGCTAAGATGCCTTTCCGTTATTTTTCGGTGCTTTTCAGCACTCCACAGGATAACCCAATCGGAGCGAAACTTCAGCCGCCCGACGCCAGTTCAAAGTTCAAGGTTCAAGCTTCAAAGCCGGCTTCGTGAACCAAACTTTGAACTTTGAACCTTGAACTTTGAACTATGGAACGAGCCATCGAAGAGTACGTCGTCAACGACGAGCCTTTTTATCTGGCGGTCGCGCGTGAGGTCGAGTTGTTCGAGGCGGCGCACGCCGCGCGCCTGCCCGTGATGCTGAAAGGGCCGACCGGGTGCGGCAAGACGCGCTTCGTCGAACACATGGCGTGGCGTCTGGGGCGCCCGCTGATTACGGTCGCGTGCCACGAAGACCTGTCGGCCACAGACCTTGTCGGGCGCTTTTTGCTCGAAGGCAATGAAACGGTCTGGCACGATGGGCCGCTCACCGCCGCCGTCCGCAACGGCGCGATCTGTTATCTCGATGAAGTGGTCGAGGCGCGCAAGGACACCGTCGTCATCATCCACCCTTTGACGGACGACCGCCGGCGGTTGCCCATCGAAAAACGCGGCACGATTCTCGATGCGCCCGACGACTTCATGCTCGTCGTCTCTTACAACCCCGGTTATCAATCAATCCTGAAAGACCTCAAGCAGTCCACGCGCCAGCGCTTCGTCTCGCTGGAGTTCGACTACCCGCCCGCCGAACTCGAAACCGAAGTCGTCGCGCGCGAAGGCGGCGTCTCCGTCGAAGCGGCGCGCGACCTCGTCCACATCGGCCAGAAGGTGAGAAATTTGCGCGGCCACGGACTCGAAGAGGGCGTCTCCACGCGCCTCCTCATCTACGCCGCGCAGCTCATCGCGCGCGGCATCCCCCCGGTCGCCGCCGCGGAGGTCGCGCTCTGTTCGCCCATCACCGACGACCGCGATTTACAGCGCAGCATCCGCGAGATCGTGACGACTGTAATCTAGGAGCGACGAGTAGAGCGTTAGCTTAACGTCTATGAAGAAGCCCGATTTCTATGAAGAGCCAAATCACCAGCATAATCTCATTATTGAAATATGCCGGAAAGTGCGTGGCATAGGTAAAACTACGGCGACGTGCATTGCGGGTTATCTCGACACAATTGACGCATTCATGCACGGCGCGGAAGATGAGTTGTTACGCATCGGAAATATTCGCGGCGGCGCGCTCCTCAAGGCGGAACAGGCCACAGAAATCATTGAGATAAGAAAAAAATATCTGCCGGAAGGCGTGACCGACATCAAGCAATTGTGGATCACCTATCTCGTGCGTAAATTCGTCTGGAACGCGATAGAGGAAATACAGGCAACCGACTTTGATGAACTGCTTATTAACCCATTTCTAATCTGTGCGTTCAATTTCACGGATCACGAGGGCGTGGTGACTTTCTGCTTCTATCAAAAGGTTACGCGCTCTATCGTCACGTCTTGGGGGTTCACGGTCGAGCAGATGTTATTGGTATCCGGCGGTACCCCAATCATCGGTGAAAAGGCCGGGTTTGATCTGCGCGTCAACCGTGAGGGCACAGAGTATTACATACAGATTAAGAGCGGCCCGAATACGATGGATTTCGACCAAGTGCAGAATCTAAACAATAATCTTGCGAAGTTGCAGGAATATGACGGTAGAATAGGCATTCTCGGAGTAACTTACGGCAAGGATGAGCAACTAAGCAGCATCATGCAGAGGGTTCATGGATACCCTGAAAGCGTGCTGATAGGGCGTAATCTCTGGGATTTCATTGCTGAAGAGAAAGGTTATACAGAGCGGGTGCTGGAATGGGCATCAGTTGGCCTGCCAGAGAATATTAACTTCAGCACTTTGTTAGAAGATAAACGATCCGCACTCATTAAGGCGTGGGAGGAGAAGTATGGAGTAGGTGTCGAAAGCATCAGAAAAGTTCTTCAGCAATACTTGTGATACAGGAGCAAGGCGTGGAAACTGACTTTATATTGTTAGGTGACTGCCGCGAGATCTTAGCAACCTTGCCGGGCGATAGGGTTGATCTCGTTGTCACCTCTCCGCCATATGCGGATAAACGCAAAACAATTTACGAAGGTGTCTCGGCGGATGAGTACGTCAAGTGGTTTTCACCAATCTCCTTAGAACTCTTCCGTGTCCTTAAACCGAGTGGCTCTTTTGTCCTCAACATCAAAGAGCGGGCGGTGGACGGCGAGCGTCACACCTACGTCCTTGAACTTATTCTGGAAATGAAGAAGCAGGGATGGCTCTGGACAGAGGAGTACATCTGGCACAAGCGTAACTGCTATCCCGGCAAGTGGCCTAATCGTTTCCGTGACGCATGGGAGCGTTGCTTACACTTCACGAAGCAGAAACATTTCGCCATGTATCAAGACAGTGTGATGGTTCCGATGGGGGACTGGGCCAAATCGCGGTTGAAGAATTTGAGCGAGACGGACAAACGACGCGACAACTCAAAAGTGGCGAGCGGATTCGGTAAGAATATATCTAATTGGGTTGGCCGAGAGATGGCTTATCCCACGAACGTGCTTCACTTCGCCACTGAATGCAGCAATAAGAATCACCCGGCGACCTTCCCCCTCGAACTGCCTGACTGGTTTATCCGTCTCTTTACGAAGCCGGGTGATGTTGTTCTCGACCCATTCGTCGGTTCCGGCACGACGGCAATCGCAGCCAAGCGTGCCGGTCGCCATTACATCGGCTTGGAAATTTCCCCGGAGTACGTTGAGATGGCGAGAGACAATCTATCGCAGGAAGCCGCAGTCCAAGAACTGCCTTTTTACTCTGAACTCACGGAACAAAAGCCATAACAAATCCGCGACGCGCACAGAGGCAGAACTCAAACCTTCCAAGATTCACCCGGCCAATCGCGGCACGGTTACTTCTTCCTGATATACATGCCGTCGAAGGCGACCGTCCACGTCTTGCCGTCGTCGGTTGACTGCTCCCAGAACTGTCGGACTTTGTCATCCGAGAGTTTGGTGAAGGTCAGGCGTTCGAGCGTCTTCTTGCCGCCGGGCGCGTTTGTTTCGCCGGTGAAGCGCATCTGGTTGTCTTTGTATTCGCCGTAGAGTTCGAGCAGGCTGCCGGAGTTGTCCACCCACGTCTGTTGCCACTTGCCGGCGGCGGCGTTGTAGAGGTTGAAGCTCTTCCCGTGCCCGCCTTTCGCGCCCGTCCAGTTCTCGAAGAGGACGCAGTCGCCGAGGATGAGTTGCACGCTGTTGGTTCCGGCGGTTTGCCCCTGCGGGGTAAGCACGTCCCACTCGCCCACCCAGAAATCGAACTGCCGGTATTCGGGCCGCGACTTGCACGGCGCGTTCTTCTGCGCGTTCGCGGACGTGGCGTAGGCCGCGACCATGACGAGAGAGAGGAAGAGAATGCTACTCTTCAAGGCGGACGGGTTCATCGGTTTGCCGCTCCTTAATTTTGGATTGTCTATCGTAAAGCTGGATGCCGCGAGGCGTGTACATTCTACAGATGCGTGGACGAGCCGTCTTGGATGCCACGCGAGCGTCTGCGTTAGAATGCTTGCGGGCTGATAACAACGAAGATATCGAAGACCTCAAGGGAGAGCCATGGGTCACAGGAGCAAGCGGGTGGAAATTCTCGGCAGGCGCGGCGGATTGCAATTCACGTGGCAGGACGGTTTCAGGGCAGTCTCGGTTTTAGAAGAACGATTCTGCTCAAGCAGGACGATGTGGAAGACTTCTCGAACGTCGCGGGGCTGCAACACATCTCGTTTACGGGCGAACGCATCGAGCAGGCGTTCCGGGAGTTGCGGCGAGTGTTGAAGAAGCAAGGATTGATTCGATAAATGACCGACGACGAAAAGAGAGAAGGTCAGCCGCTCGAAAGGGAGTTGCGCGAGCGTCTGCGCTCGGTGCGGAGCGCGACCGAGCGGCGGACGATTGCGGGCCTCGCGCGTGAGATCGGGAAGCTGCCGGGCGACGTGGCGCGGGCGGCGCTCGAAGTGAGCGCGTCGCTGGCGG
>JBGTBQ010000311.1:0-1769 GCA_041749275.1 Pyrinomonadaceae bacterium | reverse complement strand
GCCGCCGCCTCGATCCGGACGCGGCCCCGTTCGGGTTTGCCGGCGGCGCGGCGCTCGCCGGGCGACTCGACGCCGTGATCCACGGCGTTACGCAGCAGGTGCAGGAGCGGGTCGGCCACGGCGTCGGCGAGCGACTTGTCGAGCCGCACTTCACCGCCTTCAACCTCAAAGTCAATCTCTTTGCCGGCGGCGCGCGCCACCGATTGACCGACGCGCGTCGCACGTTCGAGCGTCGCGCGCACCGGCACCATCCGCAACTCGATCAACCGCTCCTCAAGCTTGAAGAAACGACGGCGGATGCGCGGCGCGCGTATCTCTAGCTCGGTGCGTTCCGCGCGCGGGAGATGGATGGCTGACGCGAGCGCCAACTCGAATGCTCCCACCGTGTCGGTGAACAGCTCGTGCGTCGCGGAGATCAACTCGTCCAACTCGTCGAGCGGAACGCGCACCAGCATCGTCAGCGAGGCGGCGGACGCGGGCAGCGCGGCCTCGACGCCTTCCGCCCTCTCATCCTCTTCAACGCCTCGCGCGGCCTGAGCCTTTTCAGCAATGCCCTCAAGTTCAACCAGCGATGCGTCGAACGGCGCGAGCCGCTCCGCCAACTGTTCGCGCCTCTCGGCGGTCGCGTGCAGGATGCGGAAGCAAACGCGGTCGGGCGCGGAGGCGTCCACGCCGGGGAGCGTCGAGAGAACCTCGCCTTCGGCGGACAGCGCCGCGTGCAACTCGCGGAGACGGACATCGAATGTCAGCAGGTCGAACTCAACCGAGACGACAGACGCGCGCGCGCCTTCGGCCAGCGACTCGTGCAAACGTCGTCGCTCGTAATCATTCAATATTTGCTCAAACTCGTCCGGCAAAACCACGGCGGTCTCGCCCTCCGCCGCGCCGCCGGCTTCGGCGGAGGAGAACCGGCGCAGACGTTCGACAAGCGCGCGCGGCGCGGCCCATTCGCCGCCGCGCGCGACGGCGCTCAACCCGGCGGCAATTGATTCGACCGCCTCGTCGAAGGCTCCGAGCACTGCGTCATCAAGGGACGCGCGGCCCATCCGCACGGCATCGAGCAGCGTCTCGAACTCGTGCGCCAGATTGCTCGTCGCCTCAAGTCCCGCCGCCGCCGCCGAACCCTTGATGGTGTGCACGTGGCGGAAGATGCGCCCGACCAGCTCACGCCGCGCACGCCCCTCCGCACGTCGCGCGCGCAGGGCGCCCACGTCCGCGTACAATAGCTCGATCAAGTCTTCAGCCTCGGCGAGGAACTCTCTGAGCAGTTGGTCGTCCATGAGAAAAGTAGCCAGCCGCCAGTAGAAAAACTTTGAGCGGCGCGTTGCCGATGAAAAGCACACGCACCGCTCATAAGCCTACTATTGACTACTGGCTACTGGCTACTGGCGACTTGAGTTTCCTCGTCGCCGTCGTCGCTCTCTTCGGGCGTTTCTTCGTCGTGGGCCTCTTCGCTGATCGTTTCTTCTTGCGGAAACTCTTTATCGAGGTCGCGCTTGATGGCGTCGAGGATGCCGTTGATGAATTGCGTGGCCTCGTAGGTCGAAAAGCGGCGGGCGATCTCCAGCGCCTCGTTGATAGCAACGGTGCGGGGGGTCGGTTCGTGGATGAATTCGTAGACGGCGAGGCGCAGGATGTTGCGGTCAACCACCGCCATGCGCGAGATGCGCCAGTGCTCGGCGCGCGAGCGGATGCGCGTGTCGAGTTCTTCGACCCGCGCCAGCGCCCCCGCCGCGAGGCGCGTTGCGAACTCGCGCGCCGCCCCGTCA
>JBGTBQ010000310.1:0-19595 GCA_041749275.1 Pyrinomonadaceae bacterium | reverse complement strand
CGCGACTGGCCGATGGCCGCGAGCGCCGCCGCGATGGCGAAGCCGAAACCGGCGGCGATCTTCCCGAACTTCTCGACCGACTGTGCGTTGTCCGCCGCCACCGCGCCGGCCTGCGCCAGCGCGGGAGCCGCCGACATCAGGACGCCGACGACCGCAAAGAAAGCGAATCTGAGTTTTCTCATGGATGCTGCTCCTTGAAAGTTTATCTCTCGATCTGGTTTCAGCAACTTGCCGGAAGACAACTTGAAGACGGAGAGAGCAGCAGACGCGCGCCTTTTATGATTGCGCCTCCACCCGGTATCCGCCGCCCCTCTTACAACGGCGCTCACAGCGATGTCGGCACCTGTCGCTCTCAAAAAGCGAAAGACTTGCACGGCGTGTCTGTCAACTCTGCCCGACTCTCTCCCACACCTCCCTGAAACTTTCAGACCGACCTTGCGCCCCGACGCGCGCGGGCGCGTGTGCCCGCGCCGCTCGACAGGCGCGCTAAAAAAATCAAGTGTGCTCTGGGGCGGTGACGATACCGCCCTCGGCGTGCGTCGCCGCCGCGTCGTGATGTCCGCCCTCGCCGTGCTCACCGTGCTCTTCGTGGTGCGTCACCTCGCTGATGTAGATGATCGAAAGCAGCACGAAGATGAACGTCTGCATGAATGCCACGAAAACACTGAGCGGCATAATGATGATCGGCGCGACCCACGGCACCAGCCCGGCAATCGTCCCCAGTATCTGCTCGTCGCCGAAGAGGTTCCCGAAGAGGCGGATGCCCAGCGACATGGGGCGCACAAGGTTGCTGATAAGTTCAATCGGGAACATCAGCAGCGCCAGCCATGGGATCGGACCCGCGAAATGTTTCAGGTGGCCGGTGAGGCCGTTCTCGTTGATGCCGATGTAGTTGTAATAGACGAACGACGTAAGACCCAGCGCGAACGTCACCGAAGTCGAGGCGGTCGGCGACATCAGACCCGGCACCAGCCCCATCAAGTTCGAGATCAGGATGAGGACAGCGAACGTGGCGATAATGGAAAAGTATTTCAACCCTCTCGGCCCGATATTTTCCTCAAGCAGGCCGCGGATGCCGAGCAGACCCGCCTCCAGCGTCAACTGTCCGTAGTTCGGCTCGTCCTCCGAAAGCTGCCGCGGCTTCAGAATCCAGATCACCACCATCGTCAGGAGGCACGCGAGGATGAACATCACCGTGTACCACGGGATGGCGTTCTCCGGCGTGTATGGGCCGAAGACCTGCTCGGTGCTGGTGCCGAAATAGCCGAAGAATTTTTCCCACAGTGGCTTTGTGTAAGTCACCTGAAAGTGGTGGACGGGTTCGCCGAGGTAGTGGTTGATGAACTCGACGAGAGTCGGGGTGTGATGGCCTCCGCCTCCTGATTCCGCGAACAGAAACATCTGTTTAAGTTTCCTCTCGATGCACGATAGCGAGATATAACTGCCGGCCCCCCTCGACGAGCGCCGCCGCGACGAAAGCGCAAAGCCCCGCGAGTGTGGCGGCGAGCGACACGAGGTTGAACTTGTAAGCGACGACGACCAGCGCAGCGATGACGAAGTAGCGCAGGATGTAACGCGCCGCCGTCCACTTGGGCTTTGTGCCCGCGGGCGCCTGCTCGAAGACCGCCGCCACCGACGTTCGCAGCCAATGGTGGTTGAAGAGCGCGAGCGCGCCTCCCAACAGCAGCCCCGTCGTCACCCGCCACGGTGCGAGCAGCACGCTCAACACGAACGCGAGCGCAACCGTCCAGCACATCATGCGAAAGATGCGCCGCTCCATCGCCGAAGGGTCTTCGCCCACGTCAGCGATCAATTGCCCGCTTGCGCCGTTCACGATTTCACTCATCTCCGGAGAGTTGATTCTAGCGGACGCGCGCGCTGGCTGTCGAGTTGCGGCGAAGCTTGTTTTACTTGATTTTTGTGATGATGCGGATGAATTCGTAGAGGCCGACGACCGAACCCAACAGGATGCCGGCGATCATAAGCCAACCCGTGCCGAGCCACCTGTCGAGCAGCCAACCCAGCCCCATGAAGGACACGACGGAGAGAAAGATGGTCAGCCCGGCGGCGTAGGCCATGCCGCTCTTGCGCGTGACCTCTTGATTGTCGTCATTCTCCGGCAACGCTTCCCTCCCCGGCCCGCGCGGTCTAGTTCGGCTCGCGCGGCTCTTCCGAAGTCAACTCCTGATATGACATCCGCCGGAAACCCACCTTTGCCTCGCCCACGAGCTTCCCGTCCTTGAATTTACTGAGCACGCCGCTCAACTCCGTGTGACCGCCCGCTTCCTCGACGGGTTCAGCGAGGTATTCGCCGCTGAAGGCGTACTTGATGCTCTTCACTTCGACCGTCGTGAACGTGAGTTTAATGGGTTGGGAGCGGACGGTTTTGTAGATGACGTGTCCCCTGTAAAACAGCTTCAGCGTGCCGGCCTCGACGAGTTGCACGGTCTCGAAGGTGAGCGGCGTCCCTTTGGCCGTAACCGTCTCGCCGCGCACGGCGACGTTGCCATCCTTGTCGGGCAAGAGCGCATTGCGGAAGTCCTTTTCCGCGTCCGTGTTCTCCTTGTAACTGAGGACGAAGAAGTCGAAGCCCTCGAAACCCGCCGGCTTCTGACCGTTGATCCTGAATGGGCCGAAGTAGCTGGAGGGCCGGTCGGCGACCTGATGGGTCGAGTCGGCGGTGGCCGTCCCTTCATTCACCATCTGCCCCGCGGCCACGGACGCAAACGCCAGAGCGAGCGCAAACGACACTATCAGCTTCATAAAGTCACCCCTGCCGCGCGAAATCAGACTGAAGAGCTTTCCGCCCACCGCGCTTCGAGCATCGCCGCGGGCATGTGGGGGTAGTTTACGCATCGGCGTCATTTCGTCAACTGCCCGCGCCGGACGCTGTCGAGCAGGCGCTGCGCCTTCGCCAGTTCCCTGTCCGCCCAATCCGATTCGAGGAGCGGAGCGTCCGACTTCTTCGAGAGCGCCTTGTAGCCGACCGCGCCGACCAGAATGATGAGGCCGAGGAGAATCAGATATTTGAGCGTCGCGGCGATGAGGCCGAAGAGAGCGAGCGCGCCGAAGGCGGCGAGAAACAGGACGACCAGCGCCAGCAAAATTTTGAAGATATTCATGTCTGAACCTCCGTGCGTAAAATCCGTTTCTGGAAGGGAGCCTGCCCGTTTAAACGAACCGGGCGGCCCGCGCGTTCAGACTTTCGCTCACCAGCGCTCGCGCGTCAGGTGATTCTTCGGCGCCTCCCACAACAGCGCCCGGCGCGAGTGGCGCATCGAGTCGTGGATGAAGCAGACGTGCGTGCACCAGCACGCGCGACCGCCGTCAATCGCGGTGAGTTCAGCACGCCGTTCTTCGGCGGCCCACAGCGCGCCGAAGTCGTAGTCGTAATCGTCGAGCGTAGCGAACTTCCCGCGCAGTTCGCAGGCGCGCACGTCGCCGTTGTAATCAATGACCGCCGTCGTCTCGCCCGCCGTGCAGGGGAAAGGCCACGCGGAGGGGCCGGCGAAGTTGGCGTGCTGCGTGCGGTAGTGTGTCGTGATAGCGCCGACGTAAGCCACGTTCTTGACGAAGCGGGTCGCGGCATCGTCGGCGGCGAACATGCGGTCGCCGTAACGCTTTGTGAGCGCCGAGATGCGCGCGTACATGGCGGGCAGAACATCCGTGGGCACCTGCTTAATCGCGTCGCCCGCCTTCGTCTCGCCGCGAATGATGTTGAAGTAGTGGCCGTCGAGGCGGTAGTTCTCCCACATGAAGGCCGCGAGTTTCTCTATCTCCGCGTAGTTCTCCGCGCAGACCACTGTGTTGACGTTGAGCCGGAAGCGGTGCGCGAAACGCTCTTTGAGCGGGTAGAGGTGTTCGATGCAATCGAGCGTCTTCCGCCAGTTGCCGGGGACGCCGCGCACGCGGTCGTGCGTCGCGCCGTAGCCGTCGAGCGCGACGTTGAGATAGAGATGTAATTCAGGGTTATCGCCGAGCGCGCATTCGACGATCTCAAAGACGCGCGTTTTGATGAGGCCGTTGGTCGGGATGATGACGCGGCGGACGCCGTTGTTGTTGACGAAGAGCTGGATGATTTCGCTGGCGTCGTGTCGCAGCGTCGGCTCGCCGCCCGACAGCCAGAGGTCTGTGATGGACGGCATCGTCCGCGAGACGCGCTCGATCTGCTCGAAGCTGAGGTCGCCGGGGCGGTTCAACTCTTCATGGTAGAAGCAGGTCTCGCACTTCGCGTTGCAGCGCGAGGTGATGAAGAAAATCACCGTGCCGAGGCGCTTCTCGCGCCCGGTCGAGCGCAGGAGTTGGTAGAGCTGTGTAACTTTATTAGGCATGGTAAAGCAGAGAGGGCGAGGGGGAGACGGGGCGAGGGGAGAAAGAAGAACTCGCGTCGTCAAACGTCTCCCCATCTCCCCATCTCACCGTCCTCGCGTCCCGGAAGTCCTTCCGCAACCGGGCTGATGATGTCAGTTTCCGTCGGCGATTTCAATTCGTAGACGATGCCGCGCCAGTTGAGGCGGCGCGAGAAAGCGGCGGCGAGCGCGTTGTAGAGATAGAGCACCGCCGTCAGCGGCCACAGCGTGAGGTGCGCCCACATCCCTGCTTGCAACTCCGCGTGATAATCTTCGAGAACGAGCGCGACCGCGCGCAGGCGGAAGAATGCCTTCCACGCGCCGAGCAAAAAGAGCAGGCTGACGAAGGCGAGCGGCCAGTCCCACGAAAGACCCAGCGCGGCCCGCACACAAGCGAGCACGATGCCGCCGTAGAAGATAAGCACGAATAGAAGATTCGAGACGAGGACGAGCTTCCACAGATGCGGCGCGTAGACGCGCGTGATCTTGATTTGCCGCGTGGTGAACTCCAGCAACTCCGTAAACGTGCAGTCTTCGATGGAAGCCGTCAGACAGTCGGGCACGAAGCGGATGCGGGGCCGCTCCTCTCTGAGCGCACGTGTCAGCGCGTAGTCATCCGAGAGCGTACCGCGCCAGCGTTCAGACATCTCGAGGCGCTCGAACATCCTGCGCCGGATCGCGGTCGAGCCGCCCCAGCAGAAATTACTTTTATCGTCCGCGCCGAGCGCCGAAGCGATGGAAGCGTTCCAGACCGAGCGCAGGTGCGAGGCGAAGCCGCCCCTGCCGGGAAAGAACCAACGATAGCCCGTCGTCGCCCCGACCAGTTCGTCTTCGAGCGGCGCGACCAGCGCGCGCAGCCAACCCTCGTGCGGGCGCGCGTCCGTGTCCACGAAGACGAAGACCTCGCTCGCGGGGTCGGCCTCGGCGACGGCGGCGCGCAGGTTATGCACCTTCTGCCCGCTCTCGCTCGCACGTCCGGCGTCCACGAAACGGACACGCACGACGCCGGGGTTCTCGCACTCGTTCATCAACCAGTCGGCGACACCGAGGGCCGGGTCGTCCGCGCGGTCGGAGACGAAGATGATTTCGTAAGCCGGGTAGTGCTGTGCGAAGAGCGGCGCGAGATTCTGGCGCAATCCCTGATCCAACCCACGGCAGGGCACGCAGACCGTAGCGAAGGGCATGTAGAGAGGCCGCTTCGCTTCAACCTCGCGGCGGATGAACGCGAAGAATCTCATGCCCCCGCGCAACGAGAGGATGCTTTGCAACAGGACGATGGCGGCGAAGAAGTAGAAGACCCACATCCGAACTCAACTTTAACACTAACGGCCAATGTCGGAGCCGTCCGCAAGTGATAGCACGCGGCGCTCAAACGAAATGCGTCGCGTCAACGGGCGCAGGTCTGTGCGCGACCGCCATCAATCGAGTAGGTCGCGCCCGTGATCCACGCGGCGCGGTCTGAGGCGAGAAAGAGAATCAGTTCGGCGACTTCCCCAGCCTCGCCGGGACGGCCCAGCGGGTGTGTCTGTTTGGAACGTTCGAGGAACGAAGCGTAGGCATCTTCGGCCATGCCGCCGCGCCGGTGAATGTCCGTGACGACGACGCCGGGGTTGACGGCGTTGACGCGGACGCCTTTGGGCGCGAGTTCGAGCGCGGCGCAGCGCGTCAGTTGATCCACGCCCGCCTTCGAGACGCAATAGGCGAGCACGCCCGGAAACGCCCTGAGACCGGTCACGCTCGACACGTTGACGACGTTGCCCGGTCGTTTTTCAAGATGCGGCACGGCGAGTTGCATCAGGTAAAAGACCGAGCGCAGATTGATGTTCATCATTGCGTCCCAGTCCGCGAGCGGAGTGTTCTCCACCGTCCCGTTGCTGATGATGCCTGCCGCGTTCACCAACACGTCGAGCGTGGAGAATTTTTTCAACGTCTCGTCAATGATGCGTCGCGCATCGGCTTCGACCGTCACGTCCGCGTTTATCGCCAGAGCTTCGGCGCCGAGCGCGGTCGCCTCGTCCGCAATGGAATCCAACCCTTTCCGGCTGCGCCCCACGAGCGCAACGCGCGCGCCCTCCGCGGCGAACCTGAGCGCCGACGCACGCCCGATGCCTGAAGTCGCGCCCGTCACGAGCACGGCCTGTCCTTCAAACTCTCGTTCCATCTCGATCTATCACTCCTGAAAGTTTAGAGGCGGGCAATGCCCGCCGTTTCGAGTTACATCGGAACTTGAGACGGCGGGCATTGCCCGCCTCTAAACGGTGTCTAGCCTCTAAACGGTGTCTAGCATATCCGAATAAGAACCGAGCTAGCGCAGCGCGATGGCGCCGCCCGAAGCGAGCGTCGAGACCAGCGCCTCGGCCACGCGGATGACGGGTTGCGGGTAGACGCCGATGAAGATGACGCCGATGACGCAGACGACGAGCGCCGTCTTGAGCGCGGGAGAGAGCGAGAGCGGACTCTCATCCGCCGCGCGCTCGCCGAGGTACATCGCGCGGATGAAACGCACGTAGTAGTAGAACGAGACGACCGTGTTCAGCGCGGCCCACGCCGCGAGCCAGTAGTACCACGTCTTCCCTTCCGCGTCGCCGCGCTGAATGATGCCGCCGAACAGAAACCACTTGCCGATGAATCCGCCCGTCAGCGGCAAGCCTCCGAGCGAGAGCATGAAGACCGCCATCATCAACGCCGCGCCCGGCGAACGCTGCCCCAGCCCCGTGAAGTCGTCCACCTCTTCGCCCGCGAAGCCCCGCCGCTTGAGCGCGATGATGACGCCGAACGCGCCGATGTTCATAAAGACGTAGACGAGGAGATAGACCACAAGACCGGTGTAGCCGTAAGCATTCCCCGCGATGACGCCCAGCAGCAGATAGCCCGCGTTCGAGATTGAAGAGTAGGCCAGCAGCCGCTTCGAGTTGTTCTGCGTCACCGCCGCCCAGTTGCCGACCATGATCGTGACCGCCGCGACCAACCCCAAGAGCGGCGCCCATTCAACACGCATCCCGCCCAGCGCTTCGAGGAAGATGCGCGCAAGGAGCGCGAAGCTCGCCGCCTTCGACCCCGTCGAAAGAAATGCCGTCACGGAAGTCGGCGCGCCCTGATAAGCATCCGGCGCCCACATGTGAAACGGCACGGCGGCGATCTTGAAGAACAGCCCGGCGGCGAGCGCGATCATCGCCAAAATCATCATCGGTCTGAGTTGACTCGGCCCTTCGACGCCGCCAGCGACGACCTCGGCCACGCGCGGCGCGATCTCGCCGAGGTTCGTCGAACCGGCCACGCCGAAGAGCATGGACATCCCGTACAGCAGAATCCCGGACGAGAACGCGCCCAGCAGGAAATACTTCATCCCCGCCTCGTTCGACTTCCGTTCGCGCTTCGTGTACGCGACGAGCACGTAGAAAGTGAGCGCCATCAACTCAAGGCTGATGTAGAGCACGATGAGATCGTACCCGGAGGCGAGGAACATCATCCCCACCGTGGCGAACAGCACGAGCGCATAGAACTCGCCGCGCTGCTCTCTTTCGATGTCGAGGTAGCGCAGCGAGACGGCGACCGTGAGCGCCGCCGCGAGCAGGAAGATAAGCTTGAAGACGATGGCGAAGCCGTCAACCCGCACCGTGCCGTAGAAACCCGACATCGCGGGCGCCGCCTCCGGCCCGAACAACGGGTAGCCGAGCACGACGACCGACACGGCGGCGAGCAACAAAGCGCCGAGCGCGAAGTAGCCCGTCACGCGGCTCTGCCGGTACGGCAGCACGACTTCCATCACGAGCGCGACGCACCCGCAAATCGTCAGGATCAGCTCCGGCGCGATAAGGCGCAGGTCGCCGACGCCGTAGAGGCTGGTTGTAGAGGCTTGAAGGAGAAGCATAATAGCGTGTCGCGGAATTGATAAATTCTTAACTCATGTCATGCAAAATGAAACGTCGAAAGGAGAAACGAGTCCGCGTAGCGGACGGCAGAGTAAAGCCCCGCGTGGAGCGTAGCGGAACGCGGGGTTAGAGTCCCACCATGTTCCTAAGCCCGCGAAGCGGGCGGCAGATGCTGTCCGCCAACGTCACCTCTGTCGCCCGCTCACGCGGGCTAGGAACAATAATAAACCGTGTATCCCCGGACTCCGCTACGCTGCGTCCGGGGCTTTATTCTGTCGCCTGCTCCGCAGGCTGGGCAGTCGTGCCAACTAACACCGCAAACTCTCACATTCCAACACATCTATCTTTCAGCCCGCTCCGGTGTTTCCGGCGCGCGGGGCGTCACGTTCGGCATTGGATAGTCCGGGCGGATGTGGCGGACGACCGCGTTGACCGGCTTCTCGATGTAGCGCAGGAAGGGCGACGGGTAGACGCCGATCCAGAGCGAGAGGATGACGAGCGGGAGCATGTAGGCCCACTCGCGCGGCTTGAGGTCGGAGAGCGTCTCGTTCTTCGGGTTCTCGATGTTGCCGAAGAACATCCGCTGGTAGAGCCAGAGCATGTAGCCCGCGTTCAGGATGATGCCGAGCGCGGCCCACGCCGCCCACCACGGGTTGGCCTCGAACGCGCCGCGCATCGCCAAGAATTCCGAGATGAAGACGCACAAGAGCGGCAGGCCAATCGCCGTCATCACCATCGCCAGAAAGACCGCCGCGTAGCCGGGCATGACGTGCGAGAGGCCGCCGAACTCCGAGACGATGCGCGTGTGCCGCCGCTCGTAGATGATGCCGACCAGCAGGAAGAGCGCGCCCGAATAGATGCCGTGGTTAATCATGTGGAGCACCGCGCCGTTCAACCCGTTCGGGTTCAAGGCGAACAGCCCCAATATCACGATGCCCATCGAAGAAACGGACGAGTAGGCGACGAGCTTCTTTACGTCGCCGTCACGTTTGACGACGAAGTACATCGCGGCGAGCGCCCCGTAGATGATGCCGATAATCGCCATCACGATCATCACGTTCCGCACGCCGAAACCGCCCCAGTAAGATTGGTCGGCGCTGGCCGCCGGGAACATCGGCAGGTTGAAGCGGAAGAAACCGTAGGTGCCGAGCTTTAAGAGGATGCCGGCGAGGATGACGGAGCCGGCGGTCGGCGCTTCGACGTGCGCGTCCGGCAGCCACGTGTGGAACGGCCACATCGGGACTTTGATGGCGAAGCCCAGCGCGAAGGCGAAGAAGAGCAGCACTTGCAGCGTCCCCATCGGCAGCACGGAGCCGAGCGCGTGCAGGTACATGATGTTGAAAGTGCCGGTGCCGTTCGCCTTCGCCAGCGCGACGCTGTTGTTGAGCATGTCGAGCGCGCCCCGGTTGCCCGACACGAGGTCGAGCGTGGCCGCGCTGATTTTTGCGGTCAACGCCGCGTCCTGCGTCAGGAAGTACATCTTGATGACGCCCAAGAGCAGCACCACCGAGCCGACCAACGTGTAGAGGAAGAATTTTATCGCCGCATAGAGCCTGCGCTCGCCGCCCCAGATGCCGATGAGGAAATACATCGGCACCAGCGAGACCTCGAAGAAGAGATAGAACAGGAACATGTCCATCGCGCCGAAGACGCCGACCACCGCCGTCTGCAACAGGAGCAGCAGCGCGTAATACTCCTTCTCGCGCTTCCCGATGTACTCCCACGACGACAGCGACGCGATCACGCCGAGCAGCGTCGTCAGCACGATCAGCAGCACCACCACGCCGTCCACGCCCATCTGATAGCGCGCCCCGATGATCGGTATCCACTGGCAGTCTTCGATGAACTGCATCCCGCCGATGGCGCGGTCGTAGCCCAAGAGGCCGAGCGAGACGAGGAAGGCCACGCCGAACCACGCCGTCGCAAATTTCTTGATGGCGTCCGTCTGTTCCTTCTTGAACAGGAAGAGGATGATGAGCGCGCCCAGCGCCGGGAGCCACGTCACGATGGAGAGCAAAGGAATGTTCACGATTTCTCCGAAGCAGCGGGAAATGATGGACGCGGAACGATGAACGATGAATGACGGACATGCTGTCTTTCATTCATCGAGTTATGGCTCAATTCATCGTTCATCGTTCCGCGTTCATCGTTGTCTTTTACCGTCCGCCGGTGAAGGCCGACAGAATGTCCTTACCGAAAAAGAGCGCGACCGTGGCGACGAGGCCGAGCACCATGACGAGCGCGTAGTTGGCCGTCAGACCCGTCTGCGCCGCGCGCAGGAGCGGCGACATCAGAATTTTGATGAACCCCGCCAGACCGTTCACCGCGCCGTCCACGACGACGCGGTCGGCGTCGCCCGTCAGCGTGCTCACTTCGCGCGTGAGCCGCGCCACGCCGTTCACCGCGCCGTCCACGACCTTCGAGTCAACCTGATAGACGGCGCGCGCCGCGTCCATCGTCCGCCGCGTCACAACCGCGCCGTAGAGTTCGTCAATCCAGTATTTGTTGTAGCTGGCGCGGTAGAGTCCGCCCAGCCGCTCCGCCCAGATGCCCGGCAGCTCCGGCCTCTTCACGTAGAACAACATGCCGAGGCCGATGCCCAACCCCGCGACCACGAGCGAAACGATGATGAAGAACCATTCGGCTGCCGTGTGGCTATCGCCGAGAGCGTGCTGAACCGAGTGCGCGAGGTTGAAGCCCGTGTCGCCGTAAGGCTGCGCGACGGGAGCGTGCCCGGTCTCGCTCCGCGCCGGCGTCGTCGCGCCATGCTCGCCCTGTGGCGCGCGTGCGACCTCGACCACCGCCGTCGAATCGCTCGACGCGAGCAAGCCTGCTCCGGCCTCCGGCAGTTGTCTCTCGCCTCCCGCGTGCTCACCGGCGGCGGCGTGCTCCTTGCCGAACTCTCTCGTGACCGGATTCCAGATGACCGGATCAAGCCAGTTCACGATGTTGAGCTTGCCGCCGACATGCGCGCCGCCCGTAAAGGCCGGACTGATGCCGACGAAGCCGCCGACGACCGCGAGCACGGCGAGCACCGCGAGCGGCGCCCACATCGAAGGCGGCGACTCGTGCGGAATGTGCGCGCCGTGTTGATGAACGTGCCCATGTTCGACGGCGTGCGCGTGCGTCTCGTCCGCGTGCTCGACCTTGTGGGCCTGCGCCGCGCCGGTGACGCGGTCAACCTCGTGCGCGACGCCGACGTGCTCGCCCGGCTCGTGATGGGGCCGGTCGCCCGCCGACTCAGTGAGCGCGTCGTGCGGCTTCTCCTTCTCGTCATAGGCGTGCGCGTGCGCTTCGTCGGCCTGCCCGCCGGCGTGGACTTCGAGGAAGCGCTCCTTGCCCCAGAAGGTCATCGCCATCAGGCGCGTCATGTAAAAAGCCGTGCAGGTCGCGGCGATGGTGGCGATGAGCCAGAGCATCCAGCCGCCCGGAATGTATTCGGTCGAAGCCGCGTTCCACAGAATCTCGTCCTTCGACCAGAAACCCGAAAACGGGATGATGCCGCAGATGGCGAGCCAGCCGCAGAAGAACGTCCAGTAAGTCTTCGGCATGTACTTCCTGAGTCCGCCCATCCGACGCATGTCCTGTTCGTGATGCATCCCGTGGATGACCGAGCCGGCGCCGAGGAACATCAGCGCCTTGAAGAAGGCGTGCGTCATCACGTGGAAGATGCCGATGGCGAACGCACCGACGCCGCACGCGAGGAACATGAAACCGAGTTGCGAGATGGTGGAGTAGGCGAGAACTTTCTTGATGTCGTTCTGCGTGATGCCGATGGTCGCGGCAAAGAGCGCCGTCAGCGCGCCGACGACGGCGACGACCAGCATCATCGTCTGCGAATGTTGAAAGATGACGTTCGTGCGCGTCAGCATGTAGAGTCCCGCCGTCACCATCGTCGCGGCGTGAATCAAAGCCGAGACGGGCGTCGGCCCCGCCATCGCGTCCGGCAGCCACACGAAAAGCGGTATCTGCGCCGACTTGCCGCACGCGCCGACGAACAGCCCCAACGCGATCCACGACATGATGCCGAACGTGCCGATGAGTTCAATCGGGTAGGCGCGCGCCTGCTCCATGACCTCCGTATATTGCGCCGAACCGAAGGTGGCGATGATGCCGAACACGGCCAGCGCAAAGCCGAAGTCGCCGATGCGATTCGTGATGAAAGCCTTGCGCGACGCGTCGCCCGCTTCTTTCCGGTCGAAGTAGTAGCCGATCAAAAGATAAGAGCAGAGACCGACGCCCTCCCACCCGACGAACATCATCAGGAAGTTCGACCCCATCACCAGCACCAGCATCGAGAACATGAAGAGGCCGAGGTAAGCGAAGAAGCGATAGAAACCCGGATCGCCATGCATGTACCCCGTGGCGAAGACGAAGATGCATAAACCCACTCCGGTCACGACCAACATGAAGATGGCTGACAGCGGGTCGAGTTGATAACTCCACTTCACGTCGAGCAAGGAACCTTGTCCGCGCTGCTCAGGCACGTTCGGGACGCCGACCAACTCCGTCGTTATCTCGCCGGGCTGCACGCCACGCGCTCTCGCCTTCCGCTCTGCCTCCTCGCGCGCGAGCCGGTTCCCTTCCATGCGGGCGCGCTCCGAAAGCCCCTGCGTCAACTCGACCGCGCCGCCCGGAATCCACGTGTAAACCATCTCGGTCGTCACGTAAGGCTTCGGGTAGACGGCGTGCTCTCCGAATCCGTAAGAGACGATGGCCCCGACGCTCAACAGAAACGCGAGCGCCACCGACCCCACGCCAATCGCGCCGACGAGTTTTTCCGAGAAGCGGAATTTGCGCCCCAGTAAGCCGTTGATGGCCGCGCCGGCGAGCGGGAGCAATGGGACGAGCCAGATGAAGCGGTGCATAGTTTTCAGATTTTAGTTTTCAGTTCCCGGTCTTCTATATGCCGCGCACACCAAGAGACAGACTAGACGGCGCGGGCAGGTCAGAACCGCCTGCGGTAGCGGGCGGGTGCTTGCGCGGCCAGCGCCCGCCCGCTACCGCAGGCGGTTCTGACAACACATCCACTTCTTGGTGTAGCTTCCATATAGCTTTTGCTTAAAAACAGAAAACTGTCTCTACCATTTGAGTAAATCAATCTTGTCCACGAAGATCGTCTCGCGGTTGCGGTAGAGCGCGATGACGATGCCGAGTCCGATGGCGGCTTCGGCGGCGGCGACGACAATGACAAAGACGGTGAAGACCTGCCCGGCGATGGCGTTCAAGCCGCCGGTCGCTTCGTAGTATCGCGCGAAGGCGATGAAGTTTAAGTTAGCGGCGTTCAGGATCAACTCGATGGACATGAAGATGACGATAATGTTGCGCCGCGTGAGCACGCCCGCCACGCCGATGGTGAAGAGCAGCGCCCCGATCACCAGAAATTTCGTGAGGTCTGGATAGAGCAGGCTCTGCCGCATACGGTCGAGCGCTGAGTCCTGTAACAAAAGCAAGAATGTCGTTGCGAAAAATGCGGTCATAAACTTTTCACCGAAGTCCGACGAGGGCAATTCCTCTGGGAGCGCAGGCGTCTCGCCTGCATTGAGCGCGTGAGCGCGAAAACCGTAGACGCGCAGAAGTTCAAGATTGCGTGAAAGCTAAACCACTTCGAGCGTATCGGCGCACGCTTGCGGGCGGGACGCCCGCGCTCCCGGCATTACGTCTCTCTTTCAACCTCTTTCAAAACTTCCGGCGCAAGGTCGTCCGCCGCGGCCTCCTGCTTCGCCGTCCGCGCGAGCAGCACCGACCCGACGATGGCGACGAGCAGGAGCACGCTGGCGATCTCGAACGGGAGGCTGCCGTAGCGATAAAGGCTCGCGCCGACCTGCTGCGTGTCCAGCGAAATTCTGGTCGTTCCGGTCGCCGCCGGACGCAAGCCCGACTCCTCCGCGTTTCGCGCCTCTCGTTGCGCTTCGGCGCGCTCCGCGAGAGTTGCGCCGCGCTCGCTCGGCGGCTGGAAGTGGCCGGCGGAGTTCTGGATGGCGTACATGAGTCCGAAGACGAGCAGCGCCGCGAAGAAGAGGCTCGCGCCGACCTGCGACGGGCGGTTGAACAACTCCTCGCTCCCGCGCTCTTCGGCGCTCACGTTGACGAGCATGATGACGAACAGAAACAGCACCATCACACCGCCGACGTAGACCAGTATCTGCACGCCCGCGATGAACTCCGCGCCGAGCAGGACGAAGAGCGCCGCCACCGACACCAGCGCCGAGATCAGGAACAGCGCTGAGTGGACGGCGTTCTTCGCCATCACGGTCAGCAAGCCCGCCACCAGCGCCGCGATGGCGAACATCCAGAAGAAGAAGGCTTCCCAACCTGAAAGAATCATGGTTTTCGGTTTTCGGTTTTCAGACTTCGTCGTTTTCAGTCGGCGCTCTGGCGCAGCCCGCGACTTGGCTTACACTGAACACTGCTCAGGCTTCAAACTTCTTGACCTCGCGCCCCTGTTCGAGCATCTCGCGGTTCCAGACAAAACCGGCGCGCGAGTAGGTGGCGAGTTCAAAATCCTGCGTCAGTTCAAGACAGGCCGTCGGGCACGCCTCCTGACAGAGCGCGCAGAACATGCAGCGCGAGGTGTCGAAGATGAATTCGTCCAAGACCTTCTTTTTTCGCGCCTTGCCGCCGACCGTCATCTCGATGTCCATCGCGATCACGTCAATGCAATCTTCCGGACAGGCGAGCGCGCAGAGGTTGCAGGCGATGCACAAACTTTCGTGCGTCTCCGGGTCCATGTTCAGACGCGGCGCGCCGTGGAAACGCGGCGCGACCAGCGGGCGCTCCTTCGGGTATTGCTCCGTGTAAATCCCGCGCCCCCCGACGGAATCTTTGTCCGTCAGCGCGCCGATGTTGTATTTCAGCGTGAGCTTCAACCCGCCTATCAAGTCAACGAGAAAGAAACGCTTGAGCTTCTCCTTCCACGTCGGCTGCGGTATATGTACGAGCGGCATAACAACTCCTCAAACTAAGGGATGAAGGATGAAGGATGAAGGATGAGGGAAAAAACTCTTGATGTCATCGTCACGATTTCATCCCTCATCCTTCATCCCTCATCCCTCCTTCAATGCGACCGCGGGTTTGCCCCGCGGCGGGCTGACGAGACGCACCTCGCGGCGCTGCTTCTTCAAGTTAAAGTCGCGTGAGCGCCAGTTGATCGTCGAGAGCAGGGCGGCGGTGAGAAAGACGCCCACGAGGCCGAGACCGATCATCACGACCTTACCCGTCGCCGTCAGATTCAGACCGCGCGTGAGCGACTCGATGGTGTTGAAGCCGCGCCAGCCGTCGAGCGCCTGCACGACGAAGACGGCCAACGCCGTCCAGACGATGTTGATGAGCGAAGCCGGGATCATCCACTTCCAGCCCAAGTCCATCAACTGATCGTAACGATAACGCGGGAACGTCCAGCGCATCCAGAAATAGAGGTAGAGCAAGACGCCCATCTTGGCGACGAAGACGATGAGACTCAGCAGCACCCAGATGTTGTTGTAACCGCCCGCGAGCCAGAGCACGCCGGGGAAGTACCACCCGCCGAGGTAGACGGCGGTCGCCACCGCCGAGACCACGATCATCGCCGCGTACTCGGCCATAAAGAAGAGCGACCAGCGCATCCCGGAATATTCGGTGTGGAAACCGGCGACCAGTTCCGACTCCGCCTCCGGCAAATCGAACGGCGCGCGATTGTTTTCGGCGATGCCGCTCACGAGAAAGATGACGAAGCCGAGCGGCTGATACAGGATAAACCAGACCGAGTCCGCCGCCTGCGCCCCGACGATGCCGGACATCGAGAGCGTGCGCGCGAACATCAGCGCGCCGATCAGCGAGAGACCCATCGAGACTTCATACGAGACCATCTGCGCCGATGAGCGCAGGCCGCCGAGCAGCGCGTATTTCGAGTTCGACGCCCACCCCGCGAGAATCAGCGCGAGCACGCCGACCGACGAAACCGAGAGGATAAACAGCAGGCCGATGTTGATGTCCGTGATGACGCCCCAACTCGGCGCGAACGGGATGACGACGAAGACGACGAAAGCGGCGACGACCGAGATGTAAGGCGCGAACTTGAAGATGTAGTTGTCCGCCTTGTCCGGCGTGATGTCCTCTTTGGTCAGCAGCTTGATGGCGTCGGCGATGGGCTGCAACAGACCCCACGGCCCGACGCGCATCGGCCCCAGCCGCGCCTGCATGAAGGCCGAGATTTTTCTTTCGAGATACGTGGCGTAAGCCGCCCACACCGCGACGGCGGTGACGACCGCGCCGATCTGTATGAACGGCCAGACGACGTGGTTGACCGTCTCCGGGCTGAAAAACTTCAGCAGGAGTCCGTCTATGAAATTCGGCGGGGCGAACAAGGCAAGCAGCTTCATATCAAACATGGCAGATCACGCTTGCTTTCTTTCAAGCTCCTCTATCCGCTTTCTCTGATCCCGTTGTTCGATTCGCAATTCCATCGAGTCTTCCTGCACGTTCTCAAACTTATGATGCAAGCGGCGGATGTCCGAACTAACGTCGTCGAACTTTGCACGCATCACGATCTCAAAGTGGTCAAGCCGTTTCTCCACACCGCTCAGGCGTGTATCCATGCCGTCCAACCTCGTTTCCACAGCATCCAGCCGTTTCTCTATGACATCCAGCCGTTTCTCCACGGTGTCAAGGCGGAGGTTGATTTCTCCAAGCTGTTTTTTGTTCTCCGCGCGGAATTCGCCCATCTCGCGGCTCATCGCGCTCAGATAGTTGAGGATTTCGGTGAAGCGGTCGGTGCTCATTTCATCTTTCCTTTCATCGAGGTGAGGGTGAGAATTCTATCTCAAAGACGCAATCACGCGTCGCCTTCAAATCCACCAACTCGTAATCATCGTCGAGCGTGCCGCTGCGGTCAACGACGAGGTAAGAGTACCACTCGCCGAGGGCGAAGGGCGGCGTGTGCCACGTGCCTCGGTGGTAGGCATACGGCAGTCGCCCTTCGACGCGGAAGGCGACGACGCTTTCAACATCCGGCGCCTCGCGCCCGTTCGCCGGGGCGACGCAGATGATGGCCTGCGAACTGGCGAGGGGCGAGAAGACCTGCATCGTGTGCTTGTGGCGCGCCATGAACTCGAAGCTGAAGGCGCGGCGCTCAGAGGTCGCGCCCGTCAGACAGGGCACGCCCAGCCCGAAATCAACCTCGACCGAGCCGCGACTGTCAATCAACACGCCGAAGGGCGCGAACGCCTCGCGCGTCATCGTCTGGACGGGCAGGTGGATGGTTTTCATAAACAGGGTGTTGGGTGTTAGGTGTTGGGTGCTGGTTGAAAACCTAAAACCCAGCACCCAACACCCAACACCCTTTCTTTATCTGTCTATCTCGCCGAGCACGATGTCGAGCGTGCCGATGATGGCGACCACGTCGGCGACGAGGTGCCCGATGCACATCTGCCGGAGCGCCTGAAGATTGATAAGGCACGCGGGACGCACGCGGACGCGGTAGGGGCGGCTCGATCCGTCGGAGACGACGTAACAGCCGAGTTCGCCCTTCGGCCCCTCGATTGAATGATAGTAATCACCCACGGGCGGCTTTATCACTTTCGGAACCTTCGCCATCACGGGGCCGTCCGGCAGGTTCTTGAGCGCCTGCTGGACGATGCGGCGCGACTGTCGCATCTCTTCGAGGCGGACGAGATAACGGTCGTAGGTATCGCCGTTCTCGCCGACCGGGATGTCGAACTCCATGTCTGCGTAAGCGGCGTAAGGGCGTGCCTTGCGTAAGTCGTAGGCGATGCCGGAGCCGCGCAGCGCCGGCCCCGACAAACCAATCGCCACCGCGTCTTCCGCCGAGATGACGCCGATGCCGACCGTGCGACCGAGCCAGATGCGGTTCTCCGTCAAGAGCGTCTCATACTCTTCGAGCCGATGCGGGAAGTTGCCGATGAAGCGCTCCACGTCTTCGGTGAAGCCGTCGTAAGCGTCGTTCGGCATCCCGCCGATGCGCCACGCATGGCACGTCAGACGCGCGCCGAACTGCTGCTCGAAAATCTTCAGAATCTCCTCGCGCTCGCGCAAGGCCCACAACAGGACGGTGAACGAACCGATATCGAGTCCGTGCGTGGCGAGCCACAAGAGGTGCGAGGCGATGCGGTTCAGTTCCGTCAGGATGGTGCGAATGTAGTGCGCGCGCGGCGGCACATCTAATGCCATCATCTGCTCGACGGTCTCGACCCATACGAGGCCATTCGAGACCGCCGCGATATAGTCGAGCCTATCCCAGTAGGGCGCGATCATCGGGTAGAGACGGTTCTCGCAAATCTTCTCCATCCCGCGATGCAGGTAGCCGATGTCGCAGTCGAGGTCCATCACGGTCTCGCCGTCGAGACGCAGGATGACGCGCAGCACGCCATGCGTGGACGGGTGCTGCGGCCCCATGTTCAAGATCATTTCGGGGTTGTCGAGCAGCGTCTCCTGTGTTTTTGCGACTTCTATTTGGTGCATACTGTTTGGCACGGACGATGGACAATACAAGCTGCCGCTTTGCCATCGCCATGGTCAATCGTCCATCGTCTATTTTCTATCCAACGGCAACGGCTCCCGGCCAGCGACGAAAATTTCGCGGATGCGGCGTTCGTCCGGCACGGAGAGTATTTCGAGGCCGTAGGCGCGGCGCTGTTCGAGTTGTTCGCGCTGTACGTCGGTGAACTCCGGCAGGTGCTTCGCCGTCCAAGCGTTCTCGACCGGATGCAGCGGGTATTCCTTCCGGAGCGGATGCCCTTCCCAGTCGGGCGGCAGCAGGATGCGGCGCAGGTCTGGATGATGGTTGAACTTCACGCCGTACAGATCAAAGACCTCGCGCTCCATCCAGTTGGCCGTGGGCCAGATGGAGGTGACGCTCTCCACGCCTTCGCCCTCGTTCACGTTCGCTTTCAGACGCACGCGCTCATTCTTGCTGATCGAGCAAAGGTTATAGACGACCTCGAACGGCGTCTCAGCGCGGTCGGGCCAGTGGACGCAGGTCAGGTCGCAGAGAAAGTTGAAAGGCGTTTCGTCATCGTCGCGCAGAGCCGTGCAGACTTCGACCACGCGCGCGGCCTCGACGTGAATCGAGAGCTGACCGAGAAACACGAAGGCGCCGGTGATTGCGCTCTCGAACTTGTCGCGCAGTTTTTTGACGAGCGGGTGGTCTGATGCGTCCTCCGGCTTTGGTCCTTCGGGCTGCTTCTTGACGGGCGGCTTCGGGATGCCTGCTCCGGCTGTCGGGGCGGCTCCGGGTGCGCCGGGCGTCGCGGCGGCCTTCGCGGCGGCGGCCTCATTGAACGCTGCCGCTTTCGCCTTCGCTTCAGCGATCTTCGCGGCCTTTTCGATGTCGGACTGAGAAGGACTCGGCGCGGTGTCGCCGGCGGCGGGCGACTCT
>JBGTBQ010000309.1:0-2762 GCA_041749275.1 Pyrinomonadaceae bacterium | reverse complement strand
GCGAACTGGCCGAAAGCGGCGGCGAGCCGTGCGCGTTGGCGCGGCGTGGGCGCGTTGGCGACGGGCCGTGAAGCCGTCTCGGCAGCGACCTTCGTGAGCACGTCATCCCAAAAATCTGGCGCGGGCGCGGCGTCGCATTCGTAGGACAGAAAGAGGTCTCTCTCTTCGTCCAACCGGCGCAGCGCGCGCGCACACGCGACACAAATTTCCAGATGCGCGCCCGCGTTCGCGGCGGCGCGCGGTTCAAGTTCGCCGTCCGCATATAGTTCGAGCAGCGGCAGACACTCTTCACACTTCATCGGCTCCCCCCACATAATCTTTCAGCCGGCGGCGCATCTCGGCCCGCGCGCGGTGCAGATCGTTCCGCACCTTCGCCGGCGAGAATCCCGTCACGGCGGCGATCTCCTCGTAGTTGCGTTGTTGGTAAAACTTGAGGACGAAGACGAGACGCTTATCCTCGTCGAGCGCGCGGAGCGCCGCGCCCACCGCCGCGCCCAGTTCCTTGCCGTACAGACGCGACGCGGGCGATGGCCCCGCGTCGCGCACGAGCGCCGCTTCGGGGTCGCCGAGGTGGATTGACTCACGCGGTTCCCGCGCGCGCGAGCGCAACTCCTCGCGCGCGACGTTGCGCGCGATACCGAAGAGCCACGTCGAAAGCTTCGCCTCTTCGCGCAGCGCGCCTAAGCGTTTGAACGCGCGCAGCAGAGTCTCCTGCGCCAGCTCTTCGGCCAACGCGCGCCGCCCGACCATGTAGAAGAGAAAGCTGATGAGGGGGCGCGTGTAACGCTCGAAGAGCAGACGGAATGCTTCCCCGTCGCCGCGCCGGGCGCGCGCAATCAGCTCTTCGGGAGTCTCCATCGAAACTTTCGCGTGTGCGCCCGGTTTCGCCGCCGGCCCCGTCAACATTTCTATCGCCAGCCGACCCATCATCGAATCATATACGCGTCGGAGATAAAACTCTCACTTGTTCGTCACTTCGAGCAGCAGATTTTGGTAAAGACCGCTATGCAGTTTTTTAGCCAGCGCCTCGTCCAGACTCTTCAATGCGCGATACTGCTCGAAGGCGATCTCTCGTTTGTGTCGTGCGAGGCCGGCGACGCCGAGGTTGTAGCGCGCCGGCGCATAGTCCGGCTTCACGCGCACCGCCTCGCGGAAAGACCGCAGCGCCTCATCGCGCCGCCCCGCGTTGTACGCGGCGACGCCGAGGCTGTTGTGCGCCGCCGCGTAATCCGGCTTCAGGCCGAGCGCATGTTTCAAAGACGCGACCGCCTCCGCGTCTCGGCCCGCATCGTAATACGCGAGGGCGAGCGCGTAATGCGCCTCCGCCCACTCCGGCCTCAGGCGGACGGCTTGGAGGAGTGAAGCAATCGCCTCTTCATACCTGCCGGTTTCATAACGGACGCGCCCCAGATTGTTGTGCGCCGCCGCGTAATCCACTCTCAACCGAATAGCCTCGGCGAACGCGGCGGCGGCCTCTTCGAGCAGACCCGACTCGTAATAGACCGACCCCAGATTGTAGTGCGCTTCGGCGAAATCAGGCTTCAATTCTATCGCCCGCTTGAGCGCCGATCTCGCTTCTTCAAGCCGTCGCAGCGCGTAGTAAGCGTTCCCCAGATTGTTGACCGCCTTCGCATCCGTGGGCCTCTGGCGCGCGGCCCGCTCGAAAGCCTCGACCGCCTCGGCATAGCGGCCCGCGCGGTAATAGGCCATGCCTTCCCTCTCGTCGTCCCTCGGCGATGCGTCCGGTTGCCGCGCCGCGGGAGATTGCGCGAGAGGGGAGTATGCGAAGAGGAGAATAAACAGCGACACACAGACAAGACGAGCCGTCCTCATGATCTTTCCTCCGCCGTGGTCTCCCCTCCACGTTTATTAAGTGGCGCGGGCGGAGAAATAATCTCAAAAATTTTTCCGGCGCGAAGGAAAAAGGCCACCGCGATGGTGGCCTTTTCATTATCGAAGCAGCGCTAACGGGGCTCGAACCCGTGGTCTCCGCCTTGAGAGGGCGGCGTGTTAACCAACTACACCATAGCGCCTCAAATGCGAGTGAAGTATAAAGTCCCGCGCGCGAAGTTGGCAAGCGGGGTGAGAGATGGAATCTTTCGTTAATCTTTGAAAACCTGATTGATATTTCGCCGATTTGGATTAAACTCGCCGGGCAATCACAATACCGCCGAATCATACCGGGACGGTGAACTCAGCGAGGAGAAGAGAATGCGGATCGCGGTGCCGCGGGAGACACAGCCCGGAGAGGCGCGCGTCGCGCTCGTGCCGGAGTCAGTCAAAAAACTGGTCGCGCTCAAAGCCGAGGTCGTGGTCGAGTCGGGCGCGGGCGCGGACGCAGGCGCGTCGGACGAAGATTATCGAAACGCGGGCGCGGAAGTTTCGCCGGAGCGTGACGAACTGCTCTCGACGGCGGACGTGTTGGCAGCCATCAACCGGCCCGCTGAAGGCGACATCGCGCGCATGAAGCGGGGCGCGGCGCTCGTCGGCTTCCTGCGCCCGCTCGACGAGCCACGGGCGCTTGAGCCGTTGGCCGCGCAGGGTGTCACGTCGTTTGCGATGGAACTCATCCCGCGCATCACGCGCGCGCAGGCGATGGACGCGCTCTCCTCGATGGCGACCGTCGCCGGGTACAAGGCGGTGCTCGTCGCGGCAGCCGAGTTGCCGCGCATGTTCCCACTGTTGATGACCGCCGCCGGGACGGTCAAGCCGGCAGGCGTGCTCGTCCTCGGTGCGGGCGTGGCGGGGTTGCAGGCGATAGC
>JBGTBQ010000308.1:0-16747 GCA_041749275.1 Pyrinomonadaceae bacterium | reverse complement strand
CCGGCGCGGCCTCGCCGGAGACGGGCGGCTGGCTGGCGGCGGGGTTGCTGAACGGTGGATGGCTGACGGACCGCGTCGTGTAGGGCGACGAGCCGGGGATCAAAGGATCGAGCCGCGCGCCGGTCGCGCCGAAGCCCGCCGTGAGCAGTTCCGCGCGGAAGTCGCCCGCCGTCTGAAAACGTTCGTCCGCGCTCTTGGCGATGGCGCGCACTATCGCGCCCTCGACCTCTTCCGGGATGCTCGCGTTAATCAGTCGCGGCGCGACGGGCATTCGCTCGATCTGCGCCTTCATCAACTCGAACTCGTTCTCGATGTCGAAGGGCACGCGCCCCGTCAGCATCTCGTAGAGCAGCATCCCGAGACTGTAGATGTCCGAGCGCGCATCAGTGTCCATCCCGCGCACCTGTTCGGGCGACATGTACTCGATGGTGCCGATGAGATGTCCCTGCTTCGTCATGCGCGCCGTGCCGAGGATGCGCGCGATGCCGAAGTCGAGCACCTTGAGCGTGCCCGCTTCGGTGAGCATCATGTTGGCGGGTTTGATGTCGCGGTGGATGATGCCGAAGCGGTGCGCGTGGTCAATCCCGTCGAGCACCTGACAGAAGAGCGGGATGGCCTGCTCCGAAGGGAGCGCGCCGCGCTGCTGGATGAGGTTGTCGAGCGTGACGCCGCGCACGTACTCCAAAACCATGTAGTAGTCATTCGCCTGCCGGAAGAAGCTGTAGAGCGTGGCGATGTTCGGGTGGTTCAATTTGGCGAGCGTGACGGCCTCGGAGCGGAAGCGCTCGACGACCTGCGGCTGGCTGCCGAGTTCGGGCCGCAGAGCCTTGATGGCGACTTCGCGTTCCAGCATCAAGTCAAGGCCGCGGAAGACGGCGCCCATCCCACCCTCGCCAAGTTTCTGTTCGATCTTGTAGTTCCCCAGAATCTGCCCGATCATCCCGCAACCTCCACCTCGCGCGTCGCGCGAACTTCCTGTTTGTCGGCGTGGCCCGCTGGCTGAACGTGAATTACCCCGACCGTGATGTTGTCGTGCCCGCCGCCCTCGCGCGCCTTGGAGATGAGCTGCGCGCAGGCGTCGTGCACGTCCGCGACGGAGAGAAGCGTCCGCTTGATCTCCGCGTCCGCGACCATGTCGTAAAGGCCGTCGGAGCAGAGCAGGAAGCGGTCGCCCGCGCGGACGCGCATCGGCTGCTCCCACGTCTCGACCTCGACTTCGGCGCCAGTGCCGAGCGCGCGCAGGATGACGTTCTTGTCCTCGTGCGTGCGCGCCTGTTCCGCCGTGATGATACCCTGCCTGACCATCTCGACCACCGCTGAATGGTCTTCGGTCATCTGGTACAACTCACCCTCGCGCATCATGTAGAGACGGCTGTCGCCGACGTGCGCGGCGAAGACCTGCCCCTCGTGCAAGATGAGCGCCGCGCAGGTCGTGCCCATGCCGAACAGGTTCGCATCCTTCAGCGAGGCGGCGTAAATCCGCGCGTTCGCTTCTTCGATGGCGCGCTTGAGGGCTTCGGTTGGCGGCTTCTTGTCGTCGTAGTAACCGCGGCTGATAGATTCGACGGCCAACTGGCTGGCGACTTCGCCGGAGGCATGGCCGCCCATCCCATCGCAGACGACGGCGAGGATGCCCTTCGACGCGAGCAATTCCGGATCGGTGGGGCAGGTGTATCTGCCGCTGTCCTCGTTCACCTCGCGCACGCAGCCTACGTCCGTTTGCAACGCCGCCTCGATGTGCAGCGACGGCTGCCCGTTGCCTTTACCGTTGACGTGCGCCGCCTTCTTATTTTTTTTTCTGAAGAGTCCAAACATTAAATTAAAGGTTCCGTTTGTCTTTACACCGGCAAGCATCAGACGCGGCGGTCAGTGTTCACTGAAGCTGCTTGTGTAACGTGATTGACGATTGCCCGCTACGGCTTCGTCTCCATCGTGACCGTCCACGGCTGGTCGCTGTCTTTGACATCGAAATCGAGCGGCCTGTCGGTGTATCCATCACGCTTCAATACTAGCTTCACCTTGTCGCCGAGTCGCCCTTCGTAATTGTAAGGCGTCTGGCCGAGGTGGCGAAGTCCTCCCGTGGCGCGGTCAATCTCATAGACCTCCGCGGCCCTGCCGTCCGTGGTCGTGATGTGGACGGGACGCGTCACCGCTTCGCCCGCGGGCTTCGGGCCGAGATTCGCCCGCGCTGGCCGGGGACTGGGGGCCGGGGGCGACGTGTTGCCGTTCGTGGACGAGTCGAAGTAGACGAGCAGGCCGAAGCCGGCGATGACGACGAAGATGACCGCCGCGACCGAACTGCCCGCCGTCAGCATGACCCAGTTTTGCTTCACCCACGAAGGAGATTCAGGGGCCGCGGTGGTCGCCGGCCTCTTCGGCGCGGGCGCGGGCGTCGGCTCGGGCGTTGAGGGGGCAACCGTCAACGGGGCCGTCATCGAGAGCTTCGACACATCGCGGAGCAATTCGCTCACGGTCTGGTAACGCTCCGCCGCTTTCTTCTTGAGACAGCGCTCGATGATGGCCTCGGCCCCGCGCGGCACGGCATGGTTGAGCGCGGTGGGCGGAGGATACCCGCTGGACGTGATGCGTTCGTAGAGTTCGCCGAAGGTTTCGGCCTTGAAAGGCATATCGCCCGTCAGCATCTCGTAGAAGAGGACGCCGAGCGCCCAAATGTCCGAGCGCGCGTCGGCCCGCTCGCCGCGCAGTTGTTCGGGCGAAAGATAGATCGGCGTGCCGATGACCATGCCGACCTGCGTCATGGTGTGGCCGGCCTCGGCGCGGGCGATGCCGAAGTCGAGGAGTTTCACCTGCCAGCGCGAGGTGATCTTGATGTTGTTCGACTTGATGTCGCGGTGGACGATGCCGTTTTCGTGGATGTACTCGATGGCCTCGCCGATTTTCTGTAGCACGTGGAGCGCTTCCTGCAAAGGGAGCTTGCCGAGGTCGCGGATGCGCTCGTCGAGCGTCTGGCCGTCCACGTACTCCATGATGATGCAGGGTTGGCCCTCGCACTCGATGAAGTCGTAGAGCGTGGCGATGTTCTGGTGTTGGAGGCGCGCCTGAATGCAGGCTTCGTTCAGGAAGCGCTCGATGGAAGCGAGACTGTGGCCCGCGTTCGTCAGCGCCTTGATCGCCACCACGCGGTTGATCTTCGAGTGGACGGCGCGATACACCTGTCCCATCCCGCCCTCGCCGAGGTAATCAACCACGCGGTACTCGCCGATCAGAGAGCTTTGCTGGAACTGCCTCATAAAGCAAGAAATCAGGAGTCAGAGGTCAGGAGCCAGAGTGAAAATGAAAGCGTGCGCCGCCTTCCTTTCGTCTTCTGACTACCGGCCCCTAACTCCTTCTCATCAGTTCGACATCAACTGCTTGGCGAAGCGGATTGGCACGGCGTAAGTGATGGCCGCGTCCGTCGTGCCGGCCCGGTGTCCGGCGAAGAAGATGGCGATGACGCGCCCCTTGTCGTCGAAGACGGGGCCGCCGGAGTTGCCCGCGCCGGTCGAAGCGGTCGAGAGCTGGTAGGCGTCGCCGATCTGGTTAAGGATCGCGTCCTTGCCCCCGCCGGCCTCCTGTTCGCGGTGGATGGCGCCGATGGCCGTCGGCGTCAGCGTCGGGTTGGGGATGGACTTGTACTGCGTCTCGCGGTTGAAGACATCCTTCGACTCGATCTTGCCGTAGGAGCGCGGCGCGGCGCCGGGGTAGCCCATGATGGCGACCGACTCGCCGATCTTGACCGAGTCGTAGTTATCGTTCAGCTCGACTTTCGTCAGCGGGTCGAGCGAGTCCATCTTGATCGCGGCGATGTCGTGGCGGTCGGACGACTGCACGAGGCGCGCACTGATGCGGTTCTCCTTCTTCGGGAAGGTGACATCGAGCACGTCGTTGACGCCGTTGAAGCTGCCCTGAATCTGCCGCCCCTCCTGCTTAGTGTTGACCGGCACCCAATCCGAGGGCGGCCCGACGAGCAGGGGGTTGCCGTCGCGGCCCGTCAACAGTTGCCCGCTCAAGGTGAAGACGACGCCGGGCGGCGTGTCCGGGGGGAAGCTATAGGCCGTCTTCCATGTCGCGGCGACGTGGCGGTTCGTCAGGATCACGCCGTTGCTGGAAACGACGAAGCCGGTGCCGGCGTGCGAGCCGCCGATGGGGCGCGTGCCCGGTTCGTTCTTGTAGGTCAGGAGCGGCTCGTAGCTATCGCCGACGGCGACGTAAGCGGCGAGCACGCCGGGGCCGTTCGGCACGAGCGGCTTGTTGTTCGAGCCGGCGTTGCGGATGAACTGGTGGTAGACCTGCGCCTGATTCGACGTGTTGATGAGTCGCCACGAGCACTCGATGTAGACCACGGCCTTGCCGTAGTTCTCGGCCACCTGCGCCCAAGACATCGGGCGCGAGGCGGCGTCCTCCGCGACCTTCGTCTCGACGCCGGCGATCTTGCCCTCAATCTCTTCTTTCTGCTGCACGATCACCTGCTGCTGTTTCCAGTAGCGATAGCCGAGGAAGCCCGCGACCGCGCCGAACAGCACGAGCACGGCGACGAAAGCCGCCCCGCCGATGGCGAGGAACTTACGCCCCTGCTGCTGCTTCGTGACGGCGATGTTCTCGTTAATCATCCGCTCGACCGTGGCCTTGCCGACTTTGCCGGGCGCGCCCGCCGTGGCCTGTCCGGTGGGCGGTATCTGAGCCTGCCCGGTCGGGGGGACGGTGCTCGCGGCGCGCGTCTGCGGCGTGGACGGCTGTCCGCCGGCGGCAATCGTGGCGGCGGTGCCGCTGACGGCCATGCGCGTGGACTTGACGCCGCCGACGGGGCGCGGTTCGAGGTCGAACTGAAATTCGGGGCCGCCCGGTCCGAGTTGCACCACGTCGCCCGGCCCGATGCGCGTCGTGCCGCTGATGCGCTGGCGGTTGACGAAGGTGCCGTTGCGGCTATTGAGGTCAGTGACGGTAAAGACCGTGGGGTCGTTCGGGTCCTGCGCGACGCGCGCGTGCTGGCGACCCACGAGGTCGTCGCGGTCGGGATCGTAGCGGACGGTGGCCGAAGGGTCGCGCCCCAGAATCAACTCTTTGACGTGATTGAGGGGGAACTCCTCGACCTGATTGGCCTTCGAGCCGCTCAAGTGCCTGAGAACTATGCGCTCCATGAAAGTCTCCTCTGAGATCAGTTTCAAGTTGGGGCAGGCTGTGGAACCTGCTTTTTAAAAGGGCGCGGGGCCGTGTCCGCGTCCCAGCGTAAGCTTGCGCCGCGCGGGAAGTCCTCTACTTGGAAGCGCTTCGCTCGCGGCTTGAATAAGTCGTCAGGACTCGTCCCGAAAGCGCGCGCGTCAATCACTCCTTAACGCGAGAGCGCGGGCGGCGGAAAGATCGAGTCCTCTGTCAAGATTGTTACCCCGGCGGGTCGAGTTTGCGTGTCCTCGGCTTAAAGCTTTCTAGAATCTACCCGCCTTAATCCGCTGAAAACTACGAGGCTGATCGGCTGCTTGGTTCAGTCCGGGCCGGCTTTGCTCCGGCCTCTGGCAGGTGTTGAAGCCGGGATTATACATAAAAGAGCCACGTTGCGGAAGAGCGGTTTAACGCGAAAGGCAAGTGTGAGATTGCCGGCAAGAACCGTCCGCGGTAGCGGATGGTCTGGTGTTTCAAGCGGACGTACCGCCCGCTACCACGGGTGGTTCTGACCTGTTGCGGCATGACCATCTTTGTGCTCCGCATAAAGTTGGCGTTGATACGCGGAACATATTTCACACCCATAGTCCCAGTTAAAACGCGCGTATTCCTGACTTTCGCACGCCACATGAAAATATAATCTTGTTATATTCAAATTAGCTGATATACTCCCACGTCGAACAATCCAAATCGCTCCGCAAGGGGATTCCCACTCAGGGTAAATAACAAGGGTGTAGTGTCTCCTGTTGCGGCATCGCTAAAAAAGTCAACCAAAGCTATCTGTCTCGGCGGTAACAATAGCGTTACCGCGACAGCATTGTCTCAGCAATTCTCGGTTTAGAGCAGGTCTAAAAAGCCCCGTGAGGGGCGAAATGTTTGTCGCTCGTCGGGTGCGCCGAAGTCTCCAAGCTCCGTGAGGAGCGGCATATAAATGTCTGTCGCCCCTCCGGGGCTTGAGGGAGAAGGGGGCGGCACGGGCTATAAACATTCCGCTCCTCACGGAGCTACGGCGCATGGCTTTGTAGACACGCTCTGAGAAGTGAACGACGCGGATGAGCCTCTTGACTGTCCTGAAACTGTTGAAAGTATGGTCCACCTGCCGGGGCGCTTCAGCCACCGTCGGTGCGATTCCGACGCCATCAGGCCAAACCGAGAATTGCTGGCATTGTGTGGCTCCGCCCTGCAATGCTGTCATGGCAGTACACATCCGAAGAAGCGCCATCAGCGAATTGACTACTTGAGCAAGTCCGATTCGGTGCAACTTGATACTTGAAGCGGGCTACTTCGCGCCGGCAATAACCAGAGACGAGTAATCGGGAAGTCGCAATATGCTGGAGCCGATTCATCCCATATCCAAGAAGGATCAAGTCGCCCTAGCGGTGAAAGATGCGATCCTGTCGGGGATCATCCCTCCGGGGTCTCCCATCGTGGAGAGCAAAATCGCGCAGGAGGTTGGCGCCAGCATTCCTTTAGTGCGTGAAGCGCTGATCGAACTCGAACATCAGGGCTTCGTCCAGCGGACGCCTTACAAGGGAACGAGGGTGACGACGCTGGAGCCGGAGGATGTCGCGTGCATCTTCCGGCTGCGTGTGGAGCTTGAGTCGCTGGCGATAGCGTGGGCGAAGGAGCACATCACGGCGGCGGACATCCAATACCTGCGCGACAAGATCGAGGGCATGAAGCGGTCGGCGGCGGCGCTTGACCTCAATCATTTTTATGAGTGCGACCTCGCCTTTCACCGGAAGATTTGGGTGCTCTCCGTCAACCCCTATCTGGTGGACGCGCTCGAAAGAGTGGTCGTCCCGCTCTTCGCGTTCTTCGTAATGAAGCACACGCGGCAGCGCGAGGCATACATTGAGAGCGCCGCGGAACACGAGAAGATTGTGGAAGCATTGCCGACGATGAGCGCGGCTGAGTTAGGCGAGTTGATGCGAGAGGTCACCGGGGGCTGGCAGACGGATGCACAGAAGCTGCTGTTCTCGCAAGACCAGCTTCCGGCGTGAGGCATAGATTTCCAGATCGTTTCCGTTCGTTCAACTTTCCCCGACAAGAGAATAGCTATCCGGCTGAAGAGAGAGCGGTCGTGCGTCTCCATCCGGTCGGACTGTCCGCGCCTTGGCATCTGTTGAGCGATGAAATTCATACGTCTTCCAATTTTACTCGCTGCTCTTGCGTTGGCATCCGCTTTCTCCGTCTCGGCGGGTTGGCCGCATCGTTTGGGACAAGACACGGCGAAGGCTATCGGAGTAGATGCCGGCGAAGTCTACCTCTTCGCCTATTTCAAGGGGAACGGCGAAGACGGATTGCATCTCGCGCACAGCGCCGACGGACTCGTCTGGACTCCACTCAATAACGGAAACTCTCTGCTGCGGCCTTCCGTCGGCAAAGACAAGTTGATGCGCGACCCACATCTCACGCTGGGCCGGGACGGTCTGTACCACATGGTCTGGACATCCTCTTGGAGTGAAGCCGTGATCGGCTACGCCAGTTCGAAGGATTTGATTGACTGGTCGGAGCAGCGTGCCATCACGCCGATGACGCACGAGCCGGAGGCGCGCAACGTCTGGGCGCCGGAAACTTTCTACGACGCCGAAAACGGGCGCTACCTGCTCTTCTGGGCGACGACGATTCCGGGGCGTTTCCCCGCCACCGACGGCATGGGTGACAGGGAATACAACCACCGCATGTATGTCACGACGACGAAGGACTTTCGCGCCTTCACGCCGACGCGCCTGTTCTACGATGGCGGCTTCAACGTGATTGACGCGACGGTCGTTAAAGACGGGCGGCGCTACGTCATGTTCATCAAGGACGAGACGCGCCGCCCCATCGCGCGCAAGAACATCCGTTACGCCGTGAGCGATAAAGCGGCGGGTCCATACAGCCCTGCGTCCGAGCCGATGACGGGCGCGTACTGGGCCGAGGGGCCGTCGGCCATCAAGGTCGGCCAACGCTGGGTCGTCTACTTCGACAAGTACACCGAGAAACGCTATGGCGCGGTCGCCTCCGCCGATCTGAAACAGTGGGAGGACATCTCCGCGCAGGTTCAGTTTCCGGCGGGCGCGCGACACGGCACGGTGCTCCGCGTGCCGCGTGCGGTGTTGAAGAAACTGCTCGAATTGAAATAGGCAGCGGCCTTTCGCGGTCGTGTTTGGAGACTCGACATTCGCGTCTCCCGCGCGGCTGAAAGAGCAATTCCCCAAGACCCTCTCGGTGAGGAGACATATTGACGTGAAACTTGCCCGCTATTCATCTTTCGCGCTGAGACTGTCGGTTACGCTCGCGCTTCTTTTTTCGTCGTCCGTTTTCGCGCAGCGGAGGCCGGCGCGTCGAAGCAGCGCGCCCCCCGCCGCGAGTCAGGCTTCATCCGCACGCAACGTCGCGGAGCTTGAGCGGCGCTTTCAGAACCCGCCCGATGATGCGCGGATCATGATGCGCTGGTGGTGGTTTGGGCCGACGGTGACGAAGCGGCAGTTAGAGCGCGAGATGCGTCTGATGAAAGAGGGAGGCATCGGCGGCTTCGAGGTGCAGGCCGTCTACCCCGTCGCGCTCGAAGATGCGTCGAACGGCATCCGCAATCTTCCGTTCCTCTCCGACGAATTCATTGACGCCCTCCGCTTCACCAACGCGAAGGCGCGCGAACTCGGACTGCGGGTTGACCTGACGCTCGGCAGCGGCTGGCCCTTTGGCGGCCCGATGGTGCGGGTTGATCAGGCGGCGGGGATTCTCCGCACCGAGCGCGTCAAGATCGAAGACGGGACGCGGCGCGTGGCGATACCCAACACGCCCGCCGGCGAAAAATTCATCGCCGCTTTTCTCGCGCGCACGCGCGGCAAGGACTTCGCACCCGACAGCATCCGCGAACTGACCGACATTAAAGACGGCGCCGTGTGGCTCCCCGCCGGTCTCGACGACGGTCACGAAGTTCTGTTCTTTATTTCGGGTCGCGCCGGGATGCAGGTCAAGCGCCCGGCCATCGGCGGCGAGGGCTACGTGCTCGACCACATGGATCGCGCGGCCACCGATCACTATTTGAGAACCATGGGCGAGCGGCTGATGCAGGCGTTCGCTCCCGGCAATCCTCCTTACGCGATCTTCTGCGATAGTCTCGAAGTCTACAATCAGGATTGGACGAGCGACTTTCTGGAAGAGTTTCGTCGTCGTCGTGGATATGATTTGAAGCCGCACCTGCCGGCGCTCATCGCCGACGCGGGGCCGAAGACGGCGGCCATCCGCCACGATTGGGGACGGACGCAGACCGAGCTTGTGAACGAGCGCTTCATCGTGCCGATGGGGGAATGGTCGCGGCGCAAACGTTCGCGTTTCCGCATTCAGGGCTACGGCATCCCGGCGGCCACGATTTCGAGCAACGCCACCGTGGACATCTCCGAAGGCGAAGGGCCGCAGTGGAAAGTGGTGCGCGCCGCGCGCTGGGCCTCTTCCGCGAACCACCTCTACGGGCGCAACATCACCACCTCGGAGACTTGGACGTGGCTCCACTCGCCCAGCTTCCGCGCGACTCCGCTCGATGTTAAAGCCGAGGCTGATCTTCATTTCCTGCAAGGCGTCAACCAACTCATCGGCCACGGCTGGCCGTACACGGCGGAGAGCGCGGAGTATCCGGGCTGGCGCTTCTACGCGGCGGGCGTCTTCAACGAGAAGAACCCGTGGTGGATCGTCATGCCCGATGTCGCGCGCTACCTGCAACGCGTGAGTTACCTGATGCGACAGGGGCAACCGGCTAACGACGTGGCGTTGTATCTGCCGAACAGCGATGCGTGGGCGAGCTTCACCGCCGGCAAGGTTCACCTGATTGACGTGCTGCGCGATCACCTCGGCCCGGACGTGATGCCCGCGATTCTCGAAGCCGGCTACAACCTCGACTTCTTCGACGACGATGTGATGAAGCAAGTAGGCCGGGTCGAAGGCAACATGCTCGCGCTGGGGCCGAACAAGTACCGCGCCGTCGTGCTGCCCGATGTCGAGCACATCCCGCTCGACACGCTCCGCAAACTCGACGAGTTCGCGCGCGGCGGCGGCATCGTTATCGCCACGCGGCGCAAACCCGAAGTCGCGCCGGGCTTTCTGGCGACGGACGAAGAGAAGAATCTGGTGCGCGATATTTCTCGCCGGATGTTCGCCGGTTCGTCCACACCGCCCGCGCACTTCGTCGAGGACGACAAACAGCTTGGAGACAGGTTGACGCGACTGCTTCAACCCGACGTAGCGATCAAACCTTCCTTCGCGGAGTTCGGCCTCCTTCACCGGAAGATGGGCGACGCCGAAATCTACTTCGTCGCCAACACCTCGAACCGGCGACAGAGCATGAAGGCCACTTTCCGCGTCGAAGGGATGCAGCCGGAGTTGTGGGACCCGTTCACGGGGCGCGTCTCGTCCGTCGAAGCTGAGAACGGGAAGACGATTGCGCTCGATCTTGAGCCTTACGGCTCGCGCGTCGTGGTCTTCACGAAGCGGAAGCTTCCGCCTGCTCCGTCACACAGCACGGCGGCGGCTCCGGCGCCGATTGACCTGAGCGACGGCTGGCGCGTCTCGTTCGGCGAGGGCCGCGGAACGACCGAGATGGACAGACTGCGTTCGTGGACGGAGGACGAAGCGACGCGCTACTTCTCCGGCGTGGCGACTTACGAAAAGGAAGTGAACGTGCCGGAGAGCCTGCTCAGACAAGGACACTCGGTGCGGCTTGATTTCGGAGAAGGGAAGGCGCTCCCGACGCAGAATCTGAGAGCGGGGATGCAGGCATGGCTCGAAGGGCCGGTGCGCGAGGCCGCGGTCGTCTACGTCAACGACCGCCGCGCCGGGTCGGTCTGGATGCCGCCTTACGCGCTCGACGTGACGGGTCTGTTGCGGCCCGGCGCGAACCGGGTCAAGGTTCTGGTCGCCAACACGGCGATCAACCACATGGCCGGGCGGCGGCTGCCCGATTACCGTCTGCTCAACCTTCGTTATGGCGAACGCTTCACGCCGCAAGACATGGACAAGGTGCGGCCTGAGACTTCCGGACTGCTCGGCCCCATTCGTCTGATCGCCGGCAGCAAATAGCGAGTGCCGCTCCGCAACTGGCTGCGACAAGGCCGTCACGTTTTGGAGAGACGCAGACCAATATTTCATCAAGGGGAGGGGGCGAGAATTTCATTTTCTTGTCTTCCACAATGCCGAAAAGAGAAGGAGAGATAATCATGCGACCGGTGCGAACTCTTGCGGTTATTTTGCTCTTTGCTGTGGCCGCCTTTGGACAGACGAACAAAGGCGGCATCAGCGGAACGGTCACCGACATCAACGGCGCGACAGTGCCGGGAGCATCGGTGACCATCATTAACATCGGCACGGGCCAGAAGCAGACGCTCACCACTTCGGGAGACGGCGCATACTCAGTCACCTCGCTCGACCCGGTCGTGTACAGCGTCACAGTGGAGGCGGCGGGCTTCAAGAAGACCGTGGTAGAGAACGTGAAGGTGGATACAGCGTCCACTGCCGCGGCCAACGTCATCCTCGAAGCCGGCGCGGTCACGGATGAAGTGACGGTGGTTGCCGACACGCCATTGCTCAACACGGAATCAGGCACCTCGACCACGACCATCACGGAGCGCCAGATTCAGGATGTCCCACTCAACAACCGGAGCGTGCTCGACTTGGCCTTGACGGCCCCGAACGTGTCGGGCGACGCCGGCAGTGAAGACGTGGGCGTGTCCGGAGATCAACCCGTTCCCGGTTTTAACCTCAATGTCAACGGCGGTCGTTCCGGCAGTACGTCCATCCTCGCCGACGGCGTCAACAACACGGGTGTCGGTCTCGCGCGCGCGGTCGTGAGCTTCACGCCGGAGACCGTGCAGGAGTTCACCGTCCAGACCTCAGCTTATTCGGCAGAGTACGGCAACACGGGCGGCGGCACGATCAACGTCACCACTAAGTCGGGCACTAATCGGTTCAACGGTGTGGCGTTGTGGTACACGCGCAATCCGAAATTCAACGCGACGCCGTTCACCATCGGCACCGCCCCGCGCCCGAAAAACAACCTGCGCTCCAATCAGGTCTCGTTCACGGTCGGCGGCCCCGTCTACCTGCCGTGGTTTGGCGAAGGTGGCCCCAAGGTTTACGACGGACACGACAAGACCTTCTTCTTCTTCGCCTACGAGCCGCGCTGGCGGACGGACTTCATCACGTCATCGGGTCTCGTGCCCAGCGCCGACGAGCTGGCGGGCAACTTCAACAACCTCGTGCGGACGAACAGCGGCGTGCTGCCGGCGGCGGTCGCCGCCCGGTTCCAGTCGCTCACGCCCAACGCAAGTTCCATCGGCAATGCGAACATCTATCAAAATTTCGTTCAGGTCGGCGGTCGGTTAGTGCCGATTGTCCTGCAACCGATTCCGGGCACCACTCCGGTGGTGAACTATCAGTTTTGCCAGTTTGGCGCGACGGGGCTGGGAGTAAATACCGTGATGGTCAACGGCATCCCGACGCCGCAATGCGACCCGCGCACCTACGTGCCAAGTCCCACGCAGAACGTCCTTCCCCAAAGCTTCATTGACCCCATTGGCCGGGCGATATTGCAGTTCATGCCACCCGCCGGGGAATATTTCCTCGACGGAGATGTCGTCAGGAACTATATCCTGCAACGCTCCGTCGATCAGAGAGAGACACGCTACACGCTCCGGCTCGACCACAACATCACCAACAACTCCAAGATCAACTTCCGCTACACGCTCACACCCGCCGTCGGTATCCGGGGGACGGGCAACGACGTGAACGGCAACGCCGGCATCTACAGCGACGCCCGGCAGTACCTTCTGGCCTTTAACAACATCCTCTCGCCGAGACTGGTCAACGACCTGCGGCTCAACTACACGAAGGGGAACTTCAGCGAAGACTATTCGCCCGAATTCTCAATCGTGGGCGGGCGGAGTTTGGCGAGAGAGTTGGGGCTGCCCGCGCTGACGCAGGGCGGCATCCCGCTCTTTTTAATCGCCCGCGACGGCAACTACGCGGGCGCCGACATCGGCTCGGCGGCCTCCACCAACAACTTCAACGTCGAGAAGCGCTACAACATCAGCGACATCGTGTATTACACGAGCGGCAACATGACATGGAAGTTTGGTGTTGACCTTAACGACGCGCGGCTCGCCGTCACGCCCTTCTTCGCGGCCTCCGGCGGCAGGTATGACTTCCGCGTCGTGCAGACCAGCAACAACCGTTCGACGGGGACGGCCAACGGCGGGAACACCGTCGCCAGCACGTTGATCGGGACGCCTAACTCGGTAGACCTGCGACCGCTCATCCTCGACTACGACTATCGCTGGAAGAGCGGAGCGGCGTTCGTCCAGAACGACTGGAAGGCGCGCCCGAACCTGACGATCAACCTCGGCCTGCGCTACTCGCTCCAGTACCCGCGCTCCGAGCAGAACAACCTACAGGGCACCTTCCAGCCCGACATCACGCAGACCACTCCGCTGACCGAAGCGCAGCGCCGCACACTGGCGACGGGTCTCGGCTTTGCGACGACCGTGGCGATCCCCGACTTCATCCCGACATCGGTGCTCGTCCCGGCGTTCGCCTTCTCGGGCCGCGGCGGGCGCTCGAAGTACATCACGCCGGTTGACTATCTCGGTTTCGAGCCGCGCGTCGGTTTCGCCTACCAGCCGAAGATGAAGGTCTTCGGTCTCGATCTGGAGAGCCGGTCGGTCGTTCTCCGTGGCGGCTTCGGCGTCTCGCACGCGACGCTCACGGGCAACAACCGTAATCCGAACCCGGACTTCGGCGGCTTTGTGAACGTCGGCCAGACGGCCACCGGCTCGGCGGTCGGCAGCACGCCGGACTCAACCCAGCCCATCCGTTTGTCGGGCAATCAGGTGTTGCAGGGAACGGGAGGCACGGTTGACTCTATTCTCGGCACCAACGCCGACGGGCTGGTCTTCCTCAACAGCCTCGCCATCAGCGCCTTCGCCGACACTGGATTTTCGAGCGGGGCGGGGAAAGTGCCGTACTCGACGAACTGGAATCTGGCCGTGCAATTCGAGCCGTTCCGCAACACCGTCGTCGAGGTGGCTTACGTCGGAAACCGCGGCACACACCTGTTCCTGCCGCTCGTCAACATCAACCCGCGCAACGTCAATGCCATCGAGCAGGTGTCGGCGCAGACGGGCGCTGACCTGTCGGGGACGGTCGCTGACCCGCTGGGGCGCAGAAACCTGCAAGGGGCCGTGATTCAAGTCAGCCGCGCCAGCGTGCTCAGCCAGTTTCTCGGCTTCGACCCGCTCAACCGATATTTCGACCCTCGGGCGAGCAGCATCCGGCACGCGGGCTACATAGACGTGCGCCGTCGCGTGGGCCGGGGTCTGACCTTTACGGCGAACTACACATACGGCAAAGGCATTGACACCGCTTCGGACGCCAGCCCCGACACGCGCGTGCTCTCGACGGGGCAGGCGCGCGGGCAGGTCTCTCTCGGCGGCGCGCTGGAGGATGATCGCTCGATCTCGACCTTCGACATCAAGAACAACTTCAGTTCGACCTTTATCTGGGACTTGCCCATCGGGCGCAAACGCCAGTTCCTGAGCGATGCGCCGGGGATCGTGAACACGCTCATCGGACAATGGACGGTCTCCGGTGTGTTCCGCATGCCGGGCGGGACTCCGTTCCTGCCGTTCATCACCGACCCGAATCGTCTCGGCGGCGTACTTTTCAATCGCGTCGTGAGGCCGGACATCGTCGAAGGCGTGCCGCTCAGGAATCCCCTGTGGAGGCGCGACTGTCCGACTGGTCCAGCGTGCGAACCTTTCATCAACCCGGCGGCTTTCATACGCCCGGTCAAGGGGCAGTTGGGCAACGCCCCGCGCTCGCTCGACATTCGCCCGCCCCGGCAGGAGTTCTTCGACTTCTCGCTCTCGAAGGACTTCCCGTGGCCTTTCGCCAGCAACGAAGGGAGGCGGCGCATCAACTTCCGCGTGGACTTGATCAATGCCTTCAACCATCCCAACTTCCGCTTCAACAACACGGGCAACACGCCTTTCGGTCTTGGAACCTTCCCGGTCGAGTTGACGACCGAGACGGTCGGCGGCGTGACACAGCCAATCACCGCGGCGGAATACAACACTTGGGCGACGTTCAACAACCAACCGTTGTCCACGACTTCGGCAGGCGCGGCGCAACTGGCGGCGATCCGGGCGACGGTCAATGCCACCCGACCGAGCGGCAGCGGCCCGCTGCCGCTGGACTTCTTCCACGTCCGGCTGCCGGAGGGCTTTGCCACCCGCGACCGACTCTCGTTCGACATCAGGAATCTGGAAGGGTTCAAGCTCTACCGCATCCGGGGGAACTACGATGCGAACTTCGGGACGCTGACCGGGGGTCGCCCGGAGACCTCCCCGCGCTACATCCAGTTCGGTCTCAGAATCTTCTTCTAAACGGAAGACGATTCGGTAAACTCCGCACCGGCGATGTGACGCCAAAAAGGGCGGTCGGCTCGACGAGCCGCCGCCCTTTTTGCTCACGTCGGATCGAAGGGGTAAAATCTCCAATGTCCAAAATGCAATCTGAACGACTGACACAGCGCACGGCGGGCGACAACGTCTGGCTCTCGCACGCTACGGATGAGCGTGCGAGTCTCGACGCGCTCGCGGGCCTCGCGGTGCACGGTCTGCAACCCGAAGTCCTCGACACGGAGGAGGCGGTCGGCCACGCGATGCTGGCCGAACTCGACGCGCTCGCGCGCGACAAAGAGGGCGACATTACAATCTTGCTCCTCGGCGGGCGTGGGGCGCAGGCGCTCCACCGTCTGCTCGGCGAGCGCGCGAAGGCGGGCGGCGACGAGTTACTCCCGCGCCTGCGCGTCTTCACGCAGGACGCGCTCGCGCCGATGCGGATGGGGAGCAGTCTCTCGTTCGTCCGCGACTTCGAGCGGCTGCTCGGCCCGGAGTTCTTCGCGCAGGTCAAAAGCTTTACGCCGATGAGGACGGACACCGACGACACGGAAGCCGCGCTCACGGCTTACACACGTGAACTCGAAGCGCTGGGCGGCGCGGACATCTTCTTTCTCGGCCACGGCCCCGAAGCCGATGACGCCTCGCACCTCGCCTACATCAAGCCCGGTTCGGGCGCGCGTGCGACGGACGCGGCGGGGCTGATCCCCATTTCGTCGAGCATCCTCGAACACCACATCAGCAAGTTCAAGGCGGGCGGCAGCCAAGTCAACGAAGACGACGAGGCGGAGTGCCGCCGCGCCACGCACATCCTGACGCTGGGGCCTGCCGCCATCCTCGGCGCGAAACGCATCGTGCAATCGGTCGTGGACGCCTCGACCGCCCCGGCCAAGAAAAGAACTTACCGGCGCGTGCTCGACACCGTGATCGCCGACGATGCGGCGGAGCGCGCCCGCCAGCTCGACGCCAATCCGGGACTATGGGTGCGGCTGCACCCGAACGTGCGTTCGCTTGTTTTACCGGACGTGTTGAGTTGATGCGCCGCGCGAGCGGCGATTGAATTTAGCCCGGCGTTTCAACGCCGGGAACCAGACGCAGCAAGCCACCAGCGTCGCGTCAGCGACGGTTGAATAAAGGTTCAACCGTCGCTGACGCGA
>JBGTBQ010000307.1:0-13896 GCA_041749275.1 Pyrinomonadaceae bacterium | reverse complement strand
CTTATTCACCATCTCGATGTACGCCTTCGAGTAGAGATGCCGGAACACCTTGTTCGTATATTCGAGCGTGTCCACGTGGCGGACTTCCTCCGCCGCATTCATCTCCTTCACGGCGCGCTCGACGGCAGCCGCCGCGCGAAGATGCCCCGCGCCGGCTGAGGCCGAGAGGATGAGAATTTTCTTGAACATGGGAAAGTAAGGGATGAAGGATGAAGGATGAGGGATGAGGGATGAAGTAAGCGACTGTCTTACTTCATCCCTCATCCCTCATCCCTCATCCCTCATTTAGTTACTTCGATGAGCGAACCAAATCACAATCTTAACCCCCCCGCGACCGTGCCGGGGATGTGCCTGTCCGCGATGCGCTATTACTCGAAGCCGGATGCGGTGAATTTGAAGTCGGGGGGCGAGTGGCTGCACATTCCCGGCGAGGCGTTCATCCGGCGCATCAGGGCGGTGGCGTTGGGACTGTCGGCGCTCGGCGTGCGGAAGGGCGACCGCGTGGCGTTGCTGTCGGAGAACCGGCCCGACTGGTCGGTGGCTGACTTGGCCATCCTCAGCCTCGGCGCGGTCAACGTGCCCATCTACACGACGCAGGCGCCCGATCAGGTGCGTTTCATCCTTGAAGATTCGGGCGCGCGCGTGCTCTTCGTGTCGGGGAAGAAGGTCTACCGGCACGCACGTCCCGGCATCGAGCCGGTCGTGGCGTTGGAGCGCGTCATCTTCTTCGACACGGGCGCCACCGGCGAGCGCGAGGGCGCGATGTCGCTGATGGAGCTTGAGCAGCAGGGCGCGGAGATTGACAACGCCTCGCCGGAAGCCTTCGAGCGCGCCTTGAACGAGGTCGAGGCGGATGATCTGGCGACGATCATTTACACGTCCGGCACGACCGGCGAGCCAAAAGGGGTGATGCTGGCGCATTCGAACTTCGTCTCGAACGTGCTTTCGATTACAAACGCGCTGCCCATCCGTGCGAGCGACATCGCGCTCTCGGTCTTGCCGCTTTCGCACATCTTCGAGCGCACGGTCTTTTACGTCTTCTGCTGGAACGGCGTCTCCGTCTACTACGCCGCGTCGTTCGATCAGGTGGGCGAGTACCTGCGCGAGGTCAGGCCGACGATCATGACCGCCGTGCCGCGCCTGTTTGAAAAGGTCTACCACCGCATCGTCAAGAAGGGCACGAGCGCGGGCGGGTGGCGGGAAAAACTTTTTCTGTGGGCCTTGCGCGTGGGGCAGCGGTACGCCGAATTGAAGGACAAGGGCGAGCAAGTCCCGCCGCTCCTCGACATCCAACAGGAGATTGCCAGCCGCCTCGTCTTCTCGAAGTGGCGCGAGGGCGTCGGCGGGCGCCTGCGCTTCTTCGTCTCGGGCGGCGCGGCGCTCTCCCCCGCGCTCTCTTACGCTTTCCTCGGCGCGGGCGTCAACATTCTGCAAGGCTATGGCATGACTGAGACATGCATCGTCTCCGCGAACCGTCCAGAAAACAACCGCGTCGGAACGGTCGGCCCGCCGTTTCCCGGCATCGAGGTCAAGACGGACGATGAAGGCGAGTTCCTCGTGCGTGGGCCGAACATCATGCGTGGTTACTACAACCAGCCGGAGGAGACCGCCGCCGTGTTCACGGATGATGGCTGGTTCAAGACCGGCGACGTGGGGCGTTTGGACGAGGCCGGGCGGCTCTCCATCACCGACCGCAAGAAAGAGTTGTTCAAGCTCTCGAACGGCAAGTACGTCGCGCCGCAACTCGTCGAGAGTTTAATCAAACAGAGTTCGTTCGTCAGTCAGGTGGTCGTCGTCGGCGCGGGCCGCAAACAACCCGCCGCGCTCGTCGTCCCCGACTGGGAAGCGCTCTCCGCCGCCATGCCCGAACCACAGGCCGAGGAGCATACGAGCCGCGTCGCGTGGAGCCGCAACCCGGCAGCCGTCAAGCTCGTCCAACGCGAGGTCGCGGGGCTGACTTCGACGCTCGCCGATTACGAACGCGTGCGCCGCGTCGCGCTCCTGCCCGAAGAGTTTTCGATTGACGGCGGCGAGTTGACGCCCACTCTCAAAGTTAAGCGGCGCGTGATAGACGAGAAATACGGCGGGCTGATTGACGAGTTGTACGGCGGCTCGTCGGCGAAAGAAGAATAGGCGGGGCGGTGAACTGCGAGCAGACGCTCTCGGCGCGCGTGTCAGGCATCCGTTAGCGTCATCCGCTCGATCTCGTAGATTGTCTCGACGAACCGGGCGCGGTTGAGCGACGGCTCGGAGAGCAACTCCTCGGCGAGGCGGCGCAGTGGCGTGGGCATCTCGCACGCGGCGGGCGGAACGGGTGAAGTCAGCGGCGGGAATTTCGCCAGTAACTGCGCCTCCGCTCCGCAGAAATCGCACATGCAGAGGTGAGTGTTGATTGCGTCCAGTATCTCGCCGCTCAACGTGCTTTCAGCGTGGAGCAGTAGAGCCTCACACGACGGGCACATCTTTGTTTTTCTGAATCCCATGATGCTCGAAGAACTCATGGTTCCTCCCCTCACTAAAGCTATCTTCTATACCCCTTGTTCGCCGCGCTCGCATGGCAAAGACAGATCGGCTGCCCGAGTCAGGACACCGTTCGATGAAGAATGAGCAGCGCCGCGGATGGACGGTAGGGCAAAGAGAATGTGTGACGAAAGAACCACGTTGGCCGCCAACCCTAGTTGAGCGCTTCGCTTGTGCATTGGAACTAAAATCGCAATCCCCCTGATTTTCCAAACTTTCACCCTCAACCGGATACTTTCTAAGCCCTGTTCTCCCTTTCTTATCAACAGCTTGAGTGGGGTGTAAAAAGATGTTGCTCAATTCTATTTTTGCTGTTACCATCTCACTTGTGTTTGGGGCGTCGAGGAACCCCCCGAAAACCTTCACGGTAGCCGCGCTGAACCCCTTTGCGGCGCCCTGCGCGGATTCTCCTTGTAAGGTCTCTGCCTAAAATTCTTAAGATCAGTGGAGCGTTGACATCCTCTCTCAACCGGTCTCGGTCTTTCCGCTACTGCGCCCGAAACGCAGAGAGGTTGACGGGAAAATTCGAGGCCCCTGAATTTACGACTCCGCAATCATCAATTCCCACCACGGGCGCGCGCTAGAAAACCTAACCCGACCTTGCTCACGAAGAGCGAATACCAGTAACATGGCTGCAACATCCGCCGATCAAGATCATCGTTTGAACGATCCCATGACAAGCGCCACCGAAGACAAGTCACACCCCCGGCACGGGCGGGCGACCAACGCGATGGAACAGCGCGTGCCGCGTAGTGCCGGCGCTTGGGTGGAACCCTTACGTCGCTCGGACGTGAGCCGCTTGTGGACGGAATTGCAAAGGCTCGTCGTCAACCACCCGCTCGTGCGCGCTTCGCACAGCGCCGGGCTGCTGGTCGAAGAGGGCGACCGCGGCAGCGCCTATCTGGATTTAACGCAAGAGCTGTTCGTGACGCTCCTCGCCAAGTCTCGTTTCCAGCACTACCTCGACACGGGGATGACGGACGCCGAGATCGAATGCGAGATCGGACAGATCGAGTTGACCAATCTTCTGACGGCGGAGCTACGCAAGCGTCACCCGGAATCTTACCGGCTCGCGCGCCGCATCTCGACCATCATTCAGTCGAGCGCGAACTTCCGTCGCATGGACAACGCCGCCGCCGTGGAGGCGGGCGAAGACGAGCAGCACCGCCGCCTCGTGGATCGCGTCTACGGCCTTTCGGAGTGGCGCGACGACAAACCCCGCCGCGCGACGCCGGAGCTTGAGCAGCGCGTGCAGCTCATCCCGGTGCGTCAGCGCGATACGCGCATGGTCGGGTGCACCGGCGACGCGCAGATCATCATCAGCAACTCCGACCTTGAAGATTTGATCGTCTCGGTTCTGGATGCGTGCGATTCACCGGCGGATGTAAGAACCCTGCGGAGCCTCGTCATGTCGCGCCTGCCCGTGATGGACATCTACCTCGTGCCGATCAACGGCGACGACAGCGACGACGGGCGCTCGTTCGAGCCGGTTGACGGGCGCGAGAACCCCGAACAGTCCTTGTTGCGCCGCGAGTCGGAGAGCGAGGCCGCCGGCTTCGTTAACAATTTCCTGAAAGGTCTGCACGCCGCCGTGCGCGGCAAGACTAAACAGTACGACCGCATGCTCGGTGTGCTGTGGCACTGTTATCTCAGCCCGGTGCATGTCACGCAACTCGAAGCCGCCGCGCGGTTGAGCGTCTCGGACTCGCTCGTCAGCGATTACCGTCGCCGCATCGAGCAGCAGTTGCGGGCGCTTGCCTTCGCGGAGGTCGAAGAGGCGCGGCGCTTTGAGATCGCGCTGCGCGAGCGCGTCCGCACGCTCGTCGTCGTCGGCGACGAAGAGGGCGTGGCGGTTTAAAAAACGACCGTCGCACGTTGGCGGCCCCTTATGAGACAATAAGGGAGTTAAGAGTTCAGTCACCGGAGGCGGGAGTGCCCCTCGTCCCGTGTGACTGTTTGGCGTTTTAAGCGAGTCTGCCGGGAGCGCACGTGAAGCGACGATTAACCCCGCTCGCGGCGTCCCGGCTCGACAGGGCGGTTGAGTGCCACAGATGTCCTCCGACGGTCAGCTTGTTGATTACGAACCCGTGACACCGACACGGCGAGGCGGTGACGCGGAGCGGGAAGAGCTGTTGCCCGCCTCCTTCCGCGTCGGCAACGACGAAGAGGAGAGGCGCGGCGCATCCGTCGTCGGCGTCAACTCGCCGCTCGCCATCAACACGGATGAAACAGCGCCCGACGACGCGGGGCGTCGAGGCTTGAAACGCGGGCACGCCTTCACTTTCGCGGGGCTGTTTCTCTTCACCGTCTTCCTCTATTTTCGCCCTTACGAGTTCCTGCCGCTCCCGAACAACATCACCTTCGTGCTCGCGTTGTTGACGCTGGCCGTCTTCGTGCCGTCGCAGCTTGCCGCCGAGGGGAACCTGACGGCGCGGCCCCGCGAAGTCAACCTCGTGTTGCTGCTCTGTCTGACGGCGGTGCTCTCGATACCACTGGCGCTCAACCCTAGTGAAGGATGGGAGACCTTCTCCGGTCTTCTCTTAAAGGTGGTCATCATCTTCGTCGTGATGGTGAACGTGGTGCGGACTGAGCGGCGCTTGCAGGTGTTGATCTTCCTCTCGCTGGCGGTGGGCTGCTACCTCGGTTTGGGGGCGCTCAACGATTACCGGATGGGGAACTTCGCCGCCGAAGGCTATCGCGTCAAAGGTCGTATCGGAGGGATGTTCGACAACCCGAACGACATGGCGACCCACCTTGTGACGATGATCCCGCTTGCGGTCACGCTGCTGTTAGCCACGCGGCGAATTTTAAAGAAGCTCTTCTACGCGATGGGCGCGGGTGTCATGGCGGCGGGCGTAGTGGTTACGTTCTCGCGCGCGGCCTTCCTCGGGCTGATGCTGTCGGGGGCGGCGCTGGCGCTCAAACTGGGGCGGCGCAACCGTCTGGCGGTTATCGCGCTGATCCTCGTGGCGGCGGTCGGATTCCTCGCCCTCGCACCGGGCTATTACGCCGAGCGCGTCCTCTCCATCTTCGACAACAGTCTCGACCCGAACAATTCATCCACGCTCCGGCGCGAGATTTTGATGCGTTCGATCTACACTGCTATCCGCAACCCCGCCTTCGGCATCGGCATCGGCAACTTCCACATCGTTTCGGTGAGCGAGCTGGTCAGCCACAACGCCTACACGCAAGTAGCGGCGGAGATGGGGCTGGCGGCGTTCGTCATCTATCTGATGTTCATGCTCTACCCGCTCCGGCGGCTGCGCCAGATTGAGCGGGAGACGTTCGGCGACAAACAACGGGCGCGCTTTTACTATCTGTCGGTCGGGCTTCAGGCGAGCCTCGTGGCCTACATGGTGTGCAGCTTTTTCGCCTCGGTCGCATACCTCTGGTACGTCTACTATCTGGTGGGCTACGCCGTCTGCCTGCGGCGCATGTACGAGGCCGAGACGGGCGCTCCCGTTCTGCTCGACAGCGAGCGGAAGGCTGAAGAGAAGCGACGCGAGCGGCGTCTCAGGCTCGCCGCGGGGCAGTCACACACCGTTACGACATGATTCACGCGAGACTGGCAGCGGAGGTCTGTTTCTGGTTGGGCGCCGCGGCGCTCTGCTATACCTACGTCGGTTATCCGCTGCTGCTCGCGGCGCTCGCCTCCTTGCGCCCGCGCCGCGTCCGCCGCGGGCCGTTTGCGCCCACCGTGAGCGTCATCATCACGGCTTACAACGAGGAGCGCGACCTCGCGGCGACATTAGAGAACACGCTGGCGCTCGACTACCCGACGGACAAGCTTGAAGTGATCGTCGCCTCCGACTGCTCGACCGACCGCACGGATGAGATCGCCGCCGAGTTCGCTCCGCGCGGCGTGCGCCTGCACCGGCGGGAAGTGCGGCGCGGGAAGACGGCGGCGCAGAACGCGGCGGTCGAGCTGGCGCGCGGCGAGGTGATTCTTTTCTCCGACGCGACGACGCTCTACCGCCCGGACGTGCTCAAGGTGATGCTGCCGAGCTTCGCCGATGCATCGGTTGGCTGCGTGGCGGGCCGTCTCGTCTACGTTGACCCCGCCGCGTCGGGCGTCGGCAGCGGCGCGCGTTCCTACTGGAATTACGAGACGTTTCTCAAAGAGCGCGAGAGCCGTCTGACTTCGCTCATCGGCGTGTCGGGCTGCCTCTACGCCGTGCGCCGCAACTCTTACGTGCCGATGTACGACGAAGCGTGCAGCGATTTTCTGATTGCGACCAAGATGGTCGAGCAGGGCTTGCGCGCCGTCTACGAGCCGGCGGCGGTCTGCACCGAAGAGACGAACCGGCGCGCGGACAAAGAACTGCGGATGCGCGTGCGCGTCATCACGCAGACCTTTACGGATCTGTGGCGTCACCGCTCGATGATGAACCCGCTGCGCTCCGGCTTCTACGCCGTGCAGCTCTTCTCGCACAAGGTCATGCGTTATCTCGTGCCGCTGTTCCTGCTGGTCGTGCTGGCTTCATCCGCCCTGCTCGCGCCCGTCTCGATTTTTTACGCGGTGGCATTCGCGGCGCAAGCGTTGTTCTATGCGGCGGCGCTCGCGGGTTGGGCGCTCGAAGCGGCGGGAGCGCGCATCCGGCTGCTTGCGCTGCCCGCGTACTTCGTCCTCGCCAACCTTGCCGTGGTCGTCGCGCTCTACAAGTTCCTGCGGGGCGAGCGCTACGCGCGCTGGGAGCCGATCCGCGAGCCGGCGGCGAATGCGGCCACGGCTTCAGCGGAGGCCCGCGCGCTCGCCGCCGCCGAAAGGAGGAACGGTTGATGCAGCGGCCCACCGTTCCCGACATCGAGAGGGGGCGTCTCGTCAAGGAGTCGCCCGCCGTCAGCATTGTCGTGCCGTGCTACAACACCGCGCACTACGTCGCCGAGGCGCTCGATTCGGTGCTGGCGCAGACCTTCGAAAACTACGAGTGCCTCGTCGTCAACGATGGCTCGCCCGACACCGCCGAGCTTGAGCGCGCCCTCGCGCCCTACCGTGACCACATCGTCTACATCAGACAGGAGAACCGGGGTCTGAGCGGGGCGCGCAACACGGCGATCCGGTCGTCGCGCGCGCCGCTCATCGCGCTGCTCGATTCCGACGACGTGTGGGAGCCGGACTATCTCGCCGTGCAGCTTTCGCTGATGGAGCGCGACCCCGCGCTCGATGTGCTCTACCCGGACGCGCTCATCTTCGGCGATGACCCGCGCGCCGGGCGCACCTTTATGGAGGTGTGCCCGTCGGAGGGAGAGGTGACGGTCGAGTCGCTGCTCACGCAGCGCTGCAACGTCTTCATCGGCGTGACGGCGAGGCGCGAGGCGCTCGTCCGGGCCGGGCTGTTCGACGAAGAACTGGGCAACCTCATCTCGGAAGACTTCGACATGTGGCTGCGCGTGCTCAACTGTGGCGGGCGCATCGCCTATCACCGCCGCGCGCTCGTGCGTTACCGGCGGCACGCCACCAACATCACCGCCGACGGGGTCGCGGTCTGGCGGCGCGCTCTCCGCGCGATGGAGAAGGCGCGGCGCACGCTCACACTCAGCGCGTCGGACGCCGCGACGCTCGAACGCGAGACGGCGCGCTTCCACGCGTTGCTGCGCTACTACGAGGGGTGGAACGCCTTCTCGCGCGGCGACCTCGCCGCGGCAATGGAAGGTCTCGGCGAGGCGCACGCCTATTTCAAAAGTCGGAGAATGAAACTGGCCCTGCTGTTGATGCGGCGCTCGCCGCGTCTCCTGCGTGGGTTGTACAACCTCGAAGGCCGGCTCATGCCGGGGAGCGCAAGGCCGTGACGGAGGAGAGTGTGCATGGGCGGATTGAAGAGTTGACTGAGGAGCCGACACAGGCCGCCTCCCTGACTTCGAGCGCGCTCTGGATCATGGCGGCGAAGACGACGGCGTTCGCCCTCAGCTTCGCGTTGCCGCTTTTGCTCGTGCGTCGTCTCGAACAGCATGAGTTTGGCCTTTACAAACAGGTCTTCCTCGTCATCAACACCGCCATCACAGTGCTCCCGATGGGTTTCGCCATCAGCGCCTTCTACTTTCTGCCGCGCGAGCCTGAGAAGCGGCGGCAGGTCGTCTTGAACATCCTGCTCTTTAACGCGACGGTCGGCGCGCTCGCCTGCGCGGCGCTCGCGCTGAGGCCGTCGCTGCTCGGCGCTGTTTTTCGCAGCGAGGAGATCGTCACCTACGGCCCGGCGGTCGGCGTCGTCATCCTGCTGTGGGTCATCGGCACGTTCCTTGAATTCGTCGCGCTCGCCTACGGCGAGACGAAACTGGCGACCGCGTTCATCGTCACCGGGCAGTTCACCAAGACGGCGCTGCTCGTGAGCGCGGCGCTCCTGTACGGCACCGTCGAGAGCCTCATCTACGCGGCTCTCGCGCAGTCGGCGCTTCAGACGTTGATTCTGCTCGTCTACCTCAACTCGCGCTTTCGAGGTTTCTGGCGCAGCTTCGAATGGGAGACGATGCGCCGCCAGTTGGCTTACGCGATGCCGCTCGGCCTCGCCGGGATGATCTACTACGTGCAACTCGACCTGCACAACTATGTCGTCTCTTACCGCTTCGACTCGGCGACCTTCGCCATCTACGCCATCGGTTGTTTCCAACTCCCGCTGTTCGGCATTTTGCTCGAATCGGTCGGCTCGGTGATGATCCCGCGCGTCAGCGTCTTGCAGCAGCAGGGCGACCGGCATGAGGTCATCCGCCTGACGGCGCGCGCGATGCGGAAGATGGCCGCCGTCCTGTTTCCCGCTTACGCTTTTCTGTTCGTCACCGGGCGCGAGTTCATCAGCTTTCTGTTCACCGAACAATACGCCGCGAGCGTGCCCATCTTCCTCGTCAACCTCACCATCGTTCCCTTCAGTGTGTTGGTGCTCGATCCCATCCTGCGGGCCTACGCCGAACACCGCTACTTCCTGCTCAAGCTGCGTCCGGCGCTGATCGTCATCCTCTTCGCCGCGCTCTGGTATGGCACCGCGAGGTTCGGACTGCTCGGCGCGATCACGGCGGTTGTCTGCGTCACCATCGCGGAGCGTTTGCTGACGGCCTTCAAGGTGGCGCGCATCATCGGCCTCACGCGCGGCGACCTCGCGCTCTTCACAGACGTGTGCAAGCTGGCGGCGGCGGCGGCGGCGGCGGGGTTAGGTGCGGCGGCGTTGCGCTTCGTCCTCCTGCCCTCGCACCCGCTCACGGTGCTCGCGGCGTGCGGCATCTGTTTCGCTCTGATCTTCCTCTTGGCGGTGTGGCTGTTCGGCATCGTCACCGACTCGGAGTTGCGGTTGATCCATGGGCGCGCGGTGCGTCTGCAACGCCGCGTCTTCTGGAAGCGCGCGGTGGACCCGCTGGCGTGAAAGGTTTGTAGCAAGAAGATGTGTGGCATCGCCGGATTTGTGGGGATTGAAGAGCTGGCCGCCGGGCCGGAGCGCCGCGCCGTGCTCGAAAGGATGCTGGGCGCCATCCGCCACCGGGGGCCGGACGACGAAGGCATGATGACGACGCCGGAGGCCGCGCTCGGAATGCGCCGGCTCTCGATCATTGACCTCGCGGGCGGACACCAGCCGCTTTCGGGATGCGACGGGCGCGTCTCCATCGTCTTCAACGGCGAGATTTACAACTACCGCGAATTGCGCCGCGAACTCGAACGAAAGGGCCATGCCTTCCGCACGAACTCGGACACCGAAGCGATTGTCCATCTCTACGAAGATTACGGCGAGCGGTGCGTCGAACATTTGCGCGGGATGTTCGTCTTCGCCATCTGGGACGAGCCGGCGCGCCGCCTCTTTATCGCGCGCGACCGCGCCGGCAAAAAGCCGCTCTACTACGCCTCGACGCCGCGCGGCACGCTCGTCTTCGGCTCCGAGTTGAAGTCTTTGCTCGAACATCCCGGCGTCCCGCGCGAGACGAGCGCCGAAGCCGTGGACGCATACCTCTCGCTCGGTTACGTGCCCGACCCGCTCACCATTTTTCGCGGCGTCTGGAAGCTCCCGCCCGGTCATCATCTGACTTTCGAGCGCGGTCTGGTGACCATCGAGCAATACTGGGATTTCAGGTTCGAGCCTTTCGTCGGGCGGAGCGAAGACGACCTCGTGGAAGAGCTGCGCGCACTGCTCGACGAGGCGGTGCGGCTGCGGCTCATCGCCGACGTGCCGCTCGGTGCGTTCCTATCGGGCGGCGTTGATTCGAGCGCGGTGGTGGGCCTCATGGCGCGCCACACGGAGCATCCCGTCAAGACCTTCTCCATCGGTTTTCACGAAGACAGTTATAACGAGTTGAAGTATGCGCGCGTCGCGGCGAATCACTTCGGCACGGAGCACCACGAATTTATCGTCACGCCCGACATCTGCCACGTCGTTGACGAACTGGTCTGGCACTTCGACGAGCCTTTCGCCGACTCGTCCGCCATCCCGACCTACTACGTCTCGAAGCTCGCGCGCGAGCACGTCACCGTTGCGCTTTCGGGCGACGGCGGCGACGAACTGTTCGCCGGCTACACGCGCTATGTCACCGACCGTCGCCGGAGCGGCTTCGCGCGCCTGCCGCGCGCGCTGCGCCGCGGCGTGATGCAGCCCCTCAGTCGCACGCTCCCGCACGGCGCGTGGGGGCGCAACTATCTGCATAACGTCGCGCTCGATGCGGTGGAGCGCTACTTCGACACCATCTCGCTCTTCACCGCGCTCGGCAAACGCTCGCTCTACTCAGAAGGCTTCCGCCGCGCGTTGGGCGCGGGCGCTGGCTTTGCACTTTCGCAGTTCCGCGAGTTCGCGGCGCGCGTGCGGACGAATGAGCCGCTCGACGTGCCGCTCTACCTCGACAGTAAAACTTATCTGCCGGGCGACATCCTCACGAAGGTTGACCGGATGAGCATGGCCGTCTCGCTCGAAGCGCGCTCGCCGCTCCTCGATCATAAGCTGATGGAATTCGCCGCGCGCGTCCCGGCCTCGCTGAAGATGCGCGGCTACGAGACTAAGCACCTCTTCAAGCGCGCGGTGCGTGATTTCGTCCCGGCGGAGATTCTCGACCGCCCCAAGCAGGGCTTCGGCGTGCCCGTGGATCGCTGGATCAACGACCAACTCCGCGAGCGCACGCGCGAGACGCTGACCGAACCGCGCGCCGAGCAACGCGGCTACTTCGACCCGCGCTACATCCGCACGCTGCTCGACGAGCACGAGCGCGGGCGGCGCGACCATTCAGGGCAGCTTTGGTCGCTCTTCATGCTCGAACTCTGGCACCGCGCTTTCGTTGATGGCGCGACGGGCCGCGCCGCGCGCCGCGAGTCGGGCGAGGCCGTCCCGGTCGTCGTCGGGCCGTCTTTGTCAGAACCGCCTGCGGTAGCGGGCGGGTCTCAACGCACGTAATACCCGCCCGCTACCGCAGGCGGTTCTGACCTGCTCTTAAACTTTATGTTGACTAACAACAACCACGTGACGCTGACCGAAAACACTTTAAGCGCACACGACGCGCCCCGCGTGGCCGGGGGAGACGAGGAGCGCGACCTGCGCTTCGAGTTCGGCAAGAACTGGAGCCGTTTCCTGTCCCTGCTTGACGACGAGCGCATCGCCGAGGCCGAGGAGTCTTTGAAAAAAATGCTCGGCGTCGAGAGTCTCGCCGGGAAGAGCTTCCTCGACATCGGTTCGGGCAGCGGCCTCTTCAGCCTCGCGGCGCGGCGTTTGGGCGCGCGCGTCCACTCGTTCGATTACGACCGGCATTCGGTCGCCTGCACGACGGAGCTGCGCCGCCGCTACTTCGACGGCGACCCGGATTGGAAGGTCGAGCAAGGCTCGGCGCTCGATGCGGAGTACGTCAACTCGCTCGGACAGTTCGACGTGGTCTACTCGTGGGGCGTGCTCCACCACACGGGCGATATGTGGCGCGCGCTGGAGAACGCGCGGCTGCCAGTCGCGCCGGGGGGCGCGCTCTTCGTCGCCATCTACAACGACACCGGCAGTCAGGCCGCGCGCTGGAAGTGGATCAAACGCACCTACAACCAACTGCCGCGCCCCTTGCGCCTGCCCTTCACGGTCGCCGTCACTATTCCGGCGGAGGCGAAAGATTTCCTGCGCTCGCTCGTGCTGCTGCGCCCGCATGAGTACGTGCGTTCATGGACGGAGTACAAGCGGCGGCGCGGCATGAGCCGCTGGCACGACATCGTGGACTGGGTCGGCGGCTACCCCTACGAGGTGGCGACGCCGGATCAGATTTTCGACTTCTACCGCGAACGCGGGTTTCAACTGCAACGCTTGAAATGCGGCGGCGTCGGGTTGGGATGCAACGAGTTTGTTTTCGTTAAGAGCTGAAACCGTAGCATTGCTTTAACGTGTAACTCGAACTTAGGGGAAATGATGATTCACCACAGAGACACAGAGGACACGGAGATGGCACGGAGGCTTGGGTCTTCTCTGTGCATCCTCGGTGTCCTCTGTGTCTCCGTGGTGAATCTCCACCTCCCACACACACAATAATTTTGAAACCAAACGTCCTCCAACTTTTCGACAGCTTCTATCAGGGCGGCACGGAGCGGCAGACGGCGCAGCTCACGCGGCTGCTCCACGAGAGCGGGCGCTACCGCGTGCACGTCGCGGCCTGCCGGGCGGAAGGCCCCCTACTCGAAGACGTGCGCCGGCTCGGTTTCGACGAAGTGCCCTCGTTCCCGCTGACGAGCTTCCACGACCGCAACTTCGTCATTCAGGTTCGTCGCCTCGCGCGCTTCATCCGCGAGCACGAAATCGAGTTGGTGCACGCGCACGACTTCTACACGAACATCTTCGGGATGGCGGCGGCGACGCTCGCACGCGCGCCGGCGCGCATCGCCTCGCGGCGCGAGACGGATGGCATCCGGAGCAAAAAGCAGCGCTGGGTCGAGCGGCGCGCCTACGGATTCGCGCACGCGGTCGTGGCGAACGCCGGGGCCGTGCGCGAACAACTCATCCGCGAGGGCGTGCGCGCCGATAAGGTGGTGACGGTTTACAACGGCCTCGATACTTCACGGCTCGCGGTCGCGCCGGACTTGCGGCGCGCGGATGCGCTCGATGCGGTGGGCCTGCCGCGCGAACCGGCTCGCCGCTTCGTCACCGTCGTGGCGAATATGCTCCACCCGATGAAGGATCAGGCGACGTTCCTGCGCGCGGCGCGGCGCGTGCGCGAGGCGGCGCCGGACGCGGCTTTCGTGCTTGCGGGCGACGGGCCGCTCGTCGAAACACTGCGCGCTCGGGCCGCCGAACTCGGCTTGGCCGCTGACACTTTCTTTACGGGCCGCTGCTCGCGCGTGGCTGAGTTGCTCTTCGTCTCGGACGTGTGCGTTTTAAGTTCGAAGGGCGTCGAGGGGTTGTCCAATTCGATCATCGAGTACATGGCCGCCGCGCGGCCCGTGGTGGCGACCGA
>JBGTBQ010000306.1:0-2635 GCA_041749275.1 Pyrinomonadaceae bacterium | reverse complement strand
CGCGCCCGAGCGCCGCCACCTGCCGCGCGAAGATGCGCTCGAAGCCGTAGTCATTGCTGATGGCCGTGAGCGCCGAGGTGTCGGTCGTCAGCGCGATAGCGGGGAGCGCCGCCCGCTCGCGCGCGAGCCGCCCGACGAACTCGGCGGCGACGTGCTGCGCGTCCGCCGCGCTCCCTCCGTTGCCGAAGATGAGCACCTTACCCCCTTCACGAAAACACTTCTCGATGATGGCGGCGGCTTCGGCGATCAGCCCCGCGCCCTCCGCCGCAAGCCAACCGTGCAATTCGGCGCTCGCGCGGAGCGCGCGGTTAATCTCGTCGTGCGTGGCTTCGTCTCGCATATCTCCAGCAGTTCCTCGCATACCCGTTCGCATCGGACGCATCTGGCGCAACGATGCCCCTTGCGCTCTTTAAAGACCGCGCGCGGCTCCGGCGGCGGGCGCCTGTTCGAGTGCGCGCAAATCCTCGCGCACCATCTCGCGCACCAGCTCGTCAAACGTGTAGCGCGGCTCCCAGTTCAACTCGGCCCGCGCCTTCGACGAGTCGCCGACCAGCAGATCAACTTCCGCCGGGCGGTAGAATTTTTCGTCAATCTTCACGTACTCACGATAGTCGAGTCCGGCCTCCGCGAACGCGCGCTCGCAGAACTCGCGCACCGTGTGCGTCTCGCCGGTCGCCACAACGTAGTCGTCCGGCGCGGGCTGTTGCAGCATGAGGTGCATGGCCTGCACGTAGTCGGCGGCATGGCCCCAGTCGCGCTTGGCTTCGAGGTTGCCGAGCCGCAGTTCCGTGGCCGTGCCCGCCTTGATGCGCGCCACCGTGGAGGTAATCTTGCGCGTCACGAACTCGAAGCCGCGGCGCGGCCCTTCGTGGTTGAAGAGGATGCCCGACGCGCAGAACATCCCGTAAGCCTCGCGGTAGTTGCGCGTCAGGTCGAAGCCGGCGACCTTGCTGATGCCGTAGGGCGAGCGCGGATGAAACGGCGTCGCCTCGCGCTGCGGCGTCTCGCGCACCTTGCCGAACATCTCCGAAGAGCCGGCGAAGTAGAAACGGCACTGCGGTTGTAACTCCCTGAGCGCGGCCAGCACGTAATGCGTGCCGTTGATGTTCGTGTTCATCGTCGAGAAGCCGTCGGCGAAACTTTCGGCGACGAACGATTGCGCGGCGAGGTGGTAGCACTCGTCGAATTGATTTTGGCTGAAGATGTTGAAGATGGATGGATAACTCTCCAGACTCGCCGCGTGAAGTTGGATGCGGTCGAGCAAGTGCGCGAGGCGCGTGAAGCGACGGCTGGGGTCTTCGAGCGCGATGCGGCGCACCAGCCCGTGCACCTCGTAGCCCTGCGCGAGAAGATGCTCGGTAAGGTAGCTGCCGTCCTGCCCGGTGATGCCGGTGATGAGTGCTCTTTTCATATCTGGAAGTCCGTGTAAGTCCTGTCCCTTTCGTTGATGATGAGTTCGCCCGCGTGCGGCCACTCCACGCCGAAGGCCGGGTCGTCCCAGCGCACGCCGCGAGAGCTGTGCGGCGCGTAAGATTTCGTCACAAGATAATGAACTTCGGTGTCGTCCTCCAGCGCCAGATACCCGTGCGCGAATTCGGCGGGCACGTAGAGCATGAGCCGGTTCTCCGCCGATAGCTCGACGCCGACCCACTGTTTGAAGGTGGGCGAATCGGGCCGGAGATCAATGCCGACATCGTAGACCGCGCCGCGCGTGCAGCGCACAAGCTTGGCCTGACCGTGCGGCGCGGCCTGATAGTGCATCCCGCGCAGCGTCCCGCGCCGCTTGTTGTAAGAGATATTACCCGCGACGAAATGGGCCTCGACGCCGAGGCGGGCCAGCCCCTCCTCTGACCACCCTTGCGCGAAAAAACCGCGCTCGTCCTCGTACCGCTCCGAGCCGAGGATGTAAGCGCCTTTCAATTTCGTTTCGTTGAGGATCATCAATCCGTCTCGCGCCTGCCGGCGAAGCTGAGTTCAATCATCGTCATTTCACACGCCGCTCATCGTGATGAATCATTCAAGCGCTGCCCCGGCGGAGTGCGCCGCCACTCAGGCAGTGAACGAAGCGACCTGCGCCGCCACATACGCGGCGTCGGCCTCCGAGAGATGCGGCCCCATCGGCAGGCTCAACAACTCTTCGGCCATCCGCTCGGCGATGGGCAGGCTGCCCGCCGCGTGTCCGAGTTCCGTATATGCCGTCTGCAAGTGCGGCGGAATCGGATAGTGAATCAGCGTGCCCACGCCCGCGCGCGCGAGGTGTTCACGCAATGCCTCACGTCGTGGGTGGCGCACCGCGAAGAGGTGCCACACGGGGTCGGCCCACTCCGCCACGGCGGGCAGCCGCAAGTCGGGCACGCCTTCGAGCGCCTGTAGATAATAGCGCGCGATGGCCTTGCGCCGCTCGTTCCACTCTTCGAGCCGCCTTAGTTTCGGCCTCAGCAGCGCCGCCTGCAACTCGTCGAGCCGCGCGTTGAAACCCTTCACGTCGTGGCGATACTTGACCGGCGAGCCGTAGCTCCGGAGCAGCCGCACCTCTTCGGCGAGCGCCGCGTCGTTCGTCACCACCGCGCCGGCGTCGCCGAGCGCGCCGAGGTTCTTGCCGGGGTAGAAGCTGAAGCCCGCCGCGTCGGCGAGC
>JBGTBQ010000305.1:0-26925 GCA_041749275.1 Pyrinomonadaceae bacterium | reverse complement strand
TCATCATTTGTCTGGGCGTGGCCTTCACCGTCATCAAGTTCGCCCGCTCGCTCGTGCGGCCCCACCTCAGCGATTACAACGAGATTCGCCTGACGCTCGCGCGGTTTCTGGCGCTCGCGCTGGAGTTTCAACTTGGCGCGGACATCCTTTCGACGGCGGTCGCTCCTTCGTGGGAACAGATCGGCAAGCTGGGAGCCATCGCCATCATCCGCACCGCCCTCAACTATTTTCTGACACGTGAGATGAGCAGCGAGCACGCCGACGTGCGGCCCGGCCCGCCGCCCACACCCGCGACGAGAGGGGTTGAGCCTGAAGGCGCGGCGGGCGCGCACCGCGTTAGTTAAAAAGGGTCTGATTCCACCGGGAATGTTTGGCGCATTCGCGATTTTTTAGGGGGCTTCGTGTTCGAGAACTACATCCTCCATCTGCACAGTCACTCGCCCGCGCTGGCCGCGCTGTTGACGCTGGTGCTGGTGCTGGCCGTCGGCACGATGGCGCAGATTCTCTCCGACCGTTTGCGTCTGCCGGCGACGGGGCCGTTGCTGCTGGCGGGGCTGCTGTTCGGCCCGGCGTTGCTCGGCCTCGTACAGCCACGGGTGTTGGATGCGGGGCTGCGCGTCGTAGTCAGCGCGGCGGTCGCGGTCGTCGTCTTCGAGGGCGGTCTGTTGCTGGTGGTGGGCGAGATCAGGCACACGTCGCGCGCCGTCGCGGGGCTGGTCAGCGTCGGCCTGCTCATCACGACGCTGCTCGCGGGGGCGCTCGCGCACTTCCTGCTCGGCTGGTCTTGGGAACTGAGTCTGCTCTTCGGCGCGATAGTCTCGGTCACGGGGCCGACCGTTATCACGCCGATACTTCAGAAGGTCAGGGTCAACCCGCGCGTGCGCTCCACGCTCGAAAGCGAGTCAGTCATCGCCGACCCGTTAGGCGTCATCCTCGCGGCTCTCATCTTCACCGCGATTACAACGCCGGGCGGATGGAGCCACGCCACGTTGCACGCGGGGCAGACGCTGCTCGCGGGCGCGGGGGTGGGCGCGCTGGTCGCGGGCTTCGTCTGGCTGATGGCGGGCCGCTTTCACCTGCTGCCGGTGAAGTTCGCGCGGCTGGGAATTTTAGGCGCGGCGCTGATTGCATACACCGCCGCGGAGCTTTTGGCGCACGAAGCGGGGGTGCTCGCGGCGGCGGTGGCCGGCATCGTCACGGGGTCGCTCGACATCCCGCACAAGGAACAGGTCGAGGAGTTCAAGGGCGACCTCGCCTCGCTTGCCATCTCGGCAGTCTTCATCCTTCTGGCGGCGAGCCTCGAACTCGGTGACCTCGCGGCGCTCGGCTGGCGCGGCGGGGCCGTGGTCGCCCTGTTGATGCTTGTGGTGCGTCCCACCCGCGTCTTCCTTTCGACGTGGGGTTCGGAGCTACGCACCAACGAGAAGCTGTTTATCTCTTTCCTCGGGCCGCGTGGCATCGTGGCGGCTTCCGTGGCAACATTCTTCGCGTTGGAACTGTCGGACGCGGGCTATGTCGAGGGCCGGCTCCTTGTGTCGCTGGTGTTCGGCGTCGTACTCGGCTCCGTCCTCATCGAGGGAAGCGCCGCCGGGTGGCTGGCGCGCGTGTTCAAAGTTATGCCGCAACATACGATCATCATCGGGGCCAACGAAACCGGTCGCCTGCTTGCCGGGGAACTTACCGCGGCGGGCGAGACCGTCTCGCTCATAGACACGGACAAGGATTCTTGCGCGTTGGCGAATGACCTGCGCGGAGTGCGCGTCTTATGCGCCGACGCAACCGACGCCGTGGTGCTCCGCCGCGCGGGGGCCGAAGACGCCAAGTGCCTGATCGCCGCGACTGGTTCCGACAAGGTAAACCTGCTCGTTTGTCAGGTCGCGCGCGCCGCTTTTGGCCAGTTGCGGATGGTGGCGCGCGCCAACACGATGTCAAACCTCGCGGCCTTCGAGTCCGCCGGGATCGAGGCGATGAGTCCAACCCGCGCGGCGGCGACCATTCTCGAAAATCTCGTCCTCCGGCCCAGTCTCTTCCGTCTCATGGCGGCGGGCGGCAGCGCCGAGCAGATCGCCGAAACCGTTATCACCTCGCACGCGGTCGTAGGGCGCACGGTCGCCGCTCTGGCCTTGCGCGATTGCGTCGTGGTGGCGCTTCGCCGCGGCGAGCGTCTCATCGCCCCCAACGGTTCGACCGAACTAAAGCTCGGCGATGTGCTCACATTGATCGGCGGCGAAGCGGCTCTCGCACAGGCGCGCGAGAAACTCAACCCCATCAAATAAGAGGACTGTCCTTTCAAACGCGGGAACACTGGTCAAAGTCTTATTAGACAAGCTCTCAGAGCGTGTCTCAAAAGTCAGCTTGGAGTCAGCTCCGTCAGGAGCGGAATGTTTATAGCACGCCGCCCGCTCTGAGAGATGCAGCTCCGTCAGGAGCGGCATGTGGACGCTGCCGCCCCTCCGGGGCTGAGAGAGGAACAGAGAACGCCTGCGAGCTATAAACATTTCGCCCCTCGCGGGGCTTTTGAGACAAGCTCTAAGCATTTTCTGAGACAAGCTCTAAGCATTTTCACCTTCGCGGCGTAAGTGTTTACACTCTTACGCCGCCAACACTCCGCTCTTACAATTAAGGTTTAGTGTCAGGCGGTAGTGTGACTTGTCGAAGTGATACCGGCCAGCACGGCAAGTCTGTCCAATATGCATACTCTCCGCTGGTCAGTGGCTTCACCCACGAAATTTGGTTGGCTTAGTCGTGTCGAAGAAGATTGCTCAACTTGTGTGGCGACAACTTTATGATCGCTGAGAGCGCGTGTTACTTATCTGAAGAAGAGAGAAAATAATGAACCTTTTTCTTGCAGCCTCGACGGGTGAAGGCGCGGGCGTGATCCTGACGCTCTTCGTCATGCTCGCCGCGGCCAAGCTATTCGCGGAACTGTTCGAGCGGATACGCCAGCCGGCGGTGGCGGGCGAGATTCTGGCCGGCATCATCATCGGCCCGAGCCTGCTCGGTCTCATCGCGCCGTCCGAGATAACCAACGTGCTGGCCGAGATCGGCGTCATCTTTCTGCTCTTCAACGTCGGACTCGAAACCAAACCCGCGGCCATTCTGCGTGTGGGGAAGATGGCGGGCATCGTCGCGGTGCTCGGCGTGTTGGCGCCGTTCGCGGGCGGCTGGCTGCTGATGCGCGCGTGGGGCGGGGACGACGTGCAGGCGCTCTTTCTCGGCACGGCGATGGTCGCCACCTCGGTCGGCATCACGGCGCGCGTGCTCTCGGCGATGGGACTTCTGGACGCGCCGACCGCGCGCATCATCCTCGGCGCGGCGGTGATTGACGACATCCTCGGCCTGATCGTGTTGGCGATAGTTTCGGGCACCGCCGCCGGCAGCCTCGACCTCATCGAGATCGGGACGACCGCCGCGCTCGCCATCGGCTTCACGCTCTTCGTGACCTTCGTCGGCGCGCCTGTTATCAAGCGCGCCGCGCCGCGAGTTGACCGCCTGAGAGTCGGTCATTCGTTCTTCGTCTTCGGTCTCATTCTGTGTTTGGGTCTGTCGGCGGCGGCCACCTACATCGGCGTCGCCGCGATCATCGGCGCCTTTCTCGCCGGGATGGCGCTCGCCGAGCCGACCGAAGTCCACCACACGATGCACAAGCAGACGAACGGTGTGACCGAATTCATGGTGCCGTTCTTTCTCGTCAATATCGGGATGCAACTCGACCTGTCGGTCTTCCGCGACCCGTCGGTCATCGCGCTCTCAATCGTCGTCACGCTTGTGGCCGTCGCCACGAAGCTGCTAGCCTGCGGCGCGGGCGCGTTGAGCTTAGGATGGCGGCGGGCGGCGCAGGTCGGGATGGGGATGGTGCCGCGCGGCGAAGTCGGCATTGTCGTCGCGCAGTTGGGCTTGAGCCTCGGCATCATCAGCGCGCAGTTCTACGGCGTCGTGCTGTTTATGGCCATCGCCACGACGCTCATCGCCCCGCCCTTCATCAAGCTGCTCTTCGCCAGTGAGGCGGCGGCCCACGCTCAGATCGCAACGGACGACGCGGGCGGCATCCTCCGCGAAGGCGACCACTGCCGCATCGGCTGAAATCGAATACGGAGTTAACCATCAAAATTTGGGGGAGTGACAAAATGAAAATTCTAATAGGATATGATGCTTCCGACTGCGCCGAGGCCGCGCTCGATGACCTGCTCCGCGCGGGGCTGCCGCGCCACGCCGAGACGCTCGTCGTCTCGGTGGCCGAGGTCTGGCTGCCGCCGCCGCCGCTGTCGAGTTACGAGTTGGTCGAAGGGGAGCAGAGCACGGGCCAACCGGCTTCCACCCCGGATGCCAGAGCGAGCGCCCCGCCCGCTGTTGAAGAAGCCAAGCGGTTCGCCCTTCAAGCTGCGGAGCGCGTGCGAAGTAATTTCCCCGACTGGACGGTGAGCGCCGAAGCCCTCGCCGGCTCGCCCGCGTGGGAAGTGGTGAAGAAGGCTGATGAGTGGCGGCCCGACCTCGTCGTCGTCGGGTCGCAGGGCCGTTCAGCCCTCGGACGACTTGTTCTGGGGAGCGTCTCGCAGAAGGTCGTCACCGAGGCGCGCTGTTCGGTGAGAGTTGCCCGCGGCAGGGTCGAGGTCGAGCCGGCTCCCGTCCGCATCATCGTCGGTATAGATGGCTGGCCGGCTTCCACGAGAGTGGCTGGCGCAATCGCGGCGCGACGGTGGCCCGAAGGCAGCGAGGCGCGTGTCGTCGCCGTGCATGACCCCTTGATGCCGTCGGTCGTGGGTCGCCTGATTCCGTCCCTGACGAAATTGATTGACGGGACTAACACGCAGGAAGTGTCGTGGATAGAAAAGGTGGTCGAGCAGGCGACGGACGAACTGCGCGCGGGGGGACTCAATGCTTCGCCGCTTGTGAAAGAGGGCGACCCGAAACGCATGTTGGTCGAGGCCGCGCAAGAGTGGGGCGCGGATTCGATTTTCGTCGGCGCGACGCGGCATGATAGCCGCGCGCGGATGTTCCTGCTCGGCAGTGTCTCGGCGGCGGTGGCTGCCCGCGCCCACTGCTCCGTCGAGGTGGTGCGCTTCCAGTTCCCAAATCAGCCCGCCTCCTGAACCCTGCCACGCCATCATTGATGACGCGCACGGGCATCCCCAATGGAGCGCGGTAGTCGAGTCCGGCGGGGCGATAGAACTTCAACCCTTTGACGGCATTCCACGTGAGAACGCGGATGGAGCGTCCGAGTGTCGCGTCTCGTGCGTGCGCCGGTCATTTGTCGCCCGATGTTTGAGCGCCGCCCATGCCTTTTCGGTACGAGAGGTAAAGGTTGGACAGGCGATCCGCGGACGCTGGGTCGCCCCGGGCCAGCAGTGTGACGAGGTTGTCGCGCTGGTCGAGCAGCGGGCGCAAGCTTTCACGCTGCGCCGGTGTCAGGTCAGAGTCGCCGCCCGCGGCGTCCAACTGGTTACGCAGAGCGGTGTAGAATTCGCTCGTCGCCTGCCGCGCCGGCTCGTACTCGCCGCGCCGCGCATCTATGGTCGCCGAGGCGAGACCGTTCCGCACCTCGCTGAGACGCAACTCGCGCCGCGCCGCGTCGCGTTCCGACGCGCGCCCACGGGCCGTCAGCCACATCGGGACGAAGCCGAGCAGAAATACGACGAGAAGCACCGCGGCGTAAATCGCAATTCGTTTCCAAGGCACGTCCGTTCGCACATTGTTTTCCGCTTCCATCTGACTCATGAAAGTTCCTCCATTCGAATCAAAGCTCCATCACACAGCCGCTGGAATCTCGTATACTCTATCATAAAGGCGCGTCGAGTTTTGCCTATTGCACGCTCGGGACGTGCGCCGCCGCGTGCGAGTACAGGAGGCAGGCGCAAGGAGCTTAGAGAGACTGTCACGCAACTTCCGTTTCGTCAAAGGCGGGAAGGCGCTGCACAACAAGGCTCGGTTTGACCTCGATTGCATAATCAACTTCGTCACCGATCTTGGATTGATTGGTTTGAACAGGTTGCTCCAAGCGTCCGTCGGACTTTCGGTGCTCGCCGAGGGCTGATAGAATCAGCCCGCCATGAAATCAGGGCGAGAGGGGCAGAGACCCGAAGAGCGTAGGGATTCCGAGCGCGTGCGAGTCAACTTCCGCGCTCGATGGGCGACCGACACAACAGAGCAAGATGGGCTGGTGACGGACGTGTCGCAGGGCGGCTGCTTCGTCTTCAGTTCGGCGCCAGCCGAGACGGGGGAGCTGTTGCGGATCGAGTTGATGTTGCCGGCTGGTGGAAGCCTGACGCTATGGGGGCACGCGGCGCACGTGGTCGAGCGCATTGGCTTCGGCGTGCGGTTCGCACGCTATATCACGGCGGACGACCGGCGAAAGCTGGAGTGGCTAATCAAAGCCGAGGCCCGCCGGAGAAAGCCGGGAGCCTGAGCACAGGCATGAGCTTGCATCGGTTGCCCGCCGCGAAAGATTTCGTTTTACAAAGGTGGCGCTGTTTATCCCGCCGCCGCTCGGTCGCATGAGACAGTTGATCGCGGGAGAGCGCTTGCGTCGTTCTTCGCAAGCGAGGTGCGTGGAGAGGGAAGTGATGAGAAGGGCTAGAGTCATGGCATCGCGGGTTGGGAGAGTCCTGTTCATCTGTATGCTCACGTTCGCGTGTGGTCGCGCAGCGGCGGGGCAGCAGGGGACGTGCGACTTCGACATTTCGATAGCGCCCGACTACGGCGGCGTGCATCTTGGTATGAGCGTGGAAGAGTTGCGTAAGATGTTCCCCGGCTCCGACGAGTTGGAGGATGCTTCGCCCGGCGTCGCGCGCGGGGTCTTCAACGTCTCGCTCGGGATGCTCGAACTGAACATCAGGAAGGAACAGTTTAAGGGAGTCGGAGAGTTATCGCTCGGATTCGCGGAAGGCAAACTCCGGCGAATTGGCGTCCACTACAACGCCCCAGCGCCGTGGGAGAGCCTGACGGAGTTCTCCGAGCATGTCTCGAAGCGGCTCGTCTTGCCGCCGGCTTGGTCCGCGCCGCGGAAAGAGGGCGCGCGCGAGTCCCGTGTGTTGGAATGCCGCGGCTTCCTCGTTGTTCTCCGCATAGATAAAGGCGAAGCGGGCTATCTTGGTATTGTGGACACGACCATTGAGAAGAAACCCGATGCCGCCCCGTCGGCACGTAAACAGTAATGACCGACCGCGCGGGGCGCATACGACTTACTCGTTGCGCCCCGCGTGTTAATTCTTCCAACCCTCGGTGGGAGGCGGCCTTCGAGGCCGCGGTCTTCGTGCTCGCCGCCTCAATCGCCGCTGACGAAAATAAAGCCAGGGCGAGGAGCGTGCCCGTGTCGGCGATGATGTTTTTAATCACGTCCGAAGCCTTCCAGATATTCTTTATTCGTTGATAAATCCCCGACGCCGCTCTTAACGCTGCCGATCAGATGCGCGGCGGCTTCGGCAAAGCTTTGGGAGCTTGTTTCGCCGCCGGTTTCATTCGACGCCTCGCCGTTCGTCTTTAAGAAGGTGACGATAACGCGCGCTTCTTTGATCTCTTTCGGCGTCTCCGATAGCTCGATGTGGCCGTTGCGGTAAATGCCTTTGATGGTTTGCATCGTTTACACCTCGCTTCAATTCTCCCACAGTTTATTGATTTCGTCTTTGATCTTCTGCTCGTAAATCTCGATCAGTTCGCGGTTGGCGTTGACGAGGGATTGCTCGCGCTCGAGGTGGGCGACGATGTGCTTTTGTTCTTCAAGCGGCGGTAGCGGGATTGTGATTGGTTCAAACTTGCTTGATTTAACTTATTGATTACAATTGGCTGGGAGGCAGGGATTCGAACCCCGATAGGCGGATCCAGAGTCCGCAGTCTTACCGTTAGACGACCTCCCAACAAGTGACCATGTAGAATTTACGAACGGTTGCGACGATTGTCAAACGCTCACCGCGCACACAGCGACGGCTACTTCTTCTGGCGATCTGAACAGTCACTCCGAACGCAATCGTAGAAGCGTTCCCGTGAGCGTTCGCGCTTGTCAGTGTCATCGTGCGGGGCGCACAATATGCCAGAGGTCAAGACGCATGAGGCGCCGAAAGTTCGCGGTCGTCTTCGGCCCATAGTCATACCCGGTAAGCTAATCATTTGGGGGCAAGGCGACGATGGACGAGAGCGGACTTCAGACACAAGAGGCGGAAACGGAACGAGTCACAGAGTTGCGGCACCGCGTCGCCGCGTACGAGGCGCGTTTGACGGAGGTCGCCGATCTTGCGGCGCACGTGCGGCACGAGATCAATAACCCTCTGACGGGGTTGATGGGACAGGCGCAACTGTTGCTGCGCGAAGAACTGAGCGAGAAGTCGCGCCGCCGTGTCGAGACCATCATGCAACTGGCCGCGCGCATCCGCGACACCGTGGCCGAACTGCGCGAAGTATAGCGCCCGCCCCTGCCGTTGAAGGGAAGTGAGGACGATGACGAAGCTCCTCGCCGGTGAAGCGGCGGGAGAGATAAAAATAATGCCCGGCTCGGTTGGCCGGGCATTATTTTTAAGCTTTGCTTGGAGGCTGTTTAGAAGAACTTCTTCTTAGCGGACTTGGCGACTTGCTCGGCCAGCTCGGATTTCGCGCCGCCCGAGTTGCCGCCAAAGACGCCCATGACCACATCGCCATCAGCCTTTTGCTCGTAGAGCACGTTGCCCGTCGCGGCGTCAATGAACTTCACCTCCGCGATCAGCTTGGACTTGCCCGCGCCGAAGCCAACTATATAGCGTTTGGCGCGGCTGCCCGCTTTGTACTTGACGACGGTGCCGGTGATCTTGAGCGTCGGCGCCGCGGCATCCGAAGGCGTCTCACCTTCGCGCAGCACCTGCTTGAACTTCTTGATATCCTGCAACTCCTTGACGACCGAGTCGGTCAAAGCCTTCAACTCCTCCGGCGTAATCTTCACATCCGCCTGCGCGATGAAAGGGGCGACCTCGACATTCTGATACTTGTTCTTCTCGGCGGCGCCCGCATCCTTCTTGTCCTGCGCGGCGGCGGTGGCGGTCAGGCACAGCGTCGCCAGCACCGCGAACATAAACATCTGCTTCAGTTTATTCATTGCGTACTCCTTACTGAGACATCGTGATTGATCGTGAACCGCCAGAACTTGAAGCCGCACGGCGCGGGCGAGGTCTCGCGGTAAGAATGCCGGGGAAGAGTCGGCAGGGCGTAATCGTCTTGCTCGTCGGGTGTGCTCACCCGCAAGAGACTTTTCGGTCGTCGCGCGGGCTACGAGGCCGTCTTAGCCGCTGCTTTGCCTTTGACGGTCGTGTCGCCGTGGACGAAAACCTTGTAGCGATTACCGGCGGGGATGATGGCGGGCTTGCCCTTCTTCAGTCCCCATAACAGACCGAGCGGGCCGAGCAGGACGGTTGTCGCGACGGCGGCGACGGCGACCGTGCCGCCCTTGCTGTCGCCGAGCGCGCGTTGCGTAAAGCGCGCCGGGACGCGGACGCCGTCCGCCGCCTGAATGTCATGCATTGCCCATTCGAGTTTGCCGGCCTTGCCCCAGCGACCGGACTTCTTCGCCGTGATGATCTTCGCCCTTGCCGAAGCGTCTCGTTCGAAGATGGTGGCCCCGTTTATCTCAATCGCGCGCACGACCTTGAAGTCCACCACGTCACCGACTTTGAGTTCCTGCCCTGAAGCGACATTGACCAACTCGACCTCGACCTCCGTGCCGTCCGCGACCTTGACTTCAACGGGCATGGCCTCCGCCGTCGGCACGATTGGCGCTTGAGCCGCGCCAGACGGGGCCTGCACCATTGCCAGAATCACTTCGTCGGGGACGCCCGCCTCTTTTAACTCCTTAAGAGCCGCAGCCGAGGTGTCGAAGCTAGTGGACGATGATTTAATCTTGGCGACAACGATCTCCGGCGTCAGCCCGGCCTTGAGCATGTCCGTCACATCTTTGTTGCTGATCTTCGCGGCGGCGGCTTCCTGCGTCTGAGGCTGCTGAGGTTGCGTGTCCTGTCGCGTCGCGGCGGCGAGCGGCATCGTCAGTGAATTGGTCAGAAGGAGGATGAAGGATAGGGACAGTAATTTACACACGGGACTTCGATCCTTTCTATTGATTTGGAGTTAAGACACTTCTTCTTGAAGAAATGGCGAGTTGTGGTCGTACCTGAAGCGCAGCGTCGGGCGTGAATTGCAGGTGCTAACCGGAAACATTAAAGCGTTCGTAAATCACCAACGGACGCCGCAACTCTCAAGGAGCGCGGCGTCCGTCAGTGGAAATTCAAGAAACTACCGTCTCTTCTTCTTCGATTAGATACGGCGTGACGGGCAGCGTGTCGGCATCCTGCGCGATGATAGCCTGCACGATGGGGAGCGAGAGCGTGTGCTTTTTCGAGATGCCGGGGACGGGCTTGCCTTTGGCGTAGACGGCGTGGCGACCGTGCTCCTTGTACCAGTCGGCGAGGTTCGCCGTCTTGTGCATCTCCTCGATGATTTGCCGCCAGCCGACGCCGGTGTTGTAGGCGCAGAAACTGATCTCGCCCTCCTGCGTGCCGTAGGGGATGACGCACATCTCCGTGCGGCGGAAGTCGTAGTTGAATAAATCCTGAAACCACATCCCCTCGACGCAGAGGACGCGCCACGTGTCCGAGGGATCGTCCGACTTCTCGGCCTTCATGCGGTCGTTGCGGTCGCTGCTTGAATTGGTCGAAGAGGGTTTGAAGAGATTCAGAATCTGCGAGACGGGGAAGCCTTCGGGCGCGCGTTCGGGTTGGAAGTTACGCATGATCGCCATGCCGAGTTGCGCGTAGGAGAGCTTCTTGCCGCGCGCCGTGTCGGTGATGACGCCCACATCCTTCATAAACTGTTCGTAGTCGAAGAACTCAAAGAGCGACTTGAACTCGCCCGTGTGGCGGTTGACGACCGCGAGCGTGAAGATGCCGCAGTTCGGGTGGCAGTTACACGAAGACCAGCCCCACGGTGCATCCGCGCCTTGCAGCATATCCATCACCGAGGTGAAAGCCGAATAGGACGAGAGCGGGAACCAGTCGCGCAGAGGCTTCATGCGCCCGCCGAGCTGCGTGTCTAAATCTTCGGCCATGCCGGCGAGCGTGTAGCGCTGCTGCTCGCGGATTGCATCGGTCACGTCCTCGTCGCGGCCCGTGAAAGAGACGGGCTGGAAGGCAATGGTCTGCACCTTATCAATGTTCTTGGCGGCGAATTCGACGATCTGGCCGATGGCGTCGTTGTTGATCGTGTTGACGATGGTCGTGACGAGCGTGACCTTGATGCCGACCGAGGCGAGGTTCTCAATCGCGCGCAATTTCACGTCGAAGAGATTGCCGACGCCGCGGTGCTTGTTCTTCTCTTCGCTCACGCCGTCGAATTGCAGATAGACGCCGTGCTGTCCGGCCTCTTTCGCCTGACGGCAGAACTCGATGTCTTCGGCGTAGCGGATGCCGTTGGTTGCGGCGAGGATGCGGTAGAAGCCGACCTTTTTCGCATACGCCACGGCGTCGAGAAAGTAGGGCGAGAGCGTCGGTTCGCCGCCCGAAAAGAGGATGATGATCTGCCGTCGCGGTTTGAATGAGACGGCGCGGTCTAAGATCGCCTTCGTGTCCTCGAAGGTCGGCTCGTGGACATAGCCGACCTGATTGGCATCCATGAAGCACGGGTTGCACATCATGTTGCAGCGGTTCGTGAGGTCAACCGTCAGCACGGCGCCGCGTCCGAACTTGATGTTGGAGGTGCCATGTTTATGGACATGCGAGTCTTCGGCGGCGCGGAAGTCGCGCCCGAAGAAGAGCGACTCGATGCGCTCCAGAAATCGCGCGTCCGTCGCCATGAGGTCCTTGAACTCGCCGTGCGTGGGGCAGGTCTTCGTCATGTAGACCTTGCCGTCCTCTTCGATGATCTGGGCCTTGATCTCGCCGGGGTGCGAGTGCATCAAGGTTTCGAGTGACACGTCACCGTCAATGACGGCGGTGCGAACTTCCTTGACGCAGGTCGGGCACAAAGAATCGGTCTCGCGCGGGAAGCCGAGCGGCGGCGCGGTGCGCTCGTAAGATTTCAAAAGCGGCCCCGGCGCCCACTTCGGGCGCACGGCCTCGCCTTCGGGCAGGCGCGTGTTGACGGACTGGAAAACTTTCCACGCCGCGTCCGAGAGGCCCGCAATCAACTTCGAGCTTCTGACGCCGCTAAAGCGTGGGCGTTCGGTCTCGCCACGGCGGAATTGGTCACTAAACAAGTGTTTCTCTCCTAAGTCAGGGAATTGCACGAACCTGTTCGCAACTGCCTGATAAAGACTGAAATGATAGATGGATAAAGGTGGCCGGCGGCGACGCCGATGCTCCGGGCGCACCACTGACCACGCGACATGATAGAAGCATCGGCCCGTAAATACAAGGCGTTGGAAGCTTTTGGAGTTCAGGAGGCAAACGGTCGGAGGCAGACGGCAGGAGCGGGAAGGGGACAAATTGTCTCGGATTAGGGATTCGAGGTGCGAACCATCAAACGACAACTCTTCACCTGCTTCGTGTTCCTGCCGTCCGTCTCCTGACAATTGCCGCATCGCGGCGCGAGGATGTACCATCCACCTCTCGCGCTCCATTATGGACATCCATGCGACAGCCATCATCAGCCCACGCGCGCATCTCGCGCGCGGCGTGCTCGTCGGCCCAAATGCGGTCATTGAGGACGAGACCATCATCGGTGAAGGGTGCGAGATCGGCGCGCATGTTGTCGTCAAGCGGTTCACCACGTTGGGAGCGCGCAATCGCGTCTTCGAGCACGCGGTCTTGGGCGGCGAGCCGCAGGACGTGAAGTACAGGCGCGAAGCGAGCGCGCTTGTGATTGGCGACGAGAATTTAATCCGCGAGTATGTGACGATTCACCGCGCGAGCGGCGAGGGGGAGGCGACGCGCGTTGGGTCGCGCAACTTTCTGATGGTCGGCGTTCATGTCGCGCATAACTGTGAGGTCGGCGACGACAATATCTTCGCCAACGGCGCGGCGCTCGCCGGGCACATCGTGGTTGAAGATCACGCCTTTCTGTCGAACAACGTCGGCTGTCATCAGTTCGTGCGAATTGGTCGCTACGCGATGATCGGCGGCAAGTCTAAAATCGTGCAGGACGTGCTGCCGTTCTTCACAACGGATGGCAACCCCGCGCGCGTGCGGGGTCTGAATGCGGTGGGTTTGCGACGGGCAGGCTACACGCCGGAATCGAGAAATGCTTTGAAGCGCGCTTTTCAACTTCTGTTTCGCTCCGGGCTGCCGCTCGAAGCGGCGCTCGCTGAGTTGGAAGCGTCGGGCGACGAGCACGTCGCGCACCTTGTGGGCTTCATCCGTGGCTCGCGGCGCGGCTTCACGCGCGCGGCCCGGCGCGAGGCGGCGGAGGTGGAGCTTGAGAGCGCCGCTGGTTGACGGATGCGGGATGAGCGACGGGTAACACCCCGTAGAATGGGAGATGAGCCATGAATGAATACACGTCTGACAGGTCTGCGAGAAAAGTGTTCAAAGTCGTCGGCGTGCTGGTGGTGGTGCTTGTCCTTATCGGCGGGTTGGGCGGTTACGGAGCATGGCGCGGGTGGCAGGCGTTCGTCCGTTTCGGGATGGTAAACGACCTGTCGGATTATCAGAAGGTCATCAGCGCCAGCGAACTGGACCCACAGGTCAAGCGCCGGCTGGTAGGCCGTGTTGATCTCGTCCGCGAGCGTGCGCGCGACAAGTACATCGGCTTTTTCCGCTGGCTCTCTTATGACGAGTCGTTCAAGGCGATTCTCGGCGACCGCGTCGTCACCAACGACGAAGTTTTGCTTCTCGAAAGGGAGTTGCAGCGTCTGGAGAGAGAGTTCGAGTAGCGACGAAAGAGATGCTCCACGAAGTCATACAAAACGACACGAAAGAAACCGCGCGAATGATTCGTGTCGTTTCGTGTGACTTCGTGGATGGCTTTTCTCGCGTCCCAATCTCGTAAGTATTGATTTGACCATGAGCGCAGAGATGACAGGGAAAACGGTTGCGGAGTTGGCCGCGCTCGTCGGCGGGCGGGCCGTCGGCGACGAGACGGTTGTGGTCAAGTGCGTCGCCGCCATCGAGTCGGCGCGGGAGGGCGACATCGTTTTCGTCGAGGACGCGAAGCTGCTTGAAGGCGCTCTAGGCAGCGGCGCGTCGTGCGTGATCGTGCCGGAGGGCGCGACGGTCGAGGGCGCGCGGTGCGTGATTGAGACGGCGCGACCGAAGCTTGCCTTTGCGTTGATAGCAGCGGCGCTGCGCCCGCCAAAGAGAAGGGAAGCGCTCGTCCATCCGACGGCGAGCGTCGCCGCGTCGGCGCTCATCGGCGAGGGCGTGCACGTCGGTGTGTGTGCATACGTCGGCGAGGGTGCGCGGGTCGGCGCGGGGACGCAGGTGCTCGCCGGAGCGGTCATCAGCGACGGCGTGACAGTCGGGCGCGACTGTGTGCTCCATCCGCACGTGGTGCTGTATGAGAAGGTCACGCTCGGCGACCGTGTGATCCTGCACGCGGGCGTCGTGGTCGGGGCGGACGGGTTCGGCTACGTGCGCGATGCGGCGGGCGTCTATCACAAGTTCCCGCAGGTCGGCTCGGTCGTCATTGAGGATGACGTTGAGATCGGCGCGCACACGTGCGTTGACCGGGGCGCTTTGGGCGAGACGAGAATCGGGCGCGGGACGAAGATTGATAACCTCGTGCAGATCGCGCACAACGTGCAAATAGGCGAGCGCGTCGTCATCGCGGCGCAGACGGGCATTTCGGGAAGCACCATCATCGAATCGGACGCGGTCATCGGCGGACAGGTCGGGATGGGCGACCACGCGCGCGTACAGTCGGGCGCGGTTATCGGCTCGCAGGCGGGCGTGCTGCCCGGCAAGATCGTGCGCGCGGGCGTGTGGTGGGGCACTCCCGTCCAACCGCTCGAAGAGTACAAGCGCCTCAACGCGCTGTGGGGTCGCCTGCCGCGAATGCGCGACGAGATCAAGGAATTACGCGCGCAGTTGAAGGAACTCGCGGCGCGTCTTGAAGCGAAGGACTAGCCGACGGAGGAAGCCGCCGAGGTCATCGCACGGATGGCGTGAGGCGTCGCCCGCGCCCAGCCTTAAACGTCGAGGAAGCGCGAGCGCACTTCCGGCGCGGGCAGAAGGCACGAGTCGTACTTGCCGAAGAAGCGATAGCGGTTGCGCGCGAAAGTGTCGTAGAGCAGATCGCGCAGCGGCCTCGGTATCAACCGCGCGATGAGAAAGAGCTTCCACGCCCCGCCGAGATAGGAGACGACGCGCAGCGCGGCGTCGGAACGGACATGGATGCGTTCGCCGCCGTCCGGTTCAGGTTCCAGAAAGACGACCGAGTCCACGCCCGCGAGTTCGGGGCGCCGCGCGATGACCGCCTTGCCGTAATCGCTTTGCAGGGCGGCGAAGCGCAACGCCCCGCGTTTGTCGTAGCGGAGCACGGTCTGGACGCTCTGATTGCAGAAGCCGCAGACGCCGTCGTAGAGCAAGACCGGGGTTTCACGCGTGGAAGAGTTACTCATCTTTACCTCTCGCCCTTCAGTGTTTATCTCAAGATGCACGGCCCGTCCAGTCTCGGAGGGCGCGGAGCACCGCGTCGGCGGCGCGCAGTGAAGCGCCGCCCGCGCCGAGTTTCGCCACCGTCTCGCGCAACCCGGCGCGGACTTCGGCGTTTCGCTCGGCGTCAAGCAGCGCGTCGAGTTCGCGCGCCAAACGCTCGCCGGTGAAGTCGTCTTGCATCAACTCCGGCGCGAGCCTTCGCCCCGCGACGAGATTGACCAGCCCGTAGTGCTCGACGTTGATGAGGCTCCCCAAAAGGCGCCAGTTGAGAAAAGATTCTTTGTAGACGACGACGAGCGGCGTATTGGTCAGCGCCGCTTCGAGCGTCGCCGTGCCGCTGCACACGGCGGCGGCGTCCGAGGCGGCGAGCGCCTCGCGCGTCTCGCCCTCGACGACATGGAGCGACGGTGGCACGCCCAAACCGTGTCGGCGCGGTTCGACGATGGTATCCACCTCGGCGGGCGTGCGGCGGGAGGAGAGCGCGACGACGAACTGCGTGTCAGGTTTCTCCGCGGAGATGCGCGCGGCGGCGTCGAGCATGACGGGCAGGATGCGCTCGAACTCTTTGCGGCGGCTGCCGGGCAGGAGCGTGATGATGGGGAGCGCGGGGTCGAGCGAATGGCGCGCGCAGAACTCCGCTCGACCGTAGCGCGGCTTGACCTCGCCCACGAGCGGGTGGCCGACGAACTCGACGTGCGCGACGCCGCGCCCCTCGTACCACGCGCGCTCGAATGGCAGGATCGTGAGCAGCAGATCCACATCGCGCCGAATCTGCCGCACGCGATGCGAGCGCCATGCCCAGAGCTGCGGGCTGATGTAGTAGATGATTTTCAAGCCGCGCCGACGAAGCGCGCGCGCAAGCGGCAGGTTGAAGTCGGGCCAGTCAACGAGGACAACAGCGTCGGGGCCTCTCTCAACGGCGGCGCGCTTTAGCGCGCGGTAGGCATTCACGAAGCGCGGCAGCGCGCGCGCGATTTCAAGCAGGCCCGTGATCGCCAGATCGTCCTCGCGCACTACTGACTCGACGCCCACCTCGCGCATCCGGCCCCCGGTTGAGCCGAAAAACTCGAAGTCAGTTTCAGGCGCGCGCTCACGCAAAGACCGCACGAGCGCAGCCGCGTGCGCGTCGCCCGAATCCTCACCCGCGACGATCATCAGGCGTACTCTGTCCGCCGACTTTTCTGCCATCCGCCCACATCATAACAGTGAGCGGTGAGCAATGAGCAGTGAGAGCATGTCTAAGAACCGCACAACAGAAGTCCGGGGCGAGCGGCAGGCAGAGTCGCGCCTGCCGCTCGTCAATCCTGCACGGCTTCGAGCCACAGCGTCGCCAGCGGCGGCAGGTCAATGACTCCGGAGAAGGGTTGGTATTGCCACGAACGGTCTTCGGCCTCGATGGAGGTTCTTTTTAGATAGCCGCTCCCGCCGTAACTTTCAGCGTCGGTGTTGAGAATCAGATTGTACGTCCCTCTCACGGGGAGGCCGATGCGATAGCCGTTGCGTGGAAGTGGTGAAAGATTGCTGGCGATGACGATGCGCTTGCCGTTGGCAGGCGAGATGCGCGTGTAGGCGATGATGTTTTCAAGCGCATCGTCGGCGTCGAGCCACTGAAAGCCCGCCGGTTCGGTGTCGGCCACGTAGAGCGCGGACTTCTCACGCAAGAGGCGGTTCAGGTCGCGGATGAGCGATTGCAGGCCGGCGTGATCCGGCTCATCCAGCAAGTGCCAGTCAAGGCTGCGCTGTTCGCTCCACTCGCGCCACTGTCCTATCTCGCCACCCATGAAGATAAGTTTCTTGCCGGGGTGCGACCACATGTAGCCGTAGAGCGCGCGCAGATTGGCGAACTTTTGCCAGCGGTCGCCGTGCATCTTGTTGATGAGCGACCCCTTCATGTGGACGACCTCGTCGTGCGAGAAGGTGAGGATGAAGTTCTCGCTCCATGCGTAGACCAGACTGAAGGTCAGGCTGTGATGGATGAAGCGGCGGTAGAGCGGGTCTTTCTTGAAGTATTCGAGCGTGTCATGCATCCAGCCCATGTTCCACTTGAAGTCGAAGCCGAGTCCGCCGTCGTAGGGCGGGCGGCTGACGAGCGGCCACGAGGTTGACTCTTCGGCGATCATCAACACGCCGGGGTGACGTTCATGCACGACATCGTTCAGCTCCTTGAGGAAGCTGATGGCATCGAGATTTTCGCGTCCGCCGAACTGGTTCGGAATCCAGCGTCCCTCGGTGCGGCTGTAGTCGAGGTAGAGCATCGAAGCGACGGCATCCACACGCAGCCCGTCAATGTGGCATTCCTTGATCCAGAAGAGCGCGTTGGCGATGAGAAAGTTTCGCACCTCGCGGCGACCGTAGTTGAAGATGTAGGTGCCCCAGTCCGGGTGTTCGCCGAGGCGCGGGTCTTCGTGTTCGTAAAGCCCCGTGCCGTCGAAGCGACCCAGCGACCACACGTCTTTCGGGAAGTGCGCCGGCACCCAATCCATGATGACGCCGATGCCTTTTTGGTGTAGGTAATTCACGAGATAACGAAAGTCGTCGGGCGTGCCGTAGCGCGCGGTCGCGGCGTAGTAGTTCGCCACCTGATAACCCCACGAGCCGCCGTAAGGAAAACCCTTCAAGGGGAGAAACTCGACGTGCGTGAAACCCATGTCGAGACAGTAGTCGGCAAGCGCGGGCGCGGACTCGCGGTAGGTGAGCGAGCGGTTGCCCTCTTCGGTGATGCGCCGCCAAGAGCCGAGATGCACTTCATAAATCGAGATGGGACGGCGTAAGGCGGATTCGTGCGCGCGCCGTTCGATCCATTCTTCGTCGCCAAACTGGAACGTCGGCTCGTAGACGATGGAAGAAGTGTCCGGCGGGACTTCGGTGTAGAGCGCGTAAGGATCGGTCTTGAGAAACGGCAACGCGCCGGGGTTGTGAATCTCGAACTTGTAGAACGCGCCGGTGCCGATGTCGGGGATGAAGATTTCCCAGATGCCGGAGACGCCGAGCCGCCGCATTTGATGGAGCCGCCCGTCCCAACTGTTGAAGCTGCCGACGACGCTCACGCCGCCCGCGTTCGGCGCCCACACGGCGAACGAGACGCCGCGCACCGACCCGTAGTCCTGCAAGTGCGCGCCGAGCTTGTCGTAGAGGTTCCAATGGCGACCCTCGTTGAAGAGGTGCTCGTCGAAGTTGCCGAGCGAGGGAAGGAAGGCGTAAGGATCGAGCTGCGTGAAGTCTTTGTCGTCCGGATATGAAACCTTCAGCCGGTAGGGGCAGAGTTCCATGCGGTCGGTGACGACCAACTCGAAGAATCCGGCGGGGTGCGACTTCACCAGCGCGCGCGGCTCCGCGCCCTCGACGATCAACTCGACGCTCGCCGCATCCGGACGAAAAGCGCGGACGACGACGCCGTGCGGCGTCAGGTGCGCGCCGAGCGTGGCGTGCGGGTCGGGCGACTGGAGCGCAAGGATGCGCTCGATCTCGTCGTTCGACGCGGTCGGGTAGGTAATCAAGAGTCCTCTGCTTTTCTCATTTCCGAAGGATGTTTTCTTGTCCGGCATCTCAATGTTCCCTCCACGGGGTAATCACTATAAGCGAGTTGCAAGTAGCTGTAACCATCCACTTGCAACTCGCTATAAGAGCGCGTTTGAAAGCTGTTCGGAAAGCTCTGTCAGGGGCGGAATGATTGTAGTCGGCACATTTATATTTTGCGTGTAGCTCCGTCGGAGCTTGATCGTGCTCGATTGCGCGGTTCTACACACATTCCGCTCATAATGAGCTAATTTTTGAGCACAGTCTCACTGGAAATTCATGTTCAGCTTCAGCTACTCAACGTCCGTTCGCCCGCCGAGTCTTTCACCATCATCAATTCCGCGACCGGCTCGTTCGATAAAAGCGAAGGCGACAGGTTGAGCCGGGTCGCCAGTTCGCGCAACTCGTCAGACACGGCGTCTTCGCGCAAAGCTTCATAGACGATCTCCCGCGCGCGTTCAAGGCCGACGTGAAGCCGCAGCTTTTGGCCGAAGGCGATGAGAGTCAAGGCGGAGTAATAATCCTCCGCGTCGCCGTGGGCGACGAAGCGGCGGAGCGCGGTCGTCAACGTCTCCTCGAAGACGCTCTTCACGCCGGGGCGCACAACTCGATGACCATGAGGGCGCGACGCGCGAGAGGTCTCGACGGCGCGGAGGTAGATGTCCGCGCCGCTGCCTTGCGAGGGGATGTTGCTTTGCGCCTCGGCGAGAGCCGCGAGAAACTGCTCGCGCGGCGGCGCGAGTCCGAGTTCGTCCATCCGCTCGATGGCGAGTCCGGCGTAGCGGAGCACCTGCAAGGTTTCGATGCCGGAGATGTCGTTGAAGAACCAGCCGCAACTCGTGTACATCGTCATCGCCGCGCGTTGGATTTCGAGCAGCGCCAGCGCGCGAGTCTGTTCCGTTTGGCTCAGAGCGCGCGGCGCGTGCCGTCGGAGGAAATTTTCAGGCGAGGCATCGTGGTCTACCAACAGTGTAACGTAGTCGTCGCGCGCGGCCCATGGATCGCGGAAGAGGTCGTCGCCCGCGCGCTCGAACTTGCTCGCGGCGTCGTCGCGCAGAAGGTCGAGGGCAACGCGGAGCGGGGCGCGCCACTTCTGGTTCCACCCTTCTTTCGCGCCGCCGTGGCAGCCGCAGTCGCGCGCCCAGCGGCCCAGCCAGTGCGCGCAACTCCACGCGGTTCCTTCGCCCTCCGGACTTCGCTTGATCTCTACTTCCAACCGCGGCGGATTACTTTCCAGAAATTCGCCGTAGTTCGTGACGCGGAAACCGCGCCCCTCGGCCTCGACTTCGAGCGCGTGTGCGAGGCACAGGTCGCCGAAACGATAATGGTGGCCGTAGGATTCGCCATCCGTCGCGGTGTGGACGAGCAGCGCGCCGTCCGCCGCCGCCCGTTCGCAGGCATCGAGCAACTCATGGCTGGAAGAGAGCAGTCGCTCGAAGGCAATTCCGCGTGCGATGTGGCCGTCGTAGAAGAAGACGGCGATGGAGCGCCCCGAACCGTCGCGGTGGGAAAACTTGTAGGCAAAGGACGGGTCGGGGCCGACTTGAGAGACATCGCTCCATGACTCGGCCCCAAGCGCACGCACGCGCGCTGCCTGATTTGGCGAGAGGATGACGAACTGCAAGCCTTCTTCGATCAACGTTTCAAGCGTCGGGGCGTCGCAAGCGGTTTCGGGAAGCCAGAGCGACTCCGGCTCGCGCCCGAAGCGAAAGCGGAAGTCGGCGACGCCCCAGCGCACCTGTGTACGCCGGTCGCGCTCGTTGCAGAGCGGAAGGATGGCGTGGTTGTAGCCCTGAGCGATGGCGTTGCCGTGCCCGCCGTGACGATGCGCGCTCTCGCGGTCGGCCTCGATGACGCGGGCGTAGGTCTCCGGGTGGTGGCGTTCGAGCCAGTGGAAGAGCGTCGGGCCGAAGTTGAAACTGACGTTCGCGTAATTGTTGACGATGCGCTCGACGCGGCCCTGCGTGTCGAAGACGCGCGCGAAGCCGTTCGGGCGATAGCATTCGGCGTGGATGCGCTCGTTCCAGTTGTGGAAGGGTCGCGCGCTCGGCTCGCGCTCGACCTCATCGGTCCACGGGTTTTCACGTGGCGGCTGATAGAAGTGGCCGTGTATGACCAGCGCGGTCTTCATCGAGTAGTGCTCCGAAATAGGATGGAAGTGCTTTAAGTCGGGCGAAAGCCGACATCCCGACGCGCATTGTTTATGCGACTTGCCGGAAAATCATTTTATGACAGGTTGGCGAATGAAGATAGACGTGGGTAGAAGTTTTCGCCCGATGCAGGAGTCGGACGAAAAGAAATAACCGATTTATGCCGGGGCATCAAGGGAGATTGAACGGCCACTTTTAATATCGCGGGGCCGTGTTGGTGAAGCTCTTGAGCTTGACCTCAACCGTGCCAACGTTGTGAGTGAGCCTCGCGCGGACGGGGATATGGCGGTCGTCATCCGTCACCCACAGCGACATCTTGCCGTCGTCTTCAATCGGCCTCCCCTTGCCGAAGATTTCCACGTCGAGGCGCACGGTCTGCACTTTGCCGAGGACGGTCTTCATCTTTTTCTTTTCCGTTGTGACTCTGGCCGGGACGTGGAAGATACGGCCCGAATCGCTGACGGTCAGGTCGTAGGTCTGGCCCGGCGTGAGCCGCTGCGTGCGGAGGTAATAGATGGCGGAGATGATGTCGTGGGTCGTGCCGTCGAGCAGGGCGGTGACGACGCGCGGGGGCTGCTGCGTATTGTTCGGGTCGCGCTCCGTCCACTCAACTTTTTTTGCCGCGCGGTCGAAGACTGCCTCGCTCGTGCGAACGCGCTTGCCCTGCTCGTCAACTTTGGCGGTGCGGAGCACGCTGAAGGAACCGGGTTCGACTGTGGACTCGACGTGGTAACGGAAGTTGATGCCGAAGAGTTTGCGGAACCAGCCCTTTGACTCGATGTCGCTGATAAAGAGGAGCGGCGCGGCGGCGTCTCCATTCGCCTGCGCGTGGGTGGTCGCGGACTGGGCGCGTCCAGCCGTGAACCTCAGTTCCGCGATCTGAATTCCGCGAAGCAGTAACTTCGAGAACTCGCCCTCGTAGACGAGTTGTTCCGAGGGCACGAAGGGCAGCGCGGGCGGGACTTTCTCAGGTGTACGCTCTTTAGGCACACCGTTGGCGAAAGCGATTGAAGAAGATACGAGCGCACACACGAGCGCCGCCAGCCAGACTCTCTGAAAAACTCGATGCGGCATAAGTTAAAGCCCTCTTTTTAAATCTTCAGGTGGCGAGAACGCCCAGAACTGCCTTCAACGCAAGCACGCACCATGCCAGAAACGTGCCGAGCGCGGCTCTATATTCCCGATAACGCAGATAAAGGGCGGCGTCGAATCTCGTGGCCGGGCCGTCTCCACTATGATACGGAGTCAGACGCGGGAAGAGGAGCGGCACCGCGCGAGCGTAGCGGACGTAAGCTTCGCCAAACAACTCAGCGAGAGTCATCGCTTCGACGCGCATCACGGGCAGATAGATGCCCAGAAAGAGCGCCGCGAAGAGAGAGGCGAAGAGCAGGAACATCCACCATGTCCCGCTCGCCGCGACCGTAAAGCCGAGGCCCATCACGAGGCTTCCGAGATAGAGCGGGTTGCGCGTGTGCGCGTAAGGCCCGGAGGTCGCCAGTTCCGCGTTCTTGCGGATGTGACCGGCTGACCACGCGCGCAACGCGAGGCCGAGAAGCGCGACCGCGCCGCCGACGGCCAGCGTCAGAGGGCGCGGCTTTGATAGCAACAGGAAGATGCCCGCGCACAGAAAGCCGAGCGGCACGCGCCAGCGCTGCACCCACGTCCCGCCCCTACGCGCCATGCGTCAACGCCTCCGTCGCCGCGAAGACTCGCCCCGCGCGGCGCAATCTTTCGCCGATGGCATCCAGCACGCGCCCGACCTCGATGTCCATGCAAATCCATTGTGAGCACGAACGGCGATGACAGTCCGTCCGGCAGCCGATGTCCGTGCGCTCGACGCAGATGTCGTCAACGCGCGGGCTGCCGTTGCGCCACCATTCGGTCGGGCCAAACAATCCGACGACCGGAGCGCCCGCCGCGACCGCCAAGTGAGTCGGCCCCGTGTCTCCACCGACGTAGACGGAGGCTTGCCGCGCGAGTGCGTAAAAACCCTTGAGGCTGGGGCTGGCGAGCAGAGTCTTGCCGGAGCGGCTCGCGTGCAGGACGCTCTCGGCCAACTCTCGCTCGCCGGGGCCGTAGGTGACGACCGCGCGCAGGCCATAGCTCGACCAAAGCTCGTCCGCGAGCGCGCCGAAACGTTCCGCGCTCCACAGTTTTGTCGGCCAGCCGCCGCCGGGATTCAAGATAGCAAAGCTGTCGTCCACGCGAATCGTGATCTCGTCCGCTTCGCGTTGATGATCTTTTGAGATGCCGATGGGGAACTCGAAATCGCTTCCGTCCGTGGGCACGTCAATGCCGAGCGCGCCGACGACGAGAGCGAGATTCTTTTTGATGACGTGGAGGCGGATGGGGACGTTGACCCGGTCGGTCAAAAGAAAACGGCTTGCCGGTTCGCGCAACGCTTGCCGGTTGAAACCGAAGCGTCGGCGCGCTCTGGAAAGCTTGGCGATGCTCGCGGATTTGAGGAGTCCCTGAAAATCTATGGATAAGTCGAAGGGTGAGGCGCGTAACCGACGCAACTGCTGACGCGGTGCCAGCAGCGTCTCCCCAGACATCGGCCAGCGCCTCAACCCCTTCGTGTCCACTTCGATGAGGCTTTCCAAAAGCGGGTTGTCCCGCAAAATTTCCGCCGCCCGCCGCTCGACCACCCACGAAACGGAAGCGCGCGGCAACGCCCGCCGCACCGCCGCGAGACTGGGCAGCGTGTGGACGATGTCGCCGATGCTTCCGAGTTTGACGAAAAGGATTTTCATCCAACATTATGTGATGAATGACGGTTGCCGAGTGGTTATCTGTTTTGCTCGTCGCCGGTCACTTTTCACTCTTCACTTTCAACAGCATTCCCGTGCTCGAATGGTCTTTCGGGTCGCCGACGATACGGACGCGGCCCCCGTAAGAGCGCACCACGTCGCGTTCCGGCACAGTCTCCTCGGTATAGTCCGTGCCCTTCGCATGGTAGTCAGGGCGGACGGCGAGCAGCAGCCCCTCGACGGTCGGTTCGTGAAAGATGATAACGAGGTCTACGGCGCGAAGCGAGGCGACTACTTCGGCGCGTTCGCGTTCATTGACGAAGGGACGCCCCGCGCCTTTGAGCGCGCGTGCTTGCGCGTCGGAGTTGACGCCGACGACCAAGAGGTCGCCGAGCGCGCGCGCGGCTTCGAGATAACGCACGTGCCCGACGTGAAGGAGGTCGAAGCAGCCGTTGGCGAGCACGATGCGCGCGCCGTTTCTGCGCGCGATGGCGACGCGCGCGATGACGCGGTTGCGGTCGAGGATGCGCGCGGCGGCTTCCGGTTTTGGCTGTTCGTCGAATGGCATGGGCGGCAGGTTTAAGGATAAGAGCGCACGGCGGAATCCGCAACCGGCGTCGAGGCTTCTATGAAAACCGGATTAGCCACGGAGACACAGAGGCACGGAGAAAGAAGTCATCAAGAGAAAGAGATGAAGAAGGGAACGGGAGAGTTTAATCATTCAACTTTCCCTTAACCTGCTCTCTTTTCTTCTTCTCCTTCCTAAGCTCTGTGTCTCTGTGTCTCCGTGGCTAAATTGTGTCTTCATCGTCTCAGTAGCCGGCGGAAGGCCGTGGCTCAGATAATAGCCGATGATAAGCGAGACGACTTCGCCATAGTTCCGCACGCCGGACTTGACGCGGTTGGCGCGCAGGTAAAGGTTGTTGACGCGACGCGAGAGACGGCTGAGTCCGCCGCTGTAACGGTTCCAGAACGCATCACTCGCGCGAAGGTCAGAGCGCGGGCCGTCGCCGATCAGCGCGGCGACTTCGGCGTAGCGCTCCGGCGCGAGACGGCGGAGAACGGCGAGGACGCGCAGCGCGTGGAGATAGCCGGAATAACGAACGTAAGGGTGCGATGATTTAATGCACACGAGGAAGGCCACGAAGCTCGCTTCGGACTCGCGCGCGAAGCCGCGCTGGTGGGCCATCTCGTGCGCGATGGTGAAAGGTAAGCTGGAGTCAGGCTGGATGGCGTTGTAATTGGCTTCGCCCGTGAAGGGCGAGTAGATGCCGGAAATGCCGAGGCGGCTCATCAGTCCTGAAAAGTAAACGGGCTTTGGCGGAACGTGCGCCACGCCCGCGCTGATGCCGGACAGGAGCGGCTCACGCGCGAAGGATTCTTCGAGCACGACGAAGAGTTGCGTGCGAGACAACGGAAGGCGGCTGCCTTCCTCGCCCGATGCGACCGCGCCGCTCATCGTGTAATTTTGATTGAGGCCGTCAATGATCGCGCGGCTCATCGCTTCGGCTTCCAACGCATCAGGCGCTCTCTGCTCAAGACGCAAACTCTCAACCAGTGGCGGGCGCTGGTAGTTCAGACCGTAGACGAGCATGAATATCAAAGCGACCACGGACGAAACCCACAGGAGGAGCGTGAAGGAAGATGCGAGAACGTGGCGCATTCTCCGGCGGTGTTGAATGATGCCGCGCGTCGCCCAAACCATCCACGCGCCGATTCCGGCGAGCGGGAAGAGTAACAAAAATTCAGCGACTGAGAAGCCGGCGTGTTTGCTTGTCAACGACAAGCAGACGAGGATTCGTGGGTAGAGACCGAGGCTGTATTGTTGCTCGATAAAATTCGGGATGAAGCCGGCGACGAGTTGCAACCCAGCCACAAAAAAAATAATGCCGGCGGGCACGACCAGACGGCGGGCCGGCTGCTTTAAAACTTCAAGCGCCGCCTTGCCGTTCAACTGCGTACCCCGTGCTCGCGGAGTGAGGCGAGGAGTTCCCGCGCCGTGACCGAGGCCGTGCCGCGTTTCATCACGACCGCGCCGCCGGCGTGATTCGCCAGACGCGCGGCGTCGGCGAAGCCCGCGCCCGACGCGAGCGCCAGCGCATATATTGCAATCACCGTATCGCCCGCGCCGGTCACGTCCACCGCGTCACGCTCTCCCACGGCCTCCAAGTGCAACGGTTTCCGACCTGCTTCAAGAACGAGCATCCCGTTTCTCCCGCGTGTGATGAGCAGCGCGGCGTGGCCGAGTTGCGCGCGCAGTTTTTCACCCGCCGCCGCGAGCGCTTCCGTGTCCGCCGGGCGCTCGGCCAAAACCTGCTCGACCTCGTCTTCGTTCGGCGTCGCCGACGTGAAGCCATCGAACTCCTTGAGCCGAAAACGGGAGTCCACCAGCACGAGCAAACCGCTGTCCGCCGCTTCACGCAGCACGCCGATCATCTCTTTGTTCGCCACGCCGTAGTTATAATCCGAGACGATCACGGCATTCGCGGAGGCCACTCGACCGCGCAGATTTTCGACGAGGGCAGCGCGAATCGCGTGGTTATTTACGGCGTCGCTTTCATAGTCAACGCGAATCACCTGCTGGCGCGAAGAGTGCGCGTGACCGGCGAGGACGCGAACTTTCGTCGTCGTTTTCAACCTCGGGTTGACGACAACGCCGCTACAATCAACTCCCGCCGCGCTTAGTTTTTGGAGCAGGGCGCGGCCCGCCTCATCATCGCCCAGTGCGCCGACAATCTCGGCATGAGCGCCGAGTGCGGCAAGGTTCATAACGCAGTTGGCCGCGCCCCCCGGCGCCGTCTCCGTCCGTTCGTGGCGCAGGATGAGGACAGGCGCCTCGCGCGAGACGCGGCTGATCTCGCCGAAGAGAAACTGATCCGCGACCAGATCGCCGACAACCAGTATCCGCCGCTCAGGGAAAGAGCCGACGAGCGTTTCCAGTTCCTCAAGCGGCGATGTGCGTTCCGAGTTCAT
>JBGTBQ010000304.1:0-6200 GCA_041749275.1 Pyrinomonadaceae bacterium | reverse complement strand
TGGCTTCTTGTTGTCAGCAATTCTCGGTCAGCGCGTAAGCTCTTTACAGATGCGAGTTAAGCTTTCGAGTTTTTGCGCTTCTTTTGAACCATGATCCAATGTTTTCATAGACTTACGTTATTCCTGACCGAGAATTGCTGTCTTGTTGTGGGCTAAGTTGATTTACTAATCGCAAAACTTCGGCTTCTTCTGGGTCTATTTCTTTTGTACAAATTAATGTCCAATACTCTGTCGGATCAGACAGTAGTTTTCTCCCTAACGGCGTGATTTTGTATCTGCCCTGTGCTGTTTGCGATAGATCGGCATCTGCAAGCGCCGTCAGAGCATGAAACATTCCGTGCCGTGTATTCGAGAAATGAAAATCAGGTTGTTGAGCATCTTCACCAAAGAGAATATTTTGAAGCTCGTGGCTGGTTAAATGAGGATTGAATCTTTCCCTCTCCAGCGTTTTCAAAACGTGATGGCACCAATCTATGAAGTCCATATCACAGTAATTCCAAAACATTCGTTGCTTGATGAAGATTCGCTAGGATACTTATAATCGCTCGCCGAGACAAACACACGTTCCGATGCTTGGGGTAGGTGAAGTTATGAATAGCCAACTGATTCAATCCGATCCGAAAATCATGATGGGCAAGCCTGTCGTCGCGGGCACGCGCGTGACCGTCGAGTTGATTTTGGAGAAGATGGCCGCCGGAGAGACCATCGAGCAAATCCTCGAAGCCCATCCTCGGTTGACCCGGCAGGCCGTTCTCGCCGCTCTCGACTTTGCCGCTCACGCGCTTAAAGCCGATGTCGTCTATCCTCTCCCTGAGAAGGCCGCATGAATCTTCTCGCTGATGAAAGCGTTGACCGACAGATTGTTGAGCGTCTCCGGCAGGAAGGGCACGACGTTCTATATATCGCCGAAATGGAGCCGGGCCTCTCGGACGACGTAGTTCTCGCCAGAGCTAATGAAAGGAATGCGCTGTTATTGACAGCCGACAAAGACTTCGGGGAGCTCGTCTTTCGGCAGAATCTTATAAGTTCCGGGGTCGTGCTTTTACGGCTGGCCGGACTGTTGCCGGAAACGAAAGCCGGAATCGTAGCGGACGTGCTGCGTGATCGTGGGGCGGAATTGCTCCAAACATTCAGCGTAATCTCGCCGGGAATGGTGCGGGTTCGCCGGAAGGTCTGAGCTCCGCGAGATACACTTGTCGTGAGCACGCGTTAGAGAATCCCACATGCCAATCGGAACCGCTTTTCACGAAAGAACCTTCGCGCTCTGCGAGAGCCTGAGCTACCGCGAGTGGTCGGGCTATTACGCCGTCAGTTCTTACGAGGCGCACCACGAGCATGAGTACAACGCGATTCGCAACGCCGCCGCGTTGATTGACGTGTCGCCGCTCTTCAAGTACCGGGTGACGGGCAAGGATGCGACGCGGTTGGTTGACCGCATCATCACGCGCGACATGCGAAAGGTCGCGGTCGGGCAGGTCGTCTATACGCCGTGGTGCGACGAGCGGGGGAAGGTGATTGACGACGGCACGGTCTCGCGGCTCGGCGAAAATATGTATCGTTGGACGGCGGCTGACCCGTCGCTGAGGTGGTTCACGCAGAACGCGGCGGGGATGGAGGTCGAGATCGAGGACATCTCCGAAGAGCTTTCGGCGCTCGCGCTGCAAGGGCCGACTTCCGGCAGGCTGCTCACATCGCTGGTCGAGGGCGCGGATATCGAGAAGCTGAAATACTTCCGCGTCACGTCGGGCACTATCGCGGGCACGCCCGTCGAGGTTTCGCGCACGGGCTACACGGGCGACCTCGGCTATGAAATCTGGATTCCGTCGGAAGAGGCCGTCAGAGTGTGGGATGCGCTCGTTGCGGCGGGCCGCGCCTTCGACATCCATCCGGCGGGGATGCTCGCACTCGACGTGGCGCGCATCGAAGCGGGACTGCTTTTGATAGACGTGGATTTTCACGGCGGCAAGAAGGCGCTCATCGAAGAGCAGAAATACACGCCGTTCGAGATGGGCTTAGGCCGCCTCGTCAACCTCGACAAGGGGCGCTTCGTCGGGCAGGCGGCGCTCGTGGAAGAACAGCGGCGCGGGCACGCGCGCGAGATCGTTGGATTGGAGGTTGACTGGACGGGCGTCGAGCGTCTGTACGAAGCCGTCGGGCTGCCGCCGTCGGTCTCGCCCGTCGCGTCGCGCGTGGCCGTGCCGGTCTACGGCGACGGCGTGCAGACCGGCAAGGCGACTTCGACCACGTGGTCGCCGACGCTCAAAAAACTGATCGCACTCGCCACCGTCAAGCGCGAGCACGCGAAGCCGGACACGCGTCTGGAGATCGAAGTGACGGTCGAGGCCGTCCGCCACCGCGTCGGGGCGACAGTGGTGAAGACGCCTTTCTTCAACCCGAAGCGGAAGACGGCGACGCCGGTTGGGTGAGGCGTCTTAGGTGAGTGTTCGCGCGAATTAATCTTCACCACAGAGACACAGAGGGCACAGAGGTTACACAGAGAAAGCATCATAAAATCAAACCAGAAATCCTCTGTGCTCCCTCTGTGTTCTCTGTGTCTCTGTGGTGAAAACCAACCCGCCCAAGAGTCCGCCCGGCTTAAAACGCACAGCGTAAAAGCATGAAACCCTTCCTTAAAGAAATCGTCGAAAGCTACGATGCCGCCGCGCCGCTCGCGGAAGCGTGGACGATCCCCGCGCCGTGGTACGTTGACCCGCGCGTCTATGATTTAGAACGACGGACGGTCTTCGCGCGCACGTGGCAGCTCGTCGGGCGCGCGGAGCAGGTACGCGAACCCGGTCAATACGTGACGGCGGAACTGGCGGGCGAACCCGTCTTGGTCGTGCGCGGAGGCGACGGAGAGTTGCGCGGCTTCTTCAACGTCTGCCGCCACCACGCCGCCGCCGTGATGACCGAGCCGGAAGGAAAAGCTCGTGTCCTGCGCTGCCCCTATCACGGCTGGACGTACACGCTCGAAGGCGAACTCAAAGGCACGCCCGATTTTGCGGGCGTCTGCCGGTTCGAGCGCGGCGCAAACGGCCTCGTCCCGGTCGAGTGCGACGTGTGGGAGAACTGGGTGTTCGTCAAACTGGAGCGCGGCGGCCCGTCGCTCGCGGAGTTCCTCGGCGCGGAGCTTATCTCGCAAGCGCGTCCGCTCGAACTTTACAACCTTCACTGGATGGAGCGTCGCCGCTATGAGTTCGATTGCAACTGGAAGGTCTTCGTAGACAACTACCTCGACGGCGGCTACCACGTCCCTTATCTGCACAAGGGACTCGATAGCGTACTCGATTACGCGAACTACACGATTGAGAACGGCGTGCGGTTTTGTTTGCAGTCAAGCCCGGTCGTCAGCGCCGGAGCCGAGGCCGAGACCGGCGCGGTGCGCGCAGGCGAGCGCGCTCTCTACTACTGGATTTACCCGAACTTCATGATTAATTGGTACGAAGGCGTGATGGACACGAACCTCGTGCGTCCGCTGGGCGTGGATAAAACGGAAGTCATCTTCGACTTCTACTTTCCAGACATCTCGGATGCCGCGCGCGAGCGCAACACGGCGAGCATCAACGTCGGCCAACGCATACAGGATGAGGACACGGCGATTTGTAAATCCGTCCAGCGCGGCCTCGCGTCGCGCGCCTACACCGCCGGGCGCCTCTCCGTCCGGCGCGAAGCGGGCGAGCACCTCTTCCACCGGCTGCTTCATGCGGATTTACTGTCGGGGCTTGAGGGCAAGGTGTAGTCGCGTCAAGTCGCCGTCGCATTTTGTGTGCCTCCGTTTAGAGGCGGGCAATGCCCGCCGGTTCAAGCTTCGATGGAGCCAGAACCGGCGGGCATTGTCCGCCTCTAAACGGAGGCACATTACTTTCACACTAGCCTTTGAAGTTCCCCTCCTCGCCAGTCTTCTGTGTGCCTATCGCTGCGCCGGCGATGCCGAGCACGAGTCCGACGATGATGATAATGAGGCCGTAGAGAGCACGCCCGTGCAACTCCGCGTCGGCGCTCAACGCTGTGTTGAGCATCGCGCCGGGGCCGAGGTCGTGCGGGATGGCGAAGAGTCCGATGGCGACGAGCAGGAAGCCGAGCGCGGAGACCTTGAGCGGCAGCGGTGTGCGCGCGGGCCGACCGATCTGCTGGCCGATGTAACTGCGCGTGTAGCCGTAAGACAAGTAGATGGATAAACCGAGCGCCAGCCAGCCGATGAAGCGCCACCAAGAGCCGCCCGGCAGGTAGTACATCAGGAAGATACACGAGAGAGCGCCCATGAGCGGCAGCAGCCACGGGCCAAGCGGGACGCGGAACGGGCGGTGCCGCGCGGGGTCTTTCATGCGGAGGATCGGGATGCCGATGCAGACGAGCACGAAGGCGAAGAGCGTCCCGATGTTCGTCAAAGAGACCATCTCGTCCACGTTGGCGAAGGCGGCGATGCCGCCGACGAGCACGCCCGTCAGAATCGTCGTCACGTGCGGCGTCTTGAAACGCGGGTGGACGCTGGCGAAGATGGGTGGGAGCAGTCCATCGCGCGCTATCGAAAAGAAGATGCGCGGCTGTCCGAGTTGGAACACAAGCAGCACCGCCGTGTGCGCGATGACCGAACCGAGCGCGACCACCGTGTTCTGCCATTTCGCCTGCGGCGCGACCGATTCGAGCGCCATCGTCAAAGCCTCGCCCTGCTGCGCCGGCGTCCACTGAATCAACTCCGTGTAGGGCACGATTCCGGTGAAGACGGCGGCGACGGCAACGTAGAAGAACGTGCAGATGACGAGCGATGCGATGATGCCGATGGGCAAATCGCGCGCGGGGTTCTTCGTCTCTTCGGCCACGGTCGAGACGGCGTCAAAACCGATATAGGCGAAGAAGACGATCGCCGCGCCGGTGAAGGTGCCGACCCACCCGTTCGGCTGGAAGGAGGGCGTCTGCCAGTTGGTCGTGATCTCGGCGGGCGAGACGTAGTAGAGCGCGACGACGATGAAGAAGAGGAGGACGAGAATCTTGATGGCGACCATGATCGCGTTGAAGCCCGCCGATTCGCGGATGCCCCACACGAGGACGATGGTGATGAGCGCGACGATGCCGAAGGCGAGGATGTTGAAAACGATGGGGATGCCGAAGACGTGCGGCGCGGCGGCGAGCAGTTCCGGCGTCGCGCCACGGTAGTTCGTCGCCAGCCAGTCGGGGAAACCGATGCCGAGGTTCCGCAACAGCCTATTGAAAAACTCCGCCCAACTGATCGCCACGGCGACGTTGCCGATGGCGTACTCGATAATCAAGTCCCAGCCGATGATCCACGCTACCAACTCGCCCATCGTCGCGTAAGAGTAGGTATAAGCCGACCCCGAAATCGGCACCATCGAGGCCAACTCCGCATAGCACAAGGCGGTGAAGCCGCAGACGACCGCCGTGATGACGAACGAGAGCATGAGCGACGGCCCCGCGCCCGCGCGTCCGTCCGCGCCCGCGGCGGCGGTGCCCACGGTGGCGAAGATGCCCGCGCCGATGATCGCGCCGATGCCGAGCAGCGTGACGTTGAAAGCGCCGAGCGTGCGCTTCAAAGAAAACTTCTGGTCGCCCACCACGGCGAGGATGTCGTCGAGATTTTTGGTGCGGAAGAGTCCTCGAAGCAAGTTGTGCCTCCAGAGTCAGAAAGGATTCGATTGCGCTTGCTCAAAAAGGCTTGTCGCTGCCGCTCGTACCGCGAGTCGCGGCTGATGTTCGATGCGGCGGAGTTTGGCACAGCCACGCGCGGCAAGGCAATAGAAAAAAGGGATGAAGGATGAGGGATGAGGGATGAGGGATGAGGGATGAGGGATGAAGGATGAGGGATGAAGGATGAAGGATGAGGGATGAAGGATGAGGGATGAAGCAGAGCTAGTCTTACTTCATCCCTCATCCCTCATCCTTCATCCCTTTACTTCCCGGTTTCTGTCGGGAGTCCCTTGCCCGTCCACGCGGCCCAGCCGCCGAGGAGCGCCGCCGTGTTCTCGTAACCGCGCTTTTTGATGTCGAGCGCCGCACCGGCGCTCTGGTGTTCGGTCGGTCAAGCGCAGTAGAAGATGAGGAGTTTGTCTTTGGGGAGCTGCGCGAGACGCTGGTCTATCTCGGTGCGCGGGATACAGATCGAGCCTTTGATGTGGCCCTGATCGTAGTCGGCCTGAGCGCGCACGTCAACGATGACGGCCTCGCCACTCTGGACGGCCCGCCGC
>JBGTBQ010000303.1:0-5040 GCA_041749275.1 Pyrinomonadaceae bacterium | reverse complement strand
CGGTTGATCCGCATACCGTCCATGATGCGTGCTTTTTCGACGAATTCCATCGCGCGGGATACTAACACAGACGCGAAGAGGGATGAAAGGTTGTCGGCGAGGGCGAAGGGAGAGTCTTTCAGTTGGAGCATCGAGCTTTCTATACTCGCGGTTCCGAAGGTGGCAAGGATGTCCTGTTCTGGTATTTTATGCGAAAAATCCGCCAAAGCATCGCACGGTGCAGACTGGCAAACGGGTTGCAAGGTATTGCTGATTCATGGCACGGATTTCGATCAATAGCTATCTTATAGAGTTTCTCAAACGAAGGGACGAGACGGCGTACACGCACCGTCGCGGCCTGCGCGTCGTGCGTTGGTCATATAAGCGCGTCGCTAAAACTGCCTTTCAGTTCGCGCGCGAACTTGAAGCACAGGGCGTGCGGAAGGGCGAGCGCGTGTTGCTCTGGGGCGGGAACAGCCCGGAGTGGGTCGCCGCGTTTTTCGGCTGCACGCTGCGGGGCGTGATCGTCGTGCCGCTCGACGTGGAGAGCACGCCGGACTTCGTTTCGCGCGTCCACGCGCAGACACAGGCGCGTCTATTGCTTGCGGACTCCGCGACGCAAGCCAAGGTCAATCTCAACATCCCGACGCTCTCGCTGGACACATTGGAAGAGTCGGTCGCACGCCACTCAGGCGAGCCAGATGCGCTGACGGACGCGGCGGAAACCGACCTCGTCGAAATCATCTACACTTCGGGGACGACCGCCGAGCCGAGAGGCGTCTGCATCACGCACCGGAACCTGCTCGCCAACCTCGCGCCGCTCGAAGAGGAGATTAAGAAGTATCTCCGCTGGGAAAGGATTATTCATCCGATACGATTCCTGAACCTGTTGCCTCTCAGCCATATCTTCGGACAATTCATGGGCATCTTCGTGCCGCAACTCCTCGGCGGCGAAGTCATCTTTCAGGAGACACTGAACCCGGCGGAGATTGTCTCGACGATCAAGAGTCGGCGCGTCAACGTCGTCGTCACCGTCCCGCGTCTGCTCGATACGCTGCGCGAGCATGTCGAGCGGCGCGAGGAGGCGCGCGGGCGCGGCGCGCTGTTGGTTGAAGAGGTCGCGGCGGCAAGGAATTGGAACCCGCTCAAACGCTGGTGGAGATTCCGCGGCGTCCACCGTGCTTTCGGGCTGAGGTTCTGGGCCTTCGTGACCGGCGGCGCGACGCTCTCGGAGGAGTCGGAAACGTTCTGGAAGCGGCTCGGCTTTGCCGTGCTGCAAGGCTACGGCATGACCGAGACGGCGTCTCTCATCACGGTCAACCACCCCTTCAAGACCGGGCGCGGGTCGGTGGGCAAAACGCTTCCCGGTCAGGAGGTCAAACTGGATGCGAGCGGCGAGATTCTCGTGCGCGGCGCGAACGTCACGCCGGGCTACTGGAAGGAGGGCGTGCAGACTCTGGTAGCCGACGAAGGATGGCTGCGAACCGGCGACATCGGTGAGATGGATGCTGATGGCAATATCTACTTCAAGGGGCGTCGGAAGGATGTGATCGTGACCGCCGCCGGACTGAACATCTATCCCGAAGATATCGAGGCGGCGCTCGACCGCCAGCCCGAAATCAAACTGAGCGCGGTGGTCGGCGTCGAGGGCGGGCGCGGCTCCGAACCGCTCGCCGTGCTCATCCTGAAAGACCCGAACGGCGACCCGGCGCCCGCAATCGAGCGCGCCAATGAATCTCTCGCACGTCACCAGCAAGCGCGTCGCTGGGTGATCTGGCCGGAGAGCGACTTCCCGCGCACGGCTACGCAAAAGGTTCGTAAGCGCGACATCCGCGCAAGGTTGAGCACGGGAACCGGGAGCCAGGAGCCGGGGATTGAAGAACGGTTGGTGTTGGATACAAGCGGCTCAAACGTCGCGCGAGGTGTGACGGACGGCTCCTCACAGTCCCCTGTTTCACATCCACTTTCCGCGTTCATCACATCAGTTGTCGCTGATTTGGAAGACTCGGCCCGCCTCGATTCATCGGCAAAGCTGGCGACCGATTTAAAGCTCGACTCGCTCGGTCGCGTCGAGCTAATGAGCGCGATAGAAGACCGCTATCAGATCGAGATTGACGAGGCTGCTTTCACCGCGGCGACTACGCTCGGCGACATTGAAACTCTCGTTCGAAGCGGCGGCGGAGTCGCTGACGCTTCATCTCGCTATCCGTACCCGCGCTGGGCGCAGCGGTTTCCGGTGACGTGGTTCAGAATCGCATTTTACTACGCGGTCGTGTTGCCCATCACTTACGTCCTATGTCGGGTGCGGGTTCGCGGCGGCGTGCACCTGCGTAATTTGCGCGGCCCCGTGCTGTTCGTTTCGAATCACATCACGTTCGTGGATCACGCGCTGATTATGTCGGCGCTCCCGGATCGGTTCAGACGGCGCATGGCTGTTGCACAAGAGGGCGAGCGCCTGCGCTGGTGGCGACGGCCTCCGGCGGGGACGCCTTTCCTGACACGCGTTCGCTGGCTCATGCAATACGCGCTTGTCGTCTCAATCTTCAACACCTTTTCGCTGCCGCGGCAGAGCGGCTTTCGCCGCAGCTTCGTCTATGCCGGCGAGACTGTTGACCGTGGCTACAACCTGCTCGTCTTTCCCGAAGGCACACGCACTGAGGACGGACGCCTGAATCCTTTCATGGGCGGCATCGGACTTCTCGCCGCGCAACTCGGCATAACGGTCGTGCCCGTGCGAATTGATGGACTGTTTGAGTTGAAAAACGAGGGCCGCCGTTTCTTCGCGCCGCCGGGATCGGTCACCGTCACGTTCGGCAAAGCCTTGACTTACACACACGCGGACGAGCCTGCGACCATCACCGCCGATTTAGAACAGCGCATCAAAAGGATGAGGGATGAGGGATGAGGGATGAGAGATATAGAAAGCACGCGGCTTAACTCTTTGAGACTTTGTCGGAACATCTATTGACGGCGTCAGCCACCGCCCTCAATTAAGCCGTGTTCGCGCAGGTAAGATTCCAACTCTTGCGCGAAGTCTTCGGCCTCATCTTCTTCGACAATTACGTGCTTAATTGGCATCTTATGCAGGAGGTTCTTGGCCTTGATGTACTGAGTCATATACTTACGCTCCTGCGGCTTCCCCATCAAGAGATACAGCGTGCCGAGTTCTGGGTTGCCGGAAAGCGCGGTCCCCTTCCCAAGAACCCTTGTAGCCTTGGCTTGGATGCCCTCCGGCCTTGCATAGTCCATAGACGTTGGGTGCAGGACGTGCCAGTGATTGTTCTTAAACGCGTGGTCAAACCTCAGCTCATAGTCGGACGATTCGAACTGCTTAGGCTGTAGGTACTTCTTCACCCTGTGCTGAATGAGTGGCCGCTGGTAAACAGAGGTCCAAACCTCTTCGTCAGTCCGCTTGTCAATTCTTTGGCGGGGGTACTGGGACAAAATCATCCGCTCGAAAATATCCTCCAACTCGGCTTCAGGGTTATCAGTGACGCCCGCGAGCATCAGACTGAACTGGATGCTGAGGTCACCGTCGGGCATCAGCAGCGACACCAGCCGCGTCACGTCCGCCGGCGGCTCTCGCAAGGGGAACAGGCCGCCCTGCGTCCGCTCGCGGAGGTCGGCGATGGCCGCAGCGATCTGCTTCAGCACGCGCCTGTAGTGCTCGCCGTTGAAGTCCGCGAAGGCTTCCGACAGCCGCTCGAATCTGTACTCGAACTTCGCCTCGAAGAAATGCTCACTCGGCGCGCAAAGGATGACGCCGACGTTTAGCTGCTCTCCGGCGGCGGGGTCGTGAACATACCTGACAACGCTGTACGTGTACGGAATCATGCTCATGACAAACTCCCCTGCAACTCGTGCTCAAACTTCGTCAGGTTGCGCTTCACTGCCCTGACGTGTTCGATGACTCGGCCCATGTCCGCCGGCCACGCGGCGGGCAGCCCGGCCTCCCATTCCCTGAACAACTCCAAGTCAAAAGAGGCGAGCGCGTCCAGCAGCGGTGTCCAACTGACCTGCCGCTGCTGGAGCTGGCGGTGGAATATGTGTTTAGAGGCTAACCCATGTTTCGATACTTCCCACGGGTCGTGTTGTTGTCCGACGAGAAGCAAAAAACTGAACGCCATTTCAAAGTCGAAGGCGATCAGTTTCTGCCCTAAAAATCCGCAGTTGGCCTTGTCAACGCGGCGGTCAGGGTTCTGGACCAGAAGGTCGAAACCGTAAAGTAATGTTGCTTGCGGTACTTCCTCATGAGCGAGGGGCGGGCCGATGACCGGACTTGTAAACCCCCCTTGAAAGTATTCACATCCTACACCAACCCCCTCGGAAATTTGAAGGCCATCGCGAGCCAGAATCGCGTTCGTGACCCTTGCGAAGGTATCGCTTATGCTGACGAGCGCCGGTCGCGGCGTGTTGACTTCAATCTCACGAGCGAACAGATTGCCGACTATTTCGCAGAACATGACACGCGGACTAATCCGGGGCAAGTCCATGCACTTGACGACGAACCTTTTCCGTTCGGGGATCACCGAACCCTCGGCGCGGCGGAGGCAATTAAGGACAAGGGGTTTTGTAGAGCCGCCCTTTTTTACCTCCTCGAATCTGACAGCCGACCATGTTTCAATCACGGCGGGAAGCTCTTTGGTTGATTGCGAGGAAAAGCGGCGAAATGGTATGCGCGATGCGCCCGTACATCAAGGTTCAGACGAGTAAGATAGGATAAAGCCGTACCCTTTCACCCGCCCATTAACTTCATCATCATCCCTTTACTTCGCGGTTTCCGTCGGCAGTCCCTTGCCCGTCCACGCGGCCCAGCCGCCGAGGAGCGCCGCCGTGTTCTCGTAACCGCGCTTTTTGATGTCGAGCGCCGCACCGGCGCTCTGGTGTTCGGTCGGTCAAGCGCAGTAGAAGATGAGGAGCTTGTCTTTGGGGAGCTGCGCGAGACGCTGGTCTATCTCGGTGCGCGGGATACAGATCGAGCCTTTGATGTGGCCCTGATCGTAGTCGGCCTGAGCGCGCACGTCAACGATGACGGCCTCGCCACTCTGGACGGCCCGCCGC
>JBGTBQ010000302.1:0-5082 GCA_041749275.1 Pyrinomonadaceae bacterium | reverse complement strand
CAAGTCGCACCGGCGGGCATTGCCCGCCTCTAAACGGTCGCACGCAATTGCAAATCGCTATAAGTGGAGTGGTCCCGCGGTGCTTGCAGAACTTCGCAAAGAGACTTTGAAGAGTGCTGCTGATGGTTATTCAGAGGAGAGCAAGGAGCGAGACGAGACAGAATAGAACTTCAACGGAGTTCGATGGGATTAGAGCTTCCCACTCACGAATATACATTGTCGGCGGTCTGGATTCAACAAGTTTTGTGTCGGGACGCCGCAATCTTCGAGTGCGCCAGCTTCATACCTGCAAATCTGATACACACACATAAACTCAGGGCTACCTGTAAGGTAGCCCTGAGTTTACGCTTTGGTAGTGGCTCAATAGCGGGAGAGGTCAGAACCGCTTGCGGGAGCGGGCGGGCCTCCTGTCACAGGACATCCGCCCGCTCCCGCAGGCGGTTCTGACCCGTACATCCAAGTGAAATCCGAGCTAAATGCTGTGAGTCACGCCGGACGACAAACATCCCGCTCCGACGGAGATTCCAAACCCTTCAGAAAAAATCTGCGTCACCTCATTCCGCCCTCCGACTTCTGCCTTCTTCCTTTTCTGTTGTATCCTTCCCCACGTCTCCGGAAACTTTCTTCCACCCGCAAACCTACGACACGGAGGTTCACTTGCCATGCGCTCTCAGTTCAAGGGCTTACTTCTTCCCCTGCTTGTCATCGCGCTGCTGCTCCCGACCATCGCCGCCGCGCGACAGACGACGGCGGGCGCGCGAGGAGCCGCGATGAAGACAACTCAAAACAACAACGCCGCCGCGAAGGCGCTGCATAAACTATTCGACGACGAGTGGGAATGGACGATGCGGCAGAACCCGACGTTCGCTTCGACGCTCGGCGACCGGCGCTTCAACGACCAGTGGGAAGACCTGAGCCTCGACGCCATCAACGCGCGGCAGCGGCGGCGTCTGGACGCGCTCGCGCGTCTCAAGGCGATTGACCGCGCGCGGCTCTCCGTCGCCGACCGTTTGAACTACGATCTGTTTAAGAAAGACCTCGACAGCGACATCGAAGAGTTCAAGTTCAAGATGTATCTGCTCCCCGTCAACCAGCGCGGGGGCATCCAGACGGCGGACGAGTTGACGGAACTTTTGCGCTTTCAGACCGTCAAGGACTACGACGACTGGATCGCACGCTTGCACGCCCTGCCGCGCCTGATGGAGCAGAATATCGCGCTCATGCGCGAAGGCGTGCGCGCGAAAAAGCTCTGGCCGAAAGAGATCCTGAAGCGCGTGCCCGCGCAGATCGAAAAACAGATTGTTCAGCGCCCCGAAGACAGTCCCTTTTTCGCGCCCTTCAAAAAATTTCACGACGAGGTGCCCGCCGCCGAGCGCGAGCGGCTCGCGCAAGCCGCGCGCGAGGCCGTCACGCAACACGTCATCCCGGCCTATCGCCAGTTCAAAACTTATTTCAACGACGAGTACCTTCCCGCCTCCTTCGACGAGGTCGGCGCGTGGCAGTGGACTGACGGCGCGGAGGCTTATGCCTTTCTCGCCCGCCGCTACACGACGACCGACATGACGCCCCAGCAGATTCACGAGAAGGGCCTCACGGAAGTCGCGCGCATTCGCGCCGAGATGCAGAAGGTGATGACCCAAGTCGGCTTCAAAGGCACGCACAAAGAGTTCTTCAAGAAGCTTCGCACCTCGGACGAGTTCTACTACAAGAAGCCGGAGGAACTGCTCGAAGCCTACCGCGCGATGTCGAAGCGCATTGACCCGAACCTTGTCAAAGTCTTCAAGACGATTCCGCGGATGCCCTACGGCGTCGTGCCCATCCCCGACAAGATCGCGCCCGACACGACGACCGCTTACTACAACCAACCGGCGGCGGACGGCTCGCGCCCCGGCCTCTACTACGTCAACCTCTACAAGCCGGAGTCGCGCCCCAAGTACGAGATGATGGCGCTCTCCTTGCACGAAGCCATGCCCGGTCATCACTTGCAGATTGCGCGCGCGATGGAGTTGGGCGAGATTCCGAAGTTCCGCCGCTACGGCGGCTACACCGCTTTCGTCGAGGGCTGGGGTCTCTACGCCGAATCACTCGGCGAAGACATGGGACTCTACGACGACCCTTACTCGAAGTTCGGGCAACTCACTTACGAGATGTGGCGCGCGGTGCGTCTCGTCGTGGACACGGGGATGCACCACATGAAGTGGGAGCGCCAGCGCGCGATTGACTACTTCCTTGACAACGCCGCGAAGACCGAGCAGGACATCGTCAACGAGATTGACCGCTACATCACCAATCCGGGCCAAGCGCTCGCCTACAAGATCGGCGAGCTGAAGCTGAAGGAGCTACGCGCCCGCGCCGCGCGCGAACTCGGCGCGGGGTTCGACGTGCGCGAATACCACGACATCGTGCTCGGCTCCGGCGCCGTTCCGCTCGACGTGCTGGAGCGAAACGTGGACGAGTGGATCAGGAGTCAGAAGCCGCGCGCAGGTGGAAAGCAGTGAGTCACTCGGCGCCTCTTGCGGAATAAGCTGCTTGCGGCTCCGCCGCCCGAGATGAGGTCAATCATAAAAACAAAGTGGGTGCCCGACCTTCTTTATGCGGGCGGGCGCTTCCGGCGCGATGCGGCGCTCGTGTGCGACGCGGCGGGGCGCGTCGTGTCATGCGCGCCGGCACAGGAACTCGCGCGTCCGTTCGAGGGTCGTGTCGTCCGCCTGCGTGGCCGAGCGCTTTTGCCCGGCATGGTCAACACACACTCGCACGCCTTCCAGCGCGTCATCCGTGGGCGCACCGAGCACCGCGCGGCGGCGGGCGGGCGCGACTCTTTCTGGACGTGGCGCGAGGCGATGTACGAAGCCTCCGCGCGCCTCACGCCCGAAGATATTTACGACGCCTCGCGCATGGCCTTCATGGAGATGGCGCTTTCGGGCATCACCGCCGTCGGCGAGTTTCACTACCTTCACCGCACGCCCGAAGGCGCGGAATACGACGACCCGAATCTGCTGGCGAAACAGGTCGTTGCGGCGGCGCGCGACACGGGGCTACGCATCGCACTCCTGCGCGTCTTCTACGCGCGCTCCGGTTTCCGCACGCCACCCAACGAGCGCCAACGACGCTTCATCGAACCCGACCCGGAGACTTTCATCCGCCATACGGAATCGCTCATCGCCGACTTGTCAAGAAGCGAACACGGAGACGACGACAAACACGCCGCGTGGACGGGTGTCGCGCCGCATAGCGTCCGCGCCGTGCCGCTCGAAGCCTTGCGCGCCGCGAGCGCCTTTGCTACCGCGAAGGAGTTGCCGCTGCACATGCACGTCGCCGAGCAGCCCGCCGAGGTCGCCGCCTGTCTCGAAGAGACGGGGCGCACGCCAATCGCGCTGCTCGAAGACGAAGGCATCCTGAACTCGCGCTTCACGGGCGTCCACGCCGTCCACGTCACGCCGGCAGAGGCGCGCGCGCTCGCGCTTTCCGGTGCGACCGTCTGCGCGTGCCCGACGACGGAGCGGAACCTCGGCGACGGCATCGTGCCCGCCGACCTGTTTTTCAAAGAGGGCGCACGCATCGCGCTCGGCACCGACAGCCACGCGCAGATTGACCTTTTGGAAGACGCGCGCGAGCTTGAATATCATCTGCGCCTGCAAAGAATCGAGCGCAACGTGCTCGCGCCTGAGAGCGACGAAGAAGAAGCGAGCATGTCATCGCTCGCCGCGCGGCTGTTCGAGTGCGCGACCACGAGCGGCGCGCGCAGCATCGGCGCGACGGGCGGCGCGCTCGAACCCGGTCAGCCCGCGGACTTCTTCACCGTTGATCTCGATGACCCTTCAATCGCCGGGGCGAGCGACGAAGACCTGTTGTCCATCATCGTCTTCTCGCTCGCGCGCACCGCCGTCCGCGAGGTCGCCGTCGGCGGTCGCCTCGTCGTCGAAGAAGGACGCCATCCCGCGCAGGAAGAAATCGTCTCGCGCTTCGCCGCGCTGCAAAGAAAGCTTTGGAAGAAATGAACGTCGAACAGATACTCGCCGAACTCGTCCGCATTGACTCGCGCTCATCCGTATCGAATGTCGAGGTTATTAGTTATGCCGCCGCGCGTGCTGAAGAGGCGGGCCTGTGCGCGCGCCTGTTGCCGTACATTGACGCGCAAGGGGTGAAGAAGTTGCAGATGGTCGCGGTCTGGCCGCGCTCAACGTCCGATGATGAAGAGATTGAGTTGGCGCTGGTCGGTCATACGGACACCGTGCCCTTTGACCCCGCGTGGACGGATGCGTTGAACCTCAACCGACGCGACGGCAAACTGTACGGGCGCGGCGCGTGCGACACGAAGGGTTTTATCGCGGCGGCGTTCGCGGCGATTGAGGGGACGAACCTGTCGAGTTTGAAGCGACCGCTCGCGCTCGTTCTGACGGCGGACGAAGAGGTGGGTTGTCTCGGCGCGAAGCGGCTCGCGGACGAGCGCGCTTTTCGCGTGCGGAATGCCATCGTCGGCGAGCCGACCTCCTTGCAGCCGATGCGCGCGGGCAAGGGCTACTGCCTCGCCGACGTGACGTTGCGCGGACGCGAGGGACACAGCGCCTACCCGCACTTGGGCGCGTCGGCCATCATGCGCGCCGCGCGCCTCGTCACACGCATCGAGCGCATCGCGGAAGAGTTGAAGCGCGACGCGCACGACGCCTTCGACCCGCCGTACACGACCTTGAACGTCGGCGTCATCAGCGGCGGCGCGGCCAAGAACATCATCGCCGGCGAGTGCCGCTTCACGCTCGAATGGCGGACTGTGCCCGGCCAGCCGCCGAACGCGGTCGCCGAACTCGTCCACACAGAGATTGAAAAGCTGCGCGCGCAGGATAAAGAGTTCGTCTGCGAGGTCAACGTGACGCGGCTCGATGGCGGGATGGAAACGCGCGCGGACGCCCCGCTCGTCCGCGCGCTCGAAGCGGCGACGGGAAAGGGCGCGGGCGCCATCTCTTTCGGTACGGAAGCGCCACAGATGGCTGAACTTGGGGCTGACGCGGTGGTCTTCGGCCCCGGCGACATCCGCGTCGCGCACCGCACGGGCGAGTTCGTGCCGGAGACTGAACTTCATCAATG
>JBGTBQ010000301.1:0-7697 GCA_041749275.1 Pyrinomonadaceae bacterium | reverse complement strand
CGCGCCCGAGTGGGGGGCGGCGTCCGCGGAGAAATACGTGGCGCCTCAGACGGAGCTTGAGCAAAAGATCGCGGGCACATGGCAGGAGGTGCTGGGGGTTGAGAAAGTAGGTCTCTACGACAACTTCTTCGAGTTGGGCGGGCATTCATTGTTGCTAATTCGGGTGCACAGCCATCTCCAGCAGATTTGCGGCGACAGGATTTCGATGGTGGACCTGTTCAAGTACCCTACGGTGAGTTCGCTGGTAGAGTATTTGTCGGGCGAGGAGACCGAACCGACGACGAGTGTTCAGCCCGAAGCTCAAGCCGAGCGGCAGCGCCGCACCGCCGCCCAGCGCCGCCGCGGGTTTTCCGAAGAGCGCGGCGCCGCGGAGTTCGGGAATGCGATTGCCGTCATCGGCATGCAGTGTCGTTTCCCCGGGTCTAAGAACGCCGAAGAGTTCTGGCGCAACCTGCGCGAGGGCAAGGAGGCGATTACTTTCTTCACCGATGATGAGTTGCGGGCGGCGGGTGTCAGCCCTGACGCCTTGAAAGACCCGAATTACGTGAAGGCGAGAGGCAGGCTGGAGGATGTCGATCTGTTCGACGCCTCCTTCTTCGGCTTCACGCCGCGCGAGGCCGAAATCATGGACCCGCAACACCGGCTCTTCCTCGAATGTGCGTGGGAAGTTCTGGAGACGGCGGGCTACGACTCCAACCGGTATGACGGTCGCATCGGCGTGTTCGCCGGCGCCGGGATGGGATCGAACAATTACCTCTTCAATCTTTATTCTAATCCCGCACTGATCGACGCCATCGGCACGCTGCAAACAACCTACGCCAACGACAAAGATTTTCTCGCCACGCGCGTCTCGTACAAGCTCAACCTGAAGGGGCCGAGCCTGTCGGTGCAGACTGCCTGCTCGACCTCACTCGTCGCCGTGCACCTCGCCTGCCAGAGCCTGCTTAACGGCGAGAGTGAGATGGCGCTCGCCGGCGGCGTCAGCGTCAGTGGACGGCAGACTGCCGGTTATCTCTATCAAGATGGCGGCACCGTCTCGCCCGACGGGCATTGCCGCGTCTTCGACGCGCGCGCGCAGGGCACGGTCTTCGGCAACGGCGCCGGCATCGTCCTGCTCAAGCGCCTCGAAGACGCGCTGGCCGACGGCGACACCGTCCACGCGGTGATCCGCGGCTCGGCCATCAACAACGACGGCGCGAGGAAAGTCGGCTTCACGGCCCCGAGCGTTGACGGGCAGTCAGCCGTCATCGCCGAGGCGCAGGCGGTCGCGGGTGTCGAGCCACGCAGCATCACCTACGTCGAGGCGCACGGGACGGGCACGAGGATGGGCGACCCCATCGAGATGGCCGCCCTTACTCAGACCTTCCGCGCCGCGACGCCCGACCGCGGCTTCTGCGCCGTAGGCAGTGTGAAGAGCAACTTCGGCCACCTAGACGCGGCGGCGGGCGTGGCCGGGCTGATGAAGGCGGTGCTGGCGCTCAAGCACGCCGAGATTCCGCCGAGCCTGCACTTCGAGCAGGGCAACCCGGAGATCGACTTCGCGAACAGCCCCTTTTTCGTCAACACGCGGCTGCGACACTGGGAGCCTTGGCAAGGCGTGCGCCGCGCAGGGGTGAGCGCCTTCGGCATCGGCGGGACGAACGCGCACGTCGTGCTGGAGGAAGCGCCGCGCGTCGTGGAACAGGAAGCGGGCAGGCAAACGCCCGGTATCGTTCGGAAGCGTGACTGGGAGGTGTTGCTGCTGTCGGCCAGAAGCACAAAGCATCTGGAGGAGATGAGCCGGAGGCTGGCGGCGCACCTGCGGGAGAACGAGGGCGTGGAGTTGGCCGACGTTTGCTACACGCTGGCCGTGGGGCGGCGCGAGATGAGCCAGCGGCGGGCGGTGGTCTGCGAGAGCCGTGAGGATGCCATCGCCGCGCTCGAAAGCGCCGACCCGCGCCGCCTCCCCACCTCACATCAGGAGCATCAAGATCGCCCTGTGATCTTCATGTTCCCCGGCGGCGGCGCACAGTACGCGGGGATGGGGCGCGGCCTCTACGAAAGCTGCCCCGAATTCCGCGAGGAGATAGACCGCTGCTGCGAGATACTCCAGCCACAGTTGGGGCTGGACTTACGCAGCGTGCTGTATCCCTCCGCGGAAGAGGCCGAGACGGCTACCGAGCAGTTGCGACAGACGGCGACGGCGCTCCCGGCGTTGTTCGTCACCGAGTACGCGACGGCGAAGCAGTGGATGGCGTGGGGCGTCCGCCCTTGGGCGATGATCGGCCACAGCCTCGGCGAGTACGTGGCGGCGTGTCTGGCCGGCGTCTTTTCGCTGGAAGACGCGTTGCGACTGGTGGCCGAGCGCGGGCGGCTGATGCAAATGCTCCCGGCGGGGGCGATGTTGAGCGTGAGCCTGGAGCCAAAGGAAGTCGAGGGGCTGCTCGCCGGCAGCGAGAAAGTTTCCGTGGCCGCCGTCAACGGGCCGTCGCTGTGCGTGCTCTCCGGCGAGGTGAGCGCCATTGACGAACTCGAAAAGGTGCTTGCCGCCCGCGGGGCCGATTTCCGGCGCTTACACATCGAGGTGGCTTCGCATTCGGCTATCGTCACGCCGGCGCTCGAGGAGATGAGGCGCGTCGTCGGCGGGCTGACGTTGCGCGCGCCGCGGATGCGCTACATCTCGAACGTGACGGGGACGTGGATCAGGCCGGAAGAGGCGACCGACCCGGACTACTGGGTGAGACATCTGCGTCAGACCGTGCGCTTCGCTGACGGGTTGAGCGAGTTGCTGAAGGAGAAGGGGAGCGTCTTCTTGGAGGCGGGGCCGGGTCAGACTTTGAGCATGCTGGTCAGGCAGCAGCCGCGTGAAAATGGAAACCCGCTGGTCGCCCTGCCGAGCCTGCATCACCCGCAGGACGAGCAGCCCGACGAGAAGTTCCTGCTGAACGCCGCGGGGCAACTATGGCTGGCCGGCGGGGCCGTTGATTGGGACGCCTTCTACGCGCACGAGCGGCGGCGGCGGGTCGCCCTGCCGACTTACTGTTTCGAGCGCAGCCGCTACTGGGTCGAGCCGCGGAAAGGGGCGCTCGGAGCTTACCGCTCCGCGTCCGGTAAGAAACCGGATCGCGCCGACTGGTTCTACCTTCCTTCGTGGTCGCGTTCGCTGCCACCGCCCCCGCGCCGTCCCGAAGTCTCGGCGGAGCCGAAGGAGCGGTGGCTGTTCTTCCTCGACCGTGCGGGTTTGGGCGAAGCCCTCGCGGCCCGGCTCGCGGGGGCGTCGCGTGAGGTCGTGACGGTAGCCGCCGGGAGCAGTTTTGCGAAGCTGGACGGAAATGCTTACCGGATTAACCCGGCGCGCGAGGAGGATTACATTTCTCTGGTTGCCGAGTTGGAGAAGGCGGGGACGCTCCCGGCTGTGGCGGCACACCTCTGGAACGTGACGGACGGGGGCGAAGAGTCTGCGAGCGGAGACGTTCTGGCAGAGCGTCTGCGTGACGGTTACTTCAGTCTTCTTTATCTCGCGCGCGCGTGGGTGAGGGGGAGGGCCGCGGAAGAGTTGAAGGTGCTGGTCGTCTCGAACCGGCTCCACGACCTGAGCGGCGAGGAGCGGGAGTGCCCCGAAAAGGCTACGCTGCTGGGGCCATGTCGCGTCATCCCACAGGAGTACCCGAATATCACCTGCCGCAGCATTGACCTCTCTTTCGCGGACGGCGCAAAGCCCACCGCCTCTCTGCTCGAACAGCTTTCCGCAGAGCTTTCGTCGGACTCGTCCGATACCGTGGTCGCTTATCGCGGAGTTCAGCGATGGGTGCAGACCTACGCGCAGGTGCGGCTGGAGGCCGACGCGCCGCCGGTCAGGGAACTCCGACCGGACGGCGTCTACCTCATCACCGGAGGATTGGGTAAAGTCGGCTTAACGATAGCGAGGCACTTGGCGCGCGAGGCGCGCCCGCGCCTCGCGCTACTCGGGCGCACGCCCCTTCCCGAGCGCCGCGACTGGCAGCAATGGCTCGAAACGCACGACCCCCAAGAGAAGATCGCGGGGAAGATTAAAAAGCTTCTGGAGTTGGAGGAGCTTGGCGCCGAGGTGCTGCTCGTCAGTGCCGACGTGGCCGACGAGCAGCAGATGCGTTCGGCGTTGACGCACCTCGACGAGTTCGGAAAGCTTCGTGGTGTGTTTCATGCCGCCGGGGACATGTCTGGCGACTCGGTCTTCCGCCCCGTAGAGGAGGTCAGTCGCGAGAGCACGGGAGCGCAAATCAGGCCGAAGGCGCAGGGACTGTGCGTCCTCGACAAGCTCTTGCGCGACCGGGCGCTCGACTTCATGTTAGTCGTTTCTTCAAACGCCTCGACGCTCGGAGGGCTGGGGTTGACCGCGCACGCGGCGGCTAACCTCTACGCCGAAGCCTTCGCCTCCGCGGCTGCTAAGACTCGGCCTTACCCGCTTATCACGACGAACTGGGACGCATGGCTGGCGGCAGAGCGGGCGCCGACCGAAGGCGCGCGGACGAGTGCGGACGAGTTCGCGCTGTCGCCGGTCGAAAGCCTCGACGCGCTGATGCGCGTGGTGCGGCAGCCGACATCGGGCCACGTCATAGTCTCGGCGGGCGATCTTTCGGCGCGCCGCGACGTTTGGGGCGGCGCGCCGGGTGAGCCGTCGGCGGAGGGGGCGCAGGCGCCGGACGCCGCCCACGAACGGCCCGAGATGCCTAACGATTACGTCGCGCCACGCGATGAGGTGGAGCAGGCAATCGCGGGCGTGTGGCAGTATCTGCTCGGCATTGACCGGGTCGGGATTTACGACAGCTTCTTCGAGTTGGGCGGGCACTCGCTGTTGGCGACGCGGCTCCTTTCACGCCTACGCGACATGTACCGGGTGGAGGTGCACATGCGTAGGCTTTTTGAATCGCCCGAGGTCGCCAGCCTGGCCGAGGCGGTCAAGGAGTTGTTAGCCGCGAAGGGTGAAGACGGCGACGCCGCGCCCACGCCGTCGCCCGGCATCGAGCGCGCCCCCAGAGTCGCGCGACGCCTGAACCGCGCACCCCTCTAAGGACGAACCTTACACTGATTGGCCGTCAGGTTGGCATAATGAGTGAACAGCTCGATCATCAGGCTCCCTCATCCGACGAGAACGTCTTCGTCTTCCCGCTCTCGTTCGCGCAGCAGCGGCTCTGGTTCCTCGACCAGTTCGAGCCGTCGGGCGCGCACTACAACATGCCTTTCGGCTTGCGGCTGCGAGGCGCGCTCGACGTGGGCGCGCTCGAACTGGCTTTGCGCGAGGTGGTGCACAGACACGAGTCGTTGCGGACGCGCTTTGACGTGGTTGACAGCCAGCCGGTGCAGATCGTCTCTGAGGAAGTCTGTTTGCACCTGACGCTGGTTGATCTGAGGGACTTAAGCGAGCGGGAGCAGGGGGGGCGCGTGGGCGAGTTGTCCGACGAGGAGGCGCGCCTGCCCTTCGACCTACGGCGCGGGCCGCTGCTGCGCGCGAAACTACTGTGCCTCGGCGAGGAAGAGCACATCGCGCTCTTCACGATGCACCACATAGTTGCTGACGGCTGGTCGCTGGGCCTGCTCGTCCGCGATGTCGCCACCCTCTACGACGCCTTCATCCGCCGCGAGCCGTCGCCGCTCGGAGAGTTGACGTTGCAGTACGCCGACTATGCCGTCTGGCAGCGCGGGTGGCTTCAGGGCGAGGTGCTTGAGCGACAACTCGACTACTGGCGCGAGCGGTTGGCGGGCGCCCCTCCCGGCCTGCCGCTGCCGACAGACCGTCCGCGCCCTCCCTTCCAATCGTACCGCGGCGCTCGCCACCACTTTCGTCTCCGCCGCGAGTTGTTAGATGGACTGTCGGGTGTGAGCCGCGGCGAGGGCGTGACGCTGTTCATGCTGCTGCTGTCCGCCTTAGACGTGCTGCTGTGGCGTTATACGGGCGAGTCGGACGTAGTCGTGGGCACACCCGTGGCCAACCGCACGCGCAGCGAAATGGAAGGGGTCATCGGCTTCTTCGTCAACACGCTGGCGCTGCGGACCTACGTAGAGGGGCGGGAGAGTTTCCGCGAGTTGCTGGGGCGCGTGCGCGAGACGTGCCTCGGCGCGTACCAGCATCAGGAGGTGCCCTTCGAGCGGCTGGTCGAGGAGCTTCAGCCCGAGCGCGACATGAGCCGCACGCCGCTCTTTCAGGTCATGCTCGTCTTGCAGAACACGCCGCCCGAGGTGTTGGAGTTGAGCGGCGTGCGGCTGGAGCCGCTGGAGATTTACAACGAGACCACCAAGTTCGACCTCACCATGCTGCTGACGGAGATGAGCGACGGGATGCGCGGGACCATCGAGTACAACCGCGACATCTTCGACGCGACGACGGTCGAGCGGCTGTGCGACCACTTTATCAGGCTGCTCGAAGCCGTGGCCGAAGACCCTTCGCGGCGCCTGCGCGACTATGCGCTGCTCTCCGCGCCCGAGCGCGAACGCCTGCTGCGCGGCTTCAACCCGCCGCCTGTCGAGTTGCCGGAGCGACTATGCGTCCACAAGCTCTTCGAGCGTCAGGCTCGGCTGACGCCGGACGCGGTCGCGCTGGAGTTCGAGGGCGAGCGATTGACCTACCGCGAGTTGGACGCGCAGACAAATCAACTGGCGCACTATCTGTGTCGGCGCGGGGTGGGGCCGGAGACGCCGGTCGGCGTAATGATGGAGCGTTCCGTGACGCTGATCGTCGGCGTGCTGGCAATACTCAAGGCCGGCGGCGCGTACATGCCGCTCGACGCCGACTACCCTGCCGAGCGTTTGCGCCACATGGTCGAGGACGCCGGCGCACATATAGTGCTGACGCAGGGGTCGCCGCGCGGGGCTGCTGAATGGGGGGCGGGGGTAGAGTTCGTTGGGGTGGAAGAGGAGTGGGAGCGTATCGCGCTGGAGTCGTCGGAGCGGGTGGAGAGTGGGGCGGATGTCGGTAACCTCTGTTACGTCATCTACACCTCCGGCTCGACGGGCCGCCCGAAGGGCGTCGCAATGCAGCACGGCGCGCTCTTCAACCTGCTGTCGTGGCAGCTCGCCAGTTGGACGCGCGAAGGCCCCGCCAGAACCTTGCAATTCGCGTCGTTCAGCTTCGACGTTTCCTTTCAGGAGATTCTCTCGACGTTCGGCTCCGGCGGCACGCTCGTCCTTATATGCGACGAGGCGCGGCGTGATGTCGAGCGCCTGCTGGAGTTCATCTCAAAAGAAAGAATCGAGAGACTCTTTCTCCCTTACGTCGCCCTGCGCTATCTGGCCGAGGCTGCCGCGTCGCGCGGCGCTGTGCCGTTGAGCCTGCGCGAAATCATCACCGCCGGGGAGGCGCTGCATCTCACCGAAGGTATCAAAAATTTCCTGCGTAGACTTGGCGGCTGTACGCTGCATAACGAGTACGGTCCGACCGAGACCCATGCGGCGACGGGTCACATGATCTGGAATCCGGATGAATCACCCGGCGTGCTCCCGCCGATAGGCCGTCCGATTTGGAACGCGACGGTCTACATCCTCGATGAGAGCGGCGAGCCGGTGCCCGTCGGGGTGGCCGGAGAGCTTTACATCGGTGGGGCGGGGCTGGCGCGGGGATACCTGAAGCGACCGGGGCTGACGGCGGAGCGGTTCGTGCCCGACCCTTACTCGCCGGAGGCGGGGGCGCGTCTCTACCGGACGGGTGACGTGGCGCGCTACTTGGCGGACGGGGAGATCGAGTA
>JBGTBQ010000300.1:0-2713 GCA_041749275.1 Pyrinomonadaceae bacterium | reverse complement strand
GCAGCGCGGCGGGGATGGCGGCGTTGCGCTGGACGGGCGCGGAGAGATTTTCGGGGCCGGGCGCGCCGAGACGCTGGCCCGCGCCCGCGCTCGCGCCGTCCGTGGCGACGAAGACGAAGTCCGAGGCGTTGTCGTTCGTGTCTTTCGGCGTGGTCAGGGGGCACGCGCCGAAAGTTGTAATCGAGCCGCCCTTCCCGCAGTCGTCGCGGTAGAGCGAGTGGTTCGACGAATCAATCGTCAACGCCGGATAGCCCGCGCCTTCTTTGTAGAGCGCGTTTGTCTCCGAGGTCGAGCCGGCGGCGTCGAGGCGGTTGGCCGTGACGAAGCTGATGGGGTTGGCGGTGTTGAAGAGCGCGAGGCCCGCGTTGTCGGGGATGTCGGTCGTGTATGTCGCGTCGGGGGTCGCGGTCGTGCCGTTGCCCGCCGGGTAAGCCGTCAATGAATAACCGTTTGAGTTAGCGCAGAGAAAGTGTCCGCGCGCGGGGATGATGGTTCCGGTCGGGATGGTGCAACGTGTCGAGCCGTCCGAGGCGGCGAGGGCGAAACCGGCGGAGCCGTCGAGCGGATTGACGTTGAGCGCGGCGTCGGTATTGTTATAGATTTCGATAAATTCATCCTGCGCGCCGCCCGGCCCGCGCAGGCGAAACTCGCTGATGAGCAACTGCCCCGCCGCGATGGGCGCGGGCGCGTTCGGATTTCGGATGCGCTCGACCGTACCACCCAAACCGACGATGTATAGCTCGCCCGCCTCGTCCTCGCCGAATGAAGAGATGCTGCGGGTCGTGTCGAGCAGCAGCCTTTGCCCGCCCGTGTCGTAGATAAAAATTTCGCCGGTGCAGAAATCCGCGAAGACGTAGGAGCCGAAAGGCAGAGAGGCGCGTGCGCCGCGATAGGCGTAGCCGCCGGTGATCGAGCAGCGCCCGCCCGTGTGTCCGTATTCAGTCAGCGGGAACGTGTACGGAGTCGTCGGCGTGCACGAGGCGGGGCCGAGGTTGGTGCAGAGCGTGCCCTCGAAAATCCGCCAGCCGTAATTCTCACCGCCCGCGCTGGCCGCCGGTTGAAAGTCAACCTCCTCGCGCTGGCCCTGTCCCACGTCGCCGATGTAGAGGTCGCCCGTCTGCCGGTCGAACGAGAAGCGGAACGGGTTCCGCAGGCCGAACGCCCAGATTTCGTCGCGGCCCGGAATGGCGCCGGCAAAGGGGTTGGTCGTCGGCGAGGCGTAAGGCGTGCCCTGATTGATGTCTATGCGGAGCATCTTGCCAAGCAACTCGTTTAGGTTCTGCGCGCGATTGCCGGGGTCGTTCGCGGAGCCGCCGTCACCCTTGCCGATGTAGAGAAAGCCGTCGGGGCCGAACTCGATCATCCCGCCGTTGTGGTTGGTGAAGGGCTGCGGGATGGGGAGAATCACGGTCTCGGCGGTGTCGGCGACGTTCGGATTCGACTCGGACGCGCGGTACTCCGCAATCACGTTCGCGCCGTCGGAATTGCGCGTGTAGTAGACGAAGAAGCGGCGGTTCGTCTCGTACAGCGGGTGAAAAGCGAGTCCCAAGAGGCCGCGCTCGCCGCTGAACAGCACGCGCGTCGTGATGTTGAGAAAGACGGTCGGCGTCGTCGCCCCCGGCTGAAGCACGCGGATAACGCCGCCCTGCTCGACGACGAAGAGCCTGCCGCTCCCGTCGCGCGCGTGCGTCACGTAGAGCGGACTCGACAACCCGGCGAGCAACGGGTCGAGCACGATGGTCTGGGCCGCGACGTTCAACGACGACGCGACGAGCAGCGCGAGCAGCGCGATGACTTTCTTCATGCTAATGCCCTTTCAAAAAATCCAAGGCGAGGAGCAGAGGGGCAACGGACGATTCCGACACTCGCCGCCCGCCGCTGCCTCCCGATTGTCAGCGGGCGGCGGCGCGGCGCTTTTCCGAAGCTTCAAATGGGGCCGGAGGGATGAGGGAAAAGTAACACACCCGCGCAAACGTTTGCCAGAAAGTTTTCCGCGGCTTCATTAGCTTCCGCGCCGTTTGAACGGGTCATCGGCGCGCATACCTTCGATTATTTTTTGAATGCTCTCCGACACCTCTCGCCATGCGGTGTCTCTGTTGGTTTGATTCATCATGGGCTTCCCGTCTTTGGGGAGAGCTTCCAGTCCCTTCAACTCTTTTATCGCTTTCCAGTTGGCATCGCGGACGATGATCGGGACGACGCGCGCTTCTTGCTTGCGGTGACGCGCGAGCGCGCGTTTCATCTCTTTCTTGTAGCAGTAATCGGAAGCGATGAAGCGGGCGCTGACGAGCAAGATAATAATGTCCGCGCGTTCGAGGTTTTCGTTGATCTTCTCGCGCCAGTCTTCTCCCGCTTCGATGTCGCGGTCGTTCCACGTCTGGATGATTCTCTGGCGGCGCAGAGGGCTGAGGTGTGTTTTGAGTTCGTCGAGCAGCCGTTCGTCTTTGTGCGAGTAGCTGATGAAGACGCGGGCGAAGCGTCGGTGTGTGATGCCGGTGCGCTCGTCTAACGTTTGCTTATCTCTGGCCGCCCGTCCGCTCCCGCGCTCGACCGCGAGTTCCACTCCGTTGAGCAGTTCCTGAACGTCCAGTTCGACGACGCTTCCGGCCACCACTTTCTTAAACTTCCTTGTCCTGTCCTGTTCCCACGCGAGCAGTTCGTCGTAGGTGACGTGCTCGCCGGGTTGACCGGGCAGCGGCACGATTTCGGCGGG
>JBGTBQ010000299.1:0-18617 GCA_041749275.1 Pyrinomonadaceae bacterium | reverse complement strand
CGCCCCGCGTTCGACCGAAGCGCTCTCGGCGTTGGCCGCGCTTGAAAGCGCGCGGGGCGACGCGGCGGCGGCGCTCGTCGCCTTAGAAAAGGCGCGCGCGCTTGCGCCCGATTCCGTGCCCGTTCTGACTCAGTTTACCGTCGCCGCGATGCGGGCGAACAAGCCGCGAGCGGCGGTGGACGCAACGGGCGTGCTTGTGAAACTCCAACCCACGGAGCCTGAGTTTCTCTATCTCTACGGCGCGGCGCTGTTGCAGAGCGGGAACATGCGCGCGGCTGAGAGCGCGCTTCAGCGTTACACCGAGCAGCGCCCGGAAGACTCGCGCGGCTGTCTCGCGTTGGGCCTCGCGCTGGCCGGACAACACGAACGGTTCGACGCCGCTCGCGCGCAGCTCGAACATTGTCTACGCCTCGACCCCGCGAACGTCGAGGCGAAGTACCAACTCGCGCTCGCGTTCCGTTCGCAGGGCGAAGCGGCGAAAGCCGTGGGTCTGCTTGAGGAAGTCATTGCCGCCTCGCCCGCGCACGCGGACGCGCTGCGCGACCTCGGCGCGCTCTACGCGCAGACGGGCGAAGGGGCGCGGGCGCGCGAAGTGTTGGAACGCGCCGTCGCGCTCAACCCGCAAGACGCCGAGACGCATTTTCAACTGAGCCGCCTCTACAACCGCCTCGCCGAGAACGTGCTGGCCGCGCGCCATCTTGAACAGTTTCAAAAACTGAAGAGCCAGAGAGAGAGGGCGCCCGAGCCATGAAGACGCGCCCATGCTTCATACGGCGACTGATAGTTCAACACGCCCGTTTAGAGGCGGGCAATGCCCGCCGGTTCGAGTCACGACGCCGGTTGGGCCGGCGGGCATTGCCCGCCTCTAAACGGGCGTTAAAAAATCGCCCTTGCCTGCGACTTGCTTATCTATTTTCCTTCCTCCTCTTAGCGTGCGGCGTTGGCCCGAACGCCGCCGCGCAGCCGAAGACCGGCGGCGATTGCGGCGCGCGCAAAATCCCGCGCCTCGTTGACGTGACGGCGAAGACCGGCATCCGCTTCGCACACCTCTCCGCGCCGGAGAAAAAATATATCGTCGAATCCATGAGCGGCGGCGTCTTGCTCGTTGATTATGACCGCGATGGCTGGCCGGACATCTACTTCACCAATGCGCCCACGGTCGAGATGGCGCTCAAAGGAGTGCGTGCGCGCAGCGCTCTCTATCGCAACAACCGCGACGGCACGTTCGCGGATGTAACGGACAAGGCGGGCGTCGCCTATCCCGGCTTCGCCATGGGCGGCGCCGTCACCGATTACGACAACGACGGCTGGCCGGACATCTACGTGACCTGTCTCGGCGGTAACGTGCTCTATCGCAACAACGGCGACGGCTCCTTCACGGACATGACGAAGAAGGCGGGCGTGGCGGATGGTCGCTGGTCAGCCGGGGCCGCGTTCGGCGACTACGACGGCGACGGCTTTCTCGATTTGCTGGTCGCCAACTACGTGGACTTCAAGCTCAACGACCTGCCGGGTTTCGGGTCGAGTCCGACCTGCAAGTTTCGCGGCATAGACGTGCAGTGCGGCCCGCGCGGTTTGAAGGGCGCGGGCGATAGTCTGTTTCGTAACAACGGCGACGGCACGTTCACCGATGTCACCAAACAAGCGGGCGTGGCCGACCCCGGCGGCTATTACGGGATGCAGGCGGTCTGGTCGGACTTCGGCAACCGTGGACGCCTCGACGCCTTCATCGCCAACGACTCGACGCCCAGCTTCCTCTACCGTTATGAAGGCGGCAACAAACTCTCGGAGATCGGACTTGAATCGGGCACGGCGGTAAGCGGAGACGGCTCCGAGCAGGGAAGCATGGGCGTTGCCGTCGGCGACTATCTGCACACCGGGCGGTTCTCCATCTTCGTCACGAACTTCGCCGACGAGTACAACATCCTCTATCGCAACGACGGCGACTACAGCTTCACGGATGTCTCATTCGCGGCGAACGTCGCGCAGGTCTCGCGCCCTTACGTCGGCTGGGGCGCGGGATTCTTCGACCTCGACAACGACACGTGGCTCGACCTTTTAGTCGTCAACGGCCACGTCTATCCGCAGATAGACACGCTGCCGTCGGGCGCGCGTTATCGCCAGCCGAAGCTCTTGCACATCAACCTCGGCAACGGCACGTTCTGCGACGCGAGCCGCGGGGCGGGGCCGGCGCTTGAGGAGGCGCGCGTTTCGCGCGGCGCGGCCTTCGGCGACATAGATAACGACGGCGACATTGACGTGGTGGTGAACGACCTCGACGGGCCGCCGATGGTCTTGCTAAACGAGGGCGACGACGGCAACCGTTGGATCACGTTCGAGCTGTCGGCGACGAAAGGCAGCCCGCTCGCCATCGGCGCGCGCGTTCGCGTCGTCACCGGCGATGTCGTGCAGACCGAAGAGGTGCGGAGCGGCGCAAGCTATCTCTCGCAGAACGACCTACGCCTCCACTTCGGCCTCGGCAAACACGCGAAGGTTGACCTCTTTGAAATCCGCTGGCCGTCGGGCAGGGTGGAGCAACTCAAAGACCTCGCCGCCGGCAAGTTCTACGCGGTGCGCGAAGGCGAAGGCGTCGTTCCCGCCGAGCGCATCCGCCCCACCGCGAAGGCGAAGAAATGACCGAGAAATTGTCTGGAAAGCCCCGTCAGGGGCGAGATATTTGTAGCCCGCACGTCGCCCTTATTCTTGGCAGCTCCGTCGGAGCGGAATGTGTTCGACATTTCGCTCCGACGGAGCTTGGCAAAGATTGGCGACCAGTGGCTACAAACATTTCGCTCCGACGGAGCTTGGCTTTCCGAATAGTCTCTGATTCCTTCGCACGCGACTTATCACTTCAGCCAATTACACGAGACGCGCGTCTTCAATTCATCGGGTTCATACTTGCTATCCTGCTCAACTGCTTCCCCTTCATCATCACCACTGCTCAATCGCGCCCCGCCGGCAAGTCTCCTGCCATCTCCTTCGCCGACATCTCAGCTTCAAGCGGCCTCACCGTCTCGCACGTCTCCACGCCGGAGAATCGCTACATCATCGAATCCATGAGCGGCGGCGTGGCGCTGTTCGACTGCGACGCGGACGGGCGGCTCGACGTGGCGACGGTCAACGGCTCCTCGGTCGAACGCTTCAAGACGGGCGGCGATCTCTTCGTCACGCTCTACCGGCAGACGGCGACGGACGGGCGCGGGGCGACGGACGCGGGGCCGATGTTCGAGAACGTGACGGCTGCGGCGGGACTCGCACGCAAAGGCTGGGGGATGGGCGTCACCGCGGTTGATTATGACGACGACGGCGCGGTTGATCTCTTCGTCACCGGCTATGGCGGCAGCGTCCTCTATCGCGGCACGGGGCCGTGCAGGTTTCAGGACGTGACGGAGAAGGCGGGCGTGCGCGGCGCGGGGTTCGCCACGGGGCCGGCGTGGGCCGACTATGACCGCGACGGCGACCTCGATCTCTTCGTCGCGCGCTACGTCGCGGTTGACCTCGGCAACCTCCCCGAATTCGGTAGCTCGTCCACGACCTGCGCCTATCGCGGCATCCGCGTCCAGTGCGGCCCGCGCGGGTTGCCGGGCGAGACCGATCTCTTTTACCGCAACCGGGGCGACGGTACTTTCGAGGAGGTCGCGCGCAAGGTCGGCGTCTCGGACGAGCGCAAGCACTACGGCATGGCCGGCATCTGGGGCGACTACGATGACGACGGCTGGCCCGATCTTTTCGTCGCCAACGACGCGACGTATAACTACCTCTACCGGAACAACCGTGACGGGACGTTCAAGGAGACGGGCGCGGTCGCGGGCATCGCTTACGGCGAGACGGGCACGGAGCAGGGTTCGATGGGCGTGACGTGGGGAGATTACGACGCGGACGGCAAGCTCGATCTTTTCGTCACTAACTTCGAGAACGAGCCGAACGCGCTCTATCGCAACCTCGGCGCGACGGGCTTCGTTGACGTGACGCTCCCAGCGAAGATCGGTCAGCCCAGCCTGCCTTACGTCGGATGGGGCACGGCCTTCGTAGACTTCGACAACGACGGGTGGGCCGACCTCCTTATTGCCAACGGCCACGTCTACCCGCAGATCGAATTAGCGCAAGGGAAATACCCGACCGGCTACCGGCAGCCCTTCCTCCTCTTTCGCAACCTCGGCGCGGGCGCGTTCGAGGAGGTGTCGAGTGAGGCGGGCTTGCGCGACCTCGCGCTCCACTCGCGCCGGGGCGCGGCCTTCGGCGACCTCGACGACGACGGCCTCGTTGACGTTGTTATCGTCAACCTCGGAAAGCCGCCGACGGTGCTGCTCAACACCACTGAGAATCAGAACCAGAGTCTGACGCTGAAACTCGTCGAGACGAAGGGCAATCGTCAGGCCATCGGCGCGCGTGTTGTGCTGCGAACCTCGAAGCGCACGCATCTGCAAGAGGTGCAGGCGGGCGCGAGCTACCTGTCGCAGAACGACCTGCGCCTTCACTTCGGCCTCGGTCAGTCAGAGAAGATCGAGCGCGTCGAAGTGCGTTGGACGGGCGGCGAGACGGAGGCGGTCGTCGGCGTCGCGGCCAATCAGATTGTGACCATAACTCAAGGCAAAGGCGTGACCGCTTCAGTCAACTACCGGATGCGGCGTAAAGGGTAGAAGCGTTCGCGTCAGAACCGCCTGCGGTAGCGGGCGGGTTCCGGCGACACTTGTGACCCGCCCGCTACCGCAGGCGGTTCTGACGCGCTCAATCTCAATGCTGCTTGGCCGGTTGCCGCGCGGGCGGCGCGGCGAGCGTCTTGACGTGCATCTTCCACTCGACGGGCGTTGTCTGACTCAAGCGCGGCAATTCGGAGGCGGCGACGACGAGTTGGCGGACGCCCGCGACGACGACGAATTCCAGCGCGGCTTTCGGTTTGGCGGTTTGTTCAAGCGCGGCGAGACGCGCGTCGCGCCATTCGGCGGGGGCCGTGACGCCGCGCGAAAGATACGAGAGCGCTTCGAGGCCCGCCTCGCCCAGCGCGGACAAGTCCGCGGCGAGCGGGCGCGCTTCATGGAGCGCGGGCGAGGCGTCAATCAACGCTCCGAGTTCGGGGCCGGCGTCGCGCCAACCGGCGAGGACGTGCCACAGTTCGCGCGAGCGCGACTCGAAGCGCGGCGCGTCCGAGAGCAGTTCGTCAACCAGCGCGTTGAAACGGCGGGCCGCGTCGCTGTCGGGGCGGGCCGCGTCCACCAGTCCGGTGAGCGGCGAGAGCATCGTCTGCGGGCGCTGCTGGTAGCGTCTATATTCCTTGACCGGCTCGACGATGGAGACGAGCACCTGAAGCGGCCCCGTCTCTCGCCCCTGCACAAGCCGCCTCAGCATCATCGCCTGATTCCGTTCGTGTAGCAGACCCAACTCTTCGAGCCGGACGCTCGTCACCGCGAGACGGCGATACATATCTTCGACATCGGTTATTTCACGCGGCGACCAGAGACGCTCCGCAATGGCGGCGGTGCGCGGCCAGATGCGCGAGTCAATCGTTTCGGGCGTCACCCACTCGCTCCACATCGTCGCCTCGCCGCCGAGGACGCGCGCGGCCTCCGCCTCGGTGAGCGTGTGGCCCGCCGGCAGCGGGTCGTTGAGGTAATGTTGTGAGGTCGGGAAGATGAGGTCAATGTAGTAGCCGTTCGAGAGCACGCCTTCGTAACCTTTGCGCGCGGCCTCGGCGAGCGCGCTCTGCCCGCGCCACGAATGTATAACTACGTCCTTCGGCAGGTCGGGTTGGAAGATTTCATCCCAGCCCATCATGCGCTTGCCGTGCTTTTTGAGAATGACGAGCAGACGCTGGTTGAAATAGGTTTGGAGGGCGTGGTTATCCTTGATGCCTTTCTCCTTCATAAAGGCTTGAATCCGCGGGTTGCGATCCCATTGCTTGCCTTCGTTCTCATCGCCGCCGATGTGCAGGTATGCGTCCGGGAAGAGCGCGGCCATCTCGCCGAGGAAGGCGTCGAGTAACTTGTAGACCTCCTCGCGTGTCGGGTCTAAGGCCGGCTCGAAGATGCCGGGTCGCCGCTCAATCGTGTACGGCCCCGGCGCGCTGCCCAACTCCGGGTGGCCGACCAGCCACGCGGTCGCGTGGCCCGGCAGGTCGAACTCCGGCACGACGCGGATGCCGCGCTCTCGCGCGTAGGCGAGCACGTCGCGGATTTGCTCCTGCGTGTAGAAGTTGCCGTCGGAGCCGAGTTGGTGCAGACGGGGAAATTTTTTGCTCTCGACGCGGAAGCCCTGATCTTCCGTGAGGTGCCAGTGCAGAACGTTGAGCTTGACGGCGGCCATCGCATCGAGATTGCGCTTGATGACCTCGATGGGCTGCCAGTGGCGGGCCACATCAATCAACAAACCGCGCCACGGAAAGCGCGGCTTGTCATCAACCCGCACCGCCGGGATGAAGTGGCCTGCGCGGTCGCCTTCGAGCAACTGCAAGAAGGTCTCCAACCCGCGCAGCGCGCCGACGACCGTGCGCGCGGCGAGCACGGCCTGCCGTTCGGTCACTTCGAGCGTGTATGACTCGTCCTCCTCGACCGAAGGCACGGCCCGGCCCGGCTCCCGGCATTCGACGACGAGGGTCGCCGCCGCCGCGTCGTTCGCCAGACCTCGTTGAAGCTCCAACACCGTGCGCCCTTCGAGCCGGCGGACGGCGCGTTCAATCCCGGCGCGCAGGCGTTCGTCAACGTGCCCCTTGGCGGCGACGTTGAAGGATTTAGTAACGGCCAGTCGCCCCGCGCCGAAACGCACGGAGGCGGGCACGGGCATCAGGTTGTGTCGGGCGGCATGGAGTGGCTGGCCCGCCGTCAGTCGGGCCGATGCGTGTGAAACGCAGAGTAAGAGTAGTACGACGGAAAAGTATTTTCTCGCGCTCATGTGTTCCTCAAAAGTAGCTGGGTGAATTGTTTCGTACCGCGTCAGAAAAGTAACGGTAGTTTCGCTGATAAATCCAACCGCCCGGCGTAAGTTACGGTGTCATACTTGAGTTACAGAATTAATGCCGGTAAAAGTGTGCATAATCGAAGGATGAGAATCTCCGTCTCAAAAGCGCTCTGCATGTTTGTCATCGCGGCCTGCGCCGCCCACGCGCAAGACCCGGCTGCGGCGGGCCGGCGGCAGGGCGGAACCGTCATCCCTCTGCACGCCGGATGGAAGTTTCGAGAGGCCGGCAAGGGCGCGTGGCACGCGGCGGCGGTGCCCGGCTGCGTCCACACGGACTTGCTGAAAAACGGTCTCATCGAAGACCCCTTCTACCGCGACAACGAACAGAAGCTGCAATGGATCGGCAAGACCGACTGGGAGTATGAGACGACTTTCCGCGTCGGCGCCGACGTGCTCGCACGCCGGAACATCGAACTGGTCTTCGAGGGTCTCGACACCTACGCGACCGTCACGCTCAACGGCGTCGCGCTGCTCAACGCCGACAACATGTTCCGCGTGTGGCGCGTGGATGCGAAACGCGCGCTCAAGGCCGGCGACAATACTTTGCGCGTCCATTTTCGCTCGCCCATCAACGAAGTGTTGCCGCGGATGAAGGCGATCAGCTACGAACTGCCGGCGACCAACGATCAGGGAGAGAAGACCAGCCCCTACACGCGCAAGGCTCCGTACCAGTACGGCTGGGACTGGGGGCCGCGCTTTGTGACGAGCGGCGTCTGGAGGCCGGTCAGGCTCGAAGCATGGGACGGAGCGCGCGTCGCGGACTTTCATGTAGTCCAGAAAAAACTCAGCCGCACGGACGCCGAGTTGAGCGGCGTCGTGGAACTCGTCTCGGACGCCGAGATGGACGTGACGGTAGTGCTGGACGACCAGTCCAGCGGCAAGCGATTGGCCGCGCGAGCCGTCCGCCTGCGACCGGGCGCGAATCGCGTGGCGCTGGACTTTCCGCTCAACAACCCTCGGCTGTGGTGGCCGGCGGGGCTGGGGCCGCAGAACCTTTATCACTTCCGCGCGCGCGTGCTGGCCGGGACGCGACTGGTTGACGAGGCCGTGACGAGGGCGGGCCTTCGGACTTTGGAGTTAAGACAGCAAGCCGACCAGTGGGGCAAGAGCTTCGAGTTCGTCATCAACGGCGTGCCGGTCTTCGCCAAGGGCGGCAACTGGATTCCCGCCGACATCTTTCCCACACGCATCAACAGAGACAAGTATCGCCAACTGCTCGAATCCGTCCGCGACGCGAACATGAACATGGTGCGCGTCTGGGGCGGCGGCATCTACGAGCACGACGACTTTTATGAATTGTGCGACGAACTGGGCTTGCTCGTCTGGCAGGACTTTATGTTTGCGTGCAGCATGTACCCCGGCGACAAAGAATTTTTGGAGAACGTTCGGGCCGAGGCGGTGGATAACGTCAAGCGGCTCAGAAAATATCCGAGCGTCGTGTTGTGGTGCGGCAACAACGAGGTCGAGACGGCGTGGCATCATTGGGGCTGGAAGCAGAACCTGCCGGCGAAGCTCTGGGATGATTACCTCAAAATTTTCCACGGCGTGCTGCCCGAAGTGGTCGCCGAGCACGACCCTTCGCGTCCGTACTGGCCGAGTTCCCCCAGCTCGAATTTGGAAGACGACGCGGACTCGCAGAAGATTGGCGACGTGCATTACTGGGAGGTCTGGCACGCCTCGAAGCCGTTCGAGTTTTACGAAAAACAGTTCCCGCGCTTTATGAGCGAGTACGGCTTTCAGTCGTTCCCGTTGATTGAGACGGTCAACACTTACACCGTCCCTGCCGACCACGACATCCAGTCGCCCGTCATGCTCGCGCACCAGAAGCACCCGCGCGGCAATCAACTCATCCGCGAGTACATGCTGCGCGAGTACGCGGAGCCGAAGGACTTTGAATCGTTTCTCTACGTGAGCCAGTTCTTGCAGGCCGAGGGCATCCGCATCGGCACGGAGCACTTCCGGCGCATCCGCCCGCGCAACATGGGCGCGCTCTACTGGCAGGTGAACGACTGCTGGCCGGTCGCTTCATGGTCGGGCATGGACTACTTCGGTCGCTGGAAGGCGCTCCACTATCACGCCCGCCGATTTTTTCAGGACGTGCTCGTCAGCCCGCACGAAGAGGACGGGCGCGTGCGAATCCACGTCGTCTCCGACCGCACACGGAGCACGCCCGCCGAGCTTCGCGTGGCTCTCATGGACTTTCGCGGGCGCGTCATCTCGGAGCAGCGCGCGGCGGTGGAGATTAAGCCGCTCTCAAGCGCCGTTCAACTGAACTTGACGAAAGCGGAGTTGCTGAAGGAGCACGACCCGCGAACGGTCTTTCTCAACTGCGAGCTGTGGGAGAAAGGCAAGATGACCGCCGGCAATCGTCTCTTCTTCGCGCCCTTCAAAGACCTGCGGATGCCTGCGCCTGAGATTGACGCTGAAGTTGTACAGGCGGGCCGCGCCTTCCGCGTCCGGCTGCGCGCCAACACGCTCGCGCGCGGCGTTCATCTCTCCGCCGGGCTGCTCGACGGCGCTTTCAGCGACAACTTCTTCGACCTTCTGCCGGGAAGTGAAGTCACCGTCGAGTTTCGCCCGCGCCGCGCCGTGTCGCTCGCCGCGCTGCGCCGGGGTCTGAAAGTGCGCTCGCTCGCGGACGCCTTTGCGAAGGGGTAAGGCGTTCCCGTCATCAATGAACTCGCTCAAGATTGGCATCAGCGGAGTGCGCGGCGTCGTCGGCGAGACCTTCACGCCGGAACTGGTGGTCGGGTTCGCGCAAGCCTTCGGCGCTTACCTCGACACCGGGCGCATCCTCGTCTGCCGCGACGCGCGCACGTCGGGGCCGATGGTTCGCGCGTCGGTGCTCGCGGGCTTGCTCGCCTCCGGCTGCGAGGTGATTGACCTCGGCATCTGCCCGACGCCGAGCCTGCAACTCGCCGTCAAATGGTTCGGGGCGGCGGGCGGCATCTCAATCACGGCGGGCCACAACCCGGAGCCTTGGAACGCGCTCAAGTTCGTTCGCGGCGACGGCCTTTATCTCAACACGATGCAGGCCGACGAGCTTTTGGACATCTATCATCAGGCCGAGTTCGCCAAAGCGACTTGGGAGCGCATCCACAGCCACGTCGAGAGCGCGGACGCCATCGCGCATCACCTCGAACGACTGGCCGGCGCGTTCGATGTCGAAGCGATCAGGTCGCGCCGTCTGACGGTGGCGGTTGATTGTTGCAACAGCTCGTGCTCGCTTTTGTCGCCGCGCTGGCTCGCCGCGCTCGGCTGCGAAGTGTTCGCGGTGAACGACGATACGAGCGTGCCTTTTCCACACGCGCCGGAACCGAGACGACAGACGATGGCGCAGCTCCGCGCCGTCGTGAAGGCGGGCCGCGCCGACATCGGCTTCGCGCACGACGCGGACGGCGAGAGGCTCGGCCTCGTCACCGAAGAGGGCTTGATACTGCCGGAGGAGGCGACGCTCGCCATCGCCTGCGAGATCGAACTCCGCCGCGCGCCCGGCGTGGTCGTGACGAACCTCTCGACCAGCGCGAGCGTTGACGCCATCGCCGCGCGCCACGGCGCGAGCGTCGTCCGCACGCCCGTCGGGCAGGCATTCGTCTCCGAGGCGATGGCCGAGACGGGAGCCGTCATCGGCGGCGAGGGCAGCGGCGGCGTCATCGTCCCGCGCGTGCAGCTCACGCACGACAGCGCGGCGGCGGTCGGTCTGATTCTTGAGCACATGGCGCTCGCGGGCGAGCGGATTTCCGAAGTGGCCGCGCGGCTCCCGCGCTTCACGATGCTCAAGCACAACGTCGCGGTCGAGCCGAATCGCATCCACTCGCTCTTGCAGCGACTGCACGACGAGTTGGAGCGCGAGGGCGTCGCTTACGACCAGACCGACGGGATAAAAGTTTCGTGGCCGGACGGGTGGGTGCACGTTCGCGTCTCGAACACCGAATCGCTCGTCCGCGTCATCGCCGAGTCGGAAGCCCCGGCGCGCGCGCGCGAACTGCTCGACTGGGCGCGCGACCGCGTGGGCAGGTAATCGCGCCAACACAACTTGAACTTCTCAACTCTTTCGCGGGGAGCATCATGGAGTATATGAAAAACTTTCTTCTCGTCGTCATCTTCATCATCGTCGCATTGATGAATGAAACTCTTCCGCCGGAGGGCGTCGTCAAGGCGGTCAAAATCGCGGAGGCGCCCGGTTATAGCGAGGGCGTCGTCATTGATCGAGGGGGCGACATCTACATCTCCGACGTGTTCCACGGCACGATCTATCGCATCGCGCGCGACAGCGGAGATGCGACCGAATGGGCCAAGACGGGCGCGCCCAACGGGCATAAAATACAGGCCGACGGGACGCATCTCGTCTGCGACGGCAGCCGCCGCGCCGTGCTCCGTCTCGACGCGGCGGGCAAGATTCTCGGCGAGGCTTCGTCAGAGTGCGAAGGCAAGCCCCTGCGCGCGCCCAACGATCTCACGCTCGACACGCACGGCGGTTTCTACTTCACAGACCCCGGCGGCTCAAGTCCCACGAATCCCATCGGCACGGTTCACTACGTGGACGCGCAAGGCAAGACGCATCTCGCGGCGGAGGGTCTCGCCTTCCCGAACGGCATCGTGCTGCGGCCCGACGGTAAAACTCTGCTCGTCGGTGAGAGCAACCACAACCGCATCCTTAGTTACGAAGTGCTCGCGCCCGGCAAGCTCGGAAAGATGACGGTCTTCGCCAACCTCCCCACGAAGGGCGAAGGGCAGATCGCCAATGAACCCGACGGGATGTGTCTCGACGAGCAGGGCAACCTCTTCGTCGCCCACTACGGGATGCGGCAGGTGCAGGTCTTGAGTCCAGAAGGCAAAATCCTGCGCCGGTACGCGGCGGGGAATTTAACGACCAGCAACGTCGCCTTCGGCGGCCCGCGCATGGATCAACTCTATGTCACCGGCGCACTCGGCGAAGAGAAGACCACGCGCGGCGGCCTCTTCCGCCTCGACCTGAAGGGCGCGAAGGGACTGAAGCTCTGATGAAAGGGAAGCCGTTGACCGTTAGCCGTGAGCTTTCGGATTTCCCCTCGATTCAATCTCAATGGAAATTCTGTAAGCTAACAGCTAACTCATGCTCCACGGCGACCAAAGCAGGGCAAGTCTTCAGCCGACATCAGCAGCGCGAGTCTTCATTTCAGCAAGGCGAATCTTCAGCCGGCTTCAGAAAGGCGAGTCTTCAGCCGGCTTCAGACGGCTTGCCCGCTCAGGGCCTCTAGCCCAGCCGTTCGACGGCTGGGTGACAACGGCGATGAGCTATCACAGGCCGTTTCAACGGCCTTCCGCCGATTGGCTTGAGCCGACACGCGCGCCGGTGGCTCAAGCCGCACGGAGTTAAGCCCGTTACAACGGGCTGGCGGATTTGTGACCGACCGAGACCCAGCCGTCGAACGGCTGGGCTAAATGCCACTATCGGGCAAAGCCGCGTGAACGCGGCTGAGGGAATCGTTTCCGCGTCACGCGAGCCGGTAACGACCTTAATCTATGCGAGCCATACCCACTCTCAAAATCAGCATCTCCGGCGTGCGCGGCGTGGTGGGCGAGTCGCTGACGCCGGGCCTGTTGGTGCGTTTCGCGCAGGCGTTCGGCACTTACACGGGGCCGGGCACGATAGTCGTCGGGCGCGACACGCGCACGTCGGGTGAGATGGTGCGGCAGGCGGTGCTGGCGGGGTTGCTCTCTTCGGGCTGCCGCGTGGTTGACCTCGGCGTGTGCCCAGTGCCGACCGTGCAACTGCTGGTGCGTGAACGGCGCGCGCGCGGAGGCATCGCCGTCACGGCCAGCCACAACCCAGCCGAATGGAACGCGCTCAAGTTCGTCAACGCCGAAGGACTTTTCCTGACGGGGCCGCAGGCGCGGCAGCTCCTCGACATCTATCATCAGGGCGAATACACGAAAGTAGCGGGCGCGGAGATGCGCGCCGTCGAGCAGGACGCGGGCGCGCTCGACCTGCACGTTAAGGCGGTGCTCGACGCGCTCGGCGCGGTACCACTCGGGCCGTCGCGGGCGCGAAAACTTCGCGTTGTGGTGGACTCGTGCAACGGCGCGGGTTCAATCGTCGCGCCGCGCCTGCTGGAAGCGCTCGGCGCGGAAGTCTTTCCAATCAACGTCACGCCGGACGGAAGTTTCCCGCGCGGGGCCGAACCGACGCCCGAAAATCTCGGCGCGCTGTGCGCGGCGGTCAAGGCGCACGGGGCCGATGTCGGGTTCGCGCAGGACATGGACGCCGACCGGCTCGCCATCGTCTCGGAGCGCGGCCTGCCCATCGGCGAGGAGTACACGCTCGTGCTGGCGGCGCGTTACGTGCTCGGCAGGGAGCGCGGCCCCATCGTGGCGAACCTCGCTACGACGCACGCGCTCGAAGCGGTGGCGCGCGAGTTCGGCTGCCCCGTCCATCGCTCGCGCATCGGCGAGGCCAACGTGACCGAAGAGATGCGGCGCGTGGGCGCGCATCTCGGCGGCGAGGGCAACGGCGGCGTCATCTATCCGCGCATCAACTTCGCGCGCGATAGCCTCGTCGGCATGGCGCTCGTGCTGCACCTGCTGGCCGACACGGGACTGAGCATCTCGGAACTCGTCGCCGAGTTGCCGCCACACTTCATGTTAAAGGAGAAACTCGCCTGCCGCTCGGACCGAATCGGCGCGGTGCTGAAGAAGATTCGCGACGAGTACGCGCACCTCGCGCTCGACTTGCGCGACGGCGTCAAGGTGACGACCCACGACGGCTGGTTTCTCGTCAGAGGTTCCAACACGGAGCCGATCATCCGCCTCGTTGCCGAGGCCGGGACGGAAGCGCGCGCCGCGCACATCATCGCGGAGGTGAGGGAACACGTGCGCGCGTGCCTCGACGTTTAGAACGTGGCGGTTACGATTCGGCTTCACCGATGTTTGTGTATTGCGGTGGCGACTGGCCGCGCCTGTCAACCGCTCCGCTGTCCGAAGTGCCGCCGGATGGAAGGATAAGCTCCCGCCTTTACTATCCGGCGGCATCGTTGCGCCGGGACTTTTTCAGATGGCCTTCTCGGCGCGCAGGATGTGCTCCTGCACGGGAGGGGCGAAGGCGCGCGCGGCGGCCAGATTTTCGGCCTCGCTCAAATCCGAAACGACGAAGACGGCGTGGCGCGCGGTCTCGAAGCAAGAGACTTGAAATCCTTCGCTGCGCGAACAGGCGATGACCTGTTGGGTCAGGTTGTCTGGCGGCGCGGTCTGCCCCGCGCGCTGCTTCGTCGTCTCGTCCCGCTCGCGCTCGGCGACGAGGAGAGAGACGACGCGCCCGCGATGCTTGAGCACGACGTGGGCGAAGCGTTGGCCTTTGAACACGCAGGAGTGCGCTTCGATAAACTCAAACTGCCCCGTCAAATCGTTGCTCCGGGTCTTGACGACGCGCGCCAGATCAATAAACGCGCGGTCGTATTTGCGCCCCGCCTCTTCCAGATCAATCGGGCGTTCCGCGAGATTGAACTTGATAGCGCAATCCCGGTGGTCTCCGGCGGCGAACTCACTCAACTCGAAACTGGCGTTGCCAATCCGCGCGTTCGGCGATTCCTGACGCTGAGGCGGCGTCTCTCGCTGCTCCCCGTTTTCTGTTCCCGCACCCGACGCGCGGCGACCATCCGCGACGACTTCGGCGGGCATCGGTGGTGAACTCCGGCGCTGTTGCAGCGCGAAGAGACCGACGCCGACGACGACGAGCAGCGAGGCGGCGACCGCGACCGGCCATCCGCCGACGCGCCTGAAGAAGCGGGGGCGTGCCTCCGCCTGACCGAGCGTGTTGGAGCGCAGGTCGGCGCGCAACCGATCCGCGAATTCCGTCTGAGGGCCGAGCGCGGCGTCGCCGGAGAAGACGGCGCGCAAACGTGCGCGCAGTTCACGCCGCGCGGCGAGTTCGCGCCGGCAGGCGGCGCAACCTTCGAGGTGCTGAAGCACTTCGTGGTTAGTTTCGACCAGCAACTCGTCGCCGAGGTATGAATCGGCGATGTCATAAAAGTCACTGCACTCCATGAGACTCTCCTGCTTCTCCCTCATCTTGCTGAAAAAGGAAACGCCTGCTTGCCCTTCCCGCCGCCCGCGCGTCCGATGCCGTGTGCATCCGCGCACGCCGCCAGTTCCGCGCGCAATAGTTTGCGCCCGCGGTGCAGCCGCGACATGACCGTGCCGATGGGGACGCCGAGAACTTCGGCAATCTCTTTGTAAGCCATGTCCTCCACGTCGGACAGAATGACGACCTCCTGAAACTGTGCGGGCAGCGCGCGCAAAGCATTCAGGATGTCTTCGTCGGTAATGTTTTGCGGCGTGGGCGGCGTGGCGGCCATCGTCGCGGCGATCATCTCTTCGCCGTCGCTGACCAGCCGGAGCTTCGAACCGGCGCGCAGTCGCTTGCTGTTCATGTGGTACATGATCGAGACGAGCCACGCGCGGCAGTTCGTGCCGCGCTCGAAGCGGTGAAACGATTCGAGCGCCTGCGTAAAAGTCTCCTGCACCAAATCTTCGGCTTCGTTGCGATTGCGCGTCAGCCACATTGCGATGCGAAACAGATTGTCGAGGTGCGGCAGCGCCTCGCCCTCGAAGGCCGCCCACTGCTCCTCGCGCCCTGCCTGTCGGGTGGACTTAAACATTATGACTCAACGAATCCGGCTCCCAACTTAAAGATCAGCACCTACCCCCACAGCCGAATTATATCCGCGCGCGCCCGGCTTATTCCCCGCCCGGACGCTTTTGTTGTCCCCGCTGCTTCGTGACGCGGCGTCGCGGTCGGCCTAACCCTTTCTGGCGAATTTGAGCGAAACGGAGTTCATGCAATAGCGCAGTCCGGTCGGGCGCGGGCCGTCGTCGAAGACGTGGCCGAGGTGCGCGCCGCAACGGCTGCACACGACTTCGATGCGCTTCATGCCGTAGGTATTGTCAACTTCTTCGGTCACGTTCGCCGCCGCAATCGGTTGAAAGAAACTGGGCCAGCCCGTGCCCGACTCGAACTTCGCCTTCGAGCTGAAGAGAGCGAGGCCGCACGCCGCGCAATGGTAAGTTCCGGTCTCGTGGTGTTCGTTGTACTCGCCCGTGTAGGCGCGCTCCGTCCCCTTCTCGCGCATCACGCGATACTGTTCGGCGGTGAGGATGGCACGCCACTCGGCATCGGTCTTCGTGATTTTCTCTCCCTTGTAAGTCGCCGGTGAAGTCGCTGCGCTTTTGCTCTCTGTGCTCGCGCCCTCGGCCAGCAGCGTCTTGATGATTTTTTCCTGCATCTCGTATTCCCCTTCGCCGATGTGGGTATAGCGAATGCGTCCCTGCTTATCGAGGATGACGACTGTCGGCCACGCCTCGACGTTGTAGGCGCGCCACGTCACGGACTCGTTGTCCATCACGACGGGATACTTGATGCCGAGCGTATTCACCTGTTGCCGCACCGTCTCGATCCGCTTCTCGCTATCGAACTCCGGCGTCTGGACGCCGATGATCGTCAGTCCCCGTTCGCGGTAACTCGCGTCGAAGCGCTTAAGCGTGGGCAGCGTATTGCGGCAGTTGTAGCAGCCGAATGTCCAGAAATCCACGAGGACGACGCGCCCGCGCAAACCTTCGAGCGTGAGCGGCGCGGAGTTGATCCACGGCACGCCCGAAACAAGCGCCGGAGCTTGGCGGGCGCTTTGCGCCGAGATGAACACGTCGCGTGTGTCGGCGGGTACGTTGGCGCCCGCGCCGGCATCGGCGGCGGCGGCGGTGTCGCCCGAATACGCGGGCGCGACGGCTCGCGCGGCGTGGCGGGTCACGGCGCCCCCGATCACGGTGACGACGGCGACGGAGAGGATGACGACGCTCAAGACGATGAAAATATTTCGGCGCATGGTTAAGTCCCTTTCAATCTCGTATCATTCGGCTCGAAGACGCGCGGCGAAACCGCGGCTTTCGGCATAACATAGTCGCTGTGCGGTCAATACCCAAAACCGCCGGGATTATTCCCGCCGTAAAATTGTCGGGAATAAATATCAAGCGCGCAAGTATTAGCCCGTTGAGGAATCATGAAAATTTGAGAGAGGCGAGATTGGTTAGACGAGCGTTCTCCTGCCGGGCGCGGGTTCGCTGCTCAGAGGCTCGCAAACTACAAGCCGGTCTCCTTACGGCTCCGCTTTTCTCCTCAACTTCGTTCACCGGCGCGCCGCGCGCGTGCGATTTGTTCGAGATTCGAGAAAGGTTGTGTGATATGTCCCGTTACTTTACCCGTTATCTTCCCGCGCTGTTGGGCGTCCTCTTTCTCAGTGCGACGCTCGCTTGCGGCGCGGCGACGGCTGCCGACGAGTCCGTCGCCGACATCCCCGACCCGGCGCTCGACGCGCCACTGGCGCCGACGAAAGGTGAGCGGACGGTCGTCCTCGCCGGAGGCTGCTTCTGGGGCGTCGAGGCCGTCTTCGAGCACGTCAATGGGGTGACCAACGTCGTCTCAGGTTATTCCGGCGGAACCTCCGAGACGGCCTCTTACGACGCGGTGAGCGCGGGCGAGACCGAGCACGCCGAAGCGGTACGCATCACTTACGACCCGTCACGGATCACCTTTGGCCGCCTGCTCAAGATTTTCTTTTCCGTCGCGCACGACCCGACGCAATTGAACCGGCAAGGGCCGGACACAGGCACACAGTATCGCTCCGCCATCTTCTACGCCGACGCGGAACAACAGCGCATCGCCGAAGGCTACGTCAATCAACTGAATCAGGCCAGTATCTTCCCTCGGAAGATTGTCACGCAGATCGCCGCGCTGAATGCTTTTTACCCGGCGGAGGCTTACCATCAGGACTACGCCGCGCATCATCCCAATCAGCCTTACATCGTGATCCACGACCTGCCGAAAGTGGAGAACCTGCGTAAGCATTTTCCCGATCTGTACGTGGCGAAGTCGCGGAAATAGCCTCAACACGTGGCAAGAATGCCGGCGACCGTCTGGCCTCGGAGGTGATGAACGGAAAGCGCGCCGTCGGCAAGGGGCAGGCGAAGGAACTCGCCGAGTTCCTTCGCCTCACGCTGGCGTCCCACTGGCGGAAAGTGGCGGCGCGGCCTCCGCGTACCGGCTCGGAGGAAGCCGCATTTCAGGCGATGGAGCGGGCGGGGGAGCAGGGAAGATTCGCGGAGCCGGAGGAGATCGCGCAAGCCATTTTATATCTGGCGTCAGATGAATCTCTTTACGTCACCGGGTTAGACCTGATAATTGATAGAGGGTTTACCGTTTGAATCGCGCTTCCATTCGAGCCGCTTTTTGTGCGATGCTAACCGCGTCTTACAAGTGACATTTTATCTCTCGTGGGAGTTTCAAGTCGGATGTTGAAGATGACGCGGAATTTTGGCTACTGGCTACCGATGATTCTCTGCTTCGCCCTCGCGGCGCTCGTCGCGGCGTGCAAAGCTCCGGACGGCGCGGGCGGCGCGCGCGCGGGTGCGAACTCAGCGCCCCTCGCGGCGGGCGCGACGCCGCATCCGACCTCCACACCCAACGACGGCGTGCGGCGCATCACCATCGAGGAGGCGCGGCGGGCCGTCCAGAGTGGCGAGGCCGTCATCGTTGACGTGCGCGCTCAGGCCGACTACGATCAGGGCCACATCAAAGGCTCGATCTGTATCCCGCGCACCGAGATAGACCAGCGTCTCGCGCAGCTCCCCAAAGACAA
>JBGTBQ010000298.1:0-7430 GCA_041749275.1 Pyrinomonadaceae bacterium | reverse complement strand
TCGAGCGCGGGCGTCAGGCGTTCGGCGACGCCCGCGACCCACTCTTTACGATACCGCGCGAGGTCGCTTGCGGCGCGCGTCACGGCTGCCGGGCCGTCGAGCGCGGGCGAGGCGCTGAACGAGAGGTCTTTGTGATACGGCCCCGACACCATCTTGACGCGGCGCTCGCTGTCGAGCACCACGCCGACGCCGCCGGTCGAGACGGGCAGCCCCGCGTGGGTCTGCTCGAAGTAGAGGAGGTTCCCGCCGAGCGCCTCATGGTTGGTCTTGAGGCGGAGCGTCGTCATATCCGTGATGCCGAAGAGCGCGGCGTTCGTCTGAAGGAAGGAGCGCGCGGCCTCTTCCGGCGAGAGCGAAGAGGGTTGCGAGGCGAAGTCCATGATGGTCTCCACCGACCCGGTTCTTTTATCCCAGCGGGCGGTGATGTGTTGGTCGCCGAGGTTCGCCTTGAGCGCGTCGAGCGCCGCGACCTGCGCGGGCGAGGGCAGCCGGAGCGAATACTTCGTCAGGTTTACGTCGTAGTTCGGCGCCGCGTCCTTGTTGAGTTTCAGCCGGTCGTCGCCCGCGGCGGCGCTCGCGCGCGAGGCGGGGTTCAAAGTCATCGCGCCGAGGAGCGCGGCTATGAGAGCCAACGCGGACAGGACGGCGCCGGCCCGTTTGATGCTCCCCCTCTTGTTCTCGTGGCGTGCGGTCGGTGAATTCATCGCTTCTTCTCCTTCAGAATTTTTGCTGCCGTCGAGGGCTGTTAAAAACATCGCGTGGACGAGGAATGCGTTATATGTCCGGTTGACGATGGAGAAGATAGCGGGGCGTGGTTGAGAAATACTTGAGGCCGCCGGCGCGAACGAAATCCGGCGGCGTTCCCTTTACGTGTCAGCGGTTTACGGCGGAGAGCGGTTGCTTGACCGGCAGACCTTGAGGCGCGGTCGGTCGTGGTAAGGGGAGCGGGATGGCGGATAGCGGATGAAGGAATTAGCGCGCGTCAGTCCCTGCCGGGCGGGGCGTTGGCGCACGCGGTCTCGATGAAGGTGAGAGCGTAGGCGATGGCGTCCTTAACCTGCTCTTCCGTCACGTCGCGGTAATAGTCCGTCACTGCCGCGATGCTGCCATGGACATAGAGCCGTTCAAGGATGCGGCAGACCGTCAGCGAGGTTCCTTCCAGATACGGGACGCCGCCGGCTCCTTCGCCGGGAGCGACGATGTGTGGATGATCCTCGGCGCATTTTTCGAACAGACTTCTCCGGGCAAGACACCAGCTTTCCTCGGTCATAGGGCAAGAGCCTCGCAGGCAACGCCCCCCTCCGGCGGGGCGGGCCGGATTACGCAAAGCATGAGGGTGAAAACTATCTTTGAGTTGAGAGCATGTTTAGGAATACTTGCCGCGTGCCGCTTCGAGGCGCAGGCATCGTTTTTTATCATGCTCTTTCTTCAAGTATATACTGCTTCGGGCGCCTTGAGGAATCCTTGCGGCGCCGGCGGGCGTAGAAAAACGTGCGAGGGGCGTGGCTGGCCGAAGCCTTGCGTGCGCTGAGTGCAGGCGTGCGTGGCTTGTGCAAGAGATGCCTGTCATCGTGAGGCGCATCTCGTGTTCCGCTGGAGAGGCAGTATCTTCCAACGTAAGGAACGGTGCGACGGCGACAGAAATTATCACTAACGTCACTCGGCGTCTATGGGTTGACGCGCGTGCGTCTCCGGGAGCGCTGGCGTCCCGCCGGCAGTGAGCGCGTGAGCGCGAACGATGACGCGGCGCGCATCATTTCGCGGTTTGCTGAAGTTCCGGGCAGGCGGAGTTGTACGGCCCGACGCTCGACAGGTATTCCCGCCACTCGTCAGCCGTCAGGTTCCGCGACAGACGGGCGCAGGCTTCCGCCTTGAGGTCGCCGACAAGACCGACGCTCAAATCCCACACGCGGACGGTATTGTCCGCGCCCGCCGTGGCGACGCGCGTACCGTCCGCGCTGAACACGAGATCGTTGATGTCGCCTTCCTGTATCAGAAAGACGGCCTCCGTGAAATCTTTTTCCGTATCCCACACCTTTGCCAATCCGCCTTTCATCGCCGCCACGCGCTTGCCGTCACGGCTGAAGGCGTAGGTATAGCTCTCCTTTTGATCGAGTTGCACGCGCTTGAGTTCCCGACCCGTCTCCGCGCTCGCGTCCCACAATCGAATCAGCGCGTTGCTCCTGACAGTGATGATTTGCCGCTCGCCCGGTGCAAAAGCAATATCATCCATACGGGCGTCCTCCTGATGGTCAAGCTGCGAGACCTGTCTCCCGCTCGCCGTCTCCCAGATGCGGACGACATTGCTGAAGCCCGATGTCTCGGCGAGATATTTTCCGTCCGGACTTAAGACGAAGAATCCGAACCACGTGTCGGCGTGATTGATCGCCGGCAGCTTGATTAGCTCGCGCTGGCCGCGAGCAGATTGTCCCTGAGCGGGCGAAGCAGCGCCGTCCTTTATCTCCCACAGTTGCACTCCAGCATCGCCTCTGTAAGCGACGATGAACTTGCCATTCTCGCTGAAGTTGACGCGATAGAGTTGGTCTTTCAGTTTGAGGGCGTCGGTCATCTCATCCCCGCTTCCCAAATCCATTACGCGCACCCCCTTGCCTTGGGTGGAGGTGGCGAGGAAGCGCCCGCCCGCGTAGAAATCCATGTCCATCACCCTGCCGTCGTGGGGGAAAGTGGCGATCCGTAGATTTTTGGCGATGTCCAGAACTTTCACCACCTCCCGCTGTGGCCTCTGCGTCTGTTGGTTGCCCGATGCCGCGCTTGTGTCCGCGACCGCCACGGCCAGGAGCCTACCGTCAGGACTGAGCGCGTGGGCGCGTGTCCCTTGCTCGAAGGGGATGGGGTTGGCAACGACCTTTCCCGTCGTCACGCCCTCAATCTGAACAACCCTATCCTCCGGCGTGTAATCGTTTGACTGTGCCGGAGAGAAAGGGACGATGCGCCGCGGCCTGCCGGTGACGGTGGTGACGAGTAACCCATCATCGCTGAACGCAACCGACAGCACGTTGTTGTCTCGCTTGCGGGCCGCGAGACGGCGCGGGAGCAGCGGCAGGTTACGCTCAAGGATGCGCTCCCCTTCTCCATTGGGCGAAAGGCGCGCGGATTCAATAGCCAAGAGGACGCCAGTTTGGATCAATTCAAACTGTTTCACTTCGGTCGCCTCGCGCGCCGCCTTGATCTTTAGTTCAGCGAGCGTCGCCAGCCTCTCAGCCTCTTTATTCTTGTTACGGTTAGTCACGAACCAATAGGTGCCGGAGACGGCGAGGATGCCCACGACGAGCAGGGCGCACGCCGCCAGCGCCCAAGTCTTATACTTCTTGACGGTCTGGCGGCGCGTTTCGGAACTGGCCCGGATGTACTTCGTCTCGTTCCGGTTCAATTCCTTCGCGCGGTCGCGGAGCCAGCCTTCGGCTTCCGCCAACTCGCCGCCGCTCAGGAGACCCTTCTTGGGCTGCCCTTTAATCTCCCAGTTCACCGCGCTGGTTTGCCCGCTCGCGGTCTTGCTGGGCAACTCCGTCCGGGTCTGCCCTTCAATCTCCCATTCCGCCACGGCGGTTTGCAGCTTCTGTCGCCAGAGCAGAAACGCGCGATCATCCTCGATCCACTTCAACAGGCGGGGCCATGTCCGCAGCAACTCTTCGTGCGCCACCTCGACCGTCTCGCGCCCGGTGATGTCGTCCTTGCCGAAAAGCAGCAACTCCGACACGGCGAGTTTTTTGGCAAGCGTGGCCGCGTCATCGTTGAGGTCATCCAGCAGAACGCGCACCTTGCTGTTCTCGACGCGCTCGCCATGTCCCGGCACGCGCACCAGCCGCTTCCACAGTCGTTCGGCGGCAGCGCGGTCTTGCTCGCCGAGATTCAGGAAGGAGGTTTCAGCGAGACGGAGGTATCTCTCGGTCGGTGATTCGACGGTGGTCGCCGTCCGGCTCTCGTCCGGCGCGGGCGCGGAGGTGGAAGCGAACTCGCGCAGGATGCGATCCTTCTCCTCCGGCTCGATGAGCGACCTGAAGCTGCCAACCTCGCCGCCCGTGATGTGAAAAGCGATGCGGACGAACGCCGCGAGACACGACTTCGGATCGTCGGCGTCCTCCTTGAATGGCGCGAGAATCTCTTCGTAGGCGAAGTAGGGGATGTAGGGGACTTCGACCGAACCCCAAAAGGCTTTGCGTTCGGCGACCGGGAGGCGCTCGATGAAGGGGCCGAAGCGCCACCGCGCGAACGTCTTCCGGCGTTCCAGCTTCTCCTGCTCGGATTGGTCAACACGCGTCGGGACGGGCACGATCTGGAACTGGTGCGGGCTGCAGTAGTCACCATGGCGCGCATCCGCGTCCGGTCTGCCGGGCGCGGCGTCGTTCGGGGGGGAAGTATAGACCTGTGTGCGGCGCTTCTCGTACACGTCCTGCGTGATGGCCGCCGCGCCCTCGATGCTCTGGTTGTTGAAGGTGAAGCAGACGACCAGCGTGTCCGGCATCTGCACGGTACAGATGCCGGAGGTGTCGCTGACGCCCGTCCGGCTGTCAACCAGCACGTAGTCGTACTCGGCGCTGGCACGCTTGCGCGCCTCTTCGATGAGAGCGCCGCCGCCGAGCCGCTCGTAGAAGTTCTGAAAGTTGATGGATGAGAAACGCGCGGCGTAGTCCGGCCCCTGCCGCCCGGCGGGAACGAAATCTATCTGCCCGCCCAGCGGAAATTTCCAGTTGAGCGAGACCGCATACTGCGTAAAGTCGGCGCGCTCCACGTACCAGTCTTCGGCGACGGTCTCGCCCTCCGCGACCGGAGTCAGGGCTTCGAGCATGAAGTCGGTGAGGAAGTCAACGACGCCCTCGGACGAAGTCAACTCCTTGTCCACGAGGAAAGGGCGGAAGTAGCGTTGGAGGCCGGGCGCTTCCAAATCCCAGTCGAGCACGAGCACGCGCTTGCCGTTCGACGCCAGAATCCACGCGACGTTGGCGAGCGCCATCGAACGGCCCGTCCCGCCCTTGTAGGAATAGAAGGTGATAATTTTGCCGTGGCCCGGCTGACTTTTCACGGGGCGACTCCGTCAGCGGCGCGATGCGCGAGGCTGGGCTTCTCGATGTCGCTCTCGATGCGGCGCTGAATGTCTTCCTTTTTCGCGTGGTCGAGCACCTCCTTGGCAACTTTCGGCTGAAGCTTGCGGAGCGTGTCCCGAAGCTGGTCGCGCAATTCCTCGACGGTGCTGATCGTATCGCGGAAGTAAAACTGATCGGGCACGCTCGCCAGACGCGACCAGAACGGAAAGACGGTATCCCGCACGAGCTGTTTGAACAACGGCCCGCGGGATAACGTCTCCGGGTCTTTCTCGTTCCACGGAATGATGACGCTGCAATTTTTATAGTTGTTCTGGTCGAAGCTTTGCAGCATCTGCTGGTACTGCGGCAGCTCCGCCGTCCAGCCGTCAACGAAAAGAATCACCAAGCTTCCATTCTGCTCGGCGTCGCGGATGACCTGCGGCAAACTCTGATTGAAAGGAATTTGGTTGAAAGAGACCGGATAGCTGACGATGCCCAGATTGCCGGCCTCGGCCTGCGCCAGCGAGATGAGCGGAATCGGCACGTCCGGGTGATACGGCTTCCATTCGACGCCGCCGCTTTGCAGATAGAAGGACTGCGTTCTTGCGTTCTGCGCGAACTGGTTCGGGTTGGCCGCGACGACGACGAACAGAGCGGAGGTCGGGCCGCCGCCGCCCACGGGCGGGGGCGATGGCGGAGGCGCAGCGCCAGTCGGCGGCGGATGAAAGGCGCTGTCAATCGCACTCAGAAGCGGAAGCGGGTTGAGGGGCGGCAGAGTGAGTTTGTAACGCGCGTCCAGAATCTCGTCCGCCAGCTTTTCGATGAAGGCATCGTATGCCACCTCGTAGTTGGCATACTGCTTCCGCATTTTTTTCAGCCCCTCGGTGTTGTGAACCGCTCGCGGGTCGCCCACAAAATACTGCGGGCCGCCGACTTTCGCCGGGGGGCTATGTCGCGGCCCCAAGGGAACCCAGATGACGGGTTTGATGACGGGCGGCAACGCGGGATGCAAGCTGCGACGGCGGTAGAAAAACTCCCACTCCTTGCCGCAGTATTGACTGAGGAAGTAAGCCGGCGAATATATGCTGACCAGTACGGGGCTGTCTTGTAGCGCCTGCGCCAACCGCGTGTCCCACTGCGCGCCCAGTTCGAGGTCTTGCTGGTCGAAGAAGCCGACCATTTTTTTGTCGGGCTTTGCATATTCGACCTTTGCTTTCTCCGGATCGAGTCCCTCCTTCTCGCAGATTTTGCCGGAGAGATCGTTGAAGAAGAGTCTGAGAAATTCGTCGTTGTTCGCGCGCGCGTAACTGAAGAAGAAATAATAAGACATCGCTCATTTCCCCTGTTGACGGTGCCGTTCTTTCAAATGATATATGAGGAGGCTCGCGTCCCCGCGTCTTGCTGTTCCGGAAAAGCGTGCGAGTGTCCCGCGAACCCGGACTGCGTTTTGGAGGCTGAAGCGTAGCCCCTGCATGAAGGCTTGTCAATCGCAATTTTCTCCGCCCGCCGAGGACGCTACTTTCGGCGGACGTGAGGGGGGCGCGGGCGTTGAAACGTCGCCCGCGCGCCTCTCGCTATCAACCTTCGTTCACTGCCCCGACGAGGGCGCGGCGGGCGCGGGTTTGGTGATGACCGCCGGCACCTCCTGCTCGCGCGCGAGTTTGTTGAAAGCCTTGAGGTCGGCGTCCATCACCTGACGAAGTTTTCGCAACTCGGCGTCTATCTTCGCCGCCAGTTCGTCGTAGAGCACGTAGGACTGATCGGTCGGCGCGGCGTCGGCGCTGGAGACGATGCCGCCGAGCGCGGCCAGTTTGTTGTTGAGGCGGATGGGATAGTTCAAGGGGTCTTGACTGCTCTGGTTCTTCGTCTGGTATAGCTCCTCTTCGATGGCGGTCATCTTCGCGTTGAGCGCGCGCCCCGCGTCAATGACCGGCTTCGGCCCCGAACTGTCCGCGAGGCGTTTGACCAACTCGTCTACCTGCCGGCGCACCTCGCGTAAAGAAGTGATGGCGTTGTGCGTCTCGGTCAGCTTGTCGCGGATCTTCGTGAGCAAAGTAAACTGCTTCTGAAAATCTTGCGGCGTGGTTGCAAGACGCGGGTCTTTCCTGATCTCGAAAGATTCGGTGACGCTCTTGCCGTCAACCGTCAGTCGCACCTGATAGACGCCGGGGGTGGCGGTGGGGCCGTTGACGCCGCCCGCCCACATGATGAGACCGGGGAAACGCGCGGCGTCTTCGTGGCGCGTGTTCCAGACGAAACGGTTGAGACCCTGCTCGGTCGTCACGCGCGGCGGGCCGGCGCCGGGGCCGAACTGCGTGGACTCTTCGCCCGTCGGCGTGGCGGGCATTTCGGCGGGCGGCTGCGTGACCTGCGCCGAGCCGGGCGCGG
>JBGTBQ010000297.1:0-44651 GCA_041749275.1 Pyrinomonadaceae bacterium | reverse complement strand
TCGCCGCGCGCGCCATCAGCGGGAGCCGCCGCCGCGCGCGCCACACGCGCCGCCGCTCGTGCGTCTCGGCGTGCGTGAAGAGCGAGAGGTCGTGCACGGTGAGCACGGTCGCGCAACCGCCCCACAGCGGCACGTCGTAATTTGTGCCGTGGAAGACCTGCACCCCGCGCCGGTTAACGTAGCGTGGCAACCCCACCGACCACCAACGCCGCCCGATGGCGCCGACGCTGATGCGCGCCTCTTTCAAGTTGGCGAACAGGCGCGTTGACGTGTCTGCTCCGAATAAATTAAGCGGTGGGTAACGGGACGGGTAGGCGAGTTCGAACTCATGCGAAGGCGCAACCGACGCGAGGGCGCGCGCAAGCTCCATCGTGTAGTGGCCGACGCCCGTCAGCGGTTCGGTCAGAGGGATGGCGTCGAGACCGATGAGCATAAAAGCCGCGGGTGGCAGGCGGCAGGCGGCATAAAAATGCTTTTCGCTGCCTGCCGCCTGCCGCCTGCCGCCTGCCGCCTACCGCGTCAGTTGATCGTAATTCGTGGCGCTGTGTCAGCCGGGCGGCTACTGACACCGGAGACGGTGACAATGATAGGCAAATCGCCAACCAAATCAGCGGGTGGCATGTCGGGCAGCCTGACCTCGATCTGGTCGAAGCCCGGCGTGAGCGATGGGCTGACCGAGATGATGGCCGCGCCGGTCAGGTCGGTCATGCCTATCCGAACCGTGACCTGCGCGGCAGTGGCATTACGCACGCCGGTCAGCATGATGAGGAGCTGCGTCGGCACGGTCTCGGTCGTAGTCACCGCGCAGTTATTGTTCGTCGGCCTCGTCGTCGTGAGGTTGAATGGCTCGCCGGGGAACGCGATGCATTTGTTCGTGCTGTTGAGCACGGCGGCGCGACCGCCGGGGCCGTTCGACGAAGTGAAGATGTCGGGCTGCACCGCCGAGATGACCAGCGACGTGCGAATCACAGCGCCGTTGTTGTTGATGACGACCGCGTAGGCCGTGGCCGAGGCGACCAGCGCCGGCGGGACGACGAAGTTGATCTGGCCGGGGCCGACCGAGTAGAGGCCCACCGCCGCGTTGTTGATTGAGACCGTGACGCCGTTCAACTCGACGGGGAGCGATGGCCTGCGGTTCACCTCGTGCGCGGCATTAGGGTCAATCTGTCGCTCGGAGGGCGCGAGTTGAAGCGTGGAACGCGCGATGCCGAGCATCCCCGGCGCGAGGCTCGTCACCGCCGGCGAAGGCGACGGCACGGGGCTGGCAGCGACGACGGGGCGGTCGCTCGCGCCCGTGAAGAACGAAACGTCGGCGGGCGTGGTCGCGGGGCTGGGACTGGGCGCGGGCGTCTCGCTCGTCGCCGAGGGCACCAAAAGATAAAGCGCCTCGAAAAAGCCGTCGGCGTTCCCTTCTCCGAACTGGAACGGACCGAAGAGGGTAAAGGCGATGCGCCGGAAGGTGTTGCTCGGCAGCGGCTGGATAGTGGCCGCGAACGGCTGGTTCGTCAGACGCGACACCTGATTGACCGAGGTCGTCTGGATGAGTTGCGAGAGGGGCGCGGCGAAAATCTGCGTACCCCGGTTCGGGTTCAATCCGTCATTCGACCCCGAGGCCGCGACCGTGCCGTCCGCCTTGAGGTTGATTGTCGAGGGCCAGATGACGTGCGTGCTGTCGAGGGTGAAGGTCGGATAGCGGTTCGGCAGGTCAATAGCCTCCGTGTCGGGCACGCGGTTGGCGACCTGCGTGAACCGGGTCGCGGCGTTCATGGTGTCGTAGATGTAGAAGCCGTAGGTTGAAGCCAACTCGCCGTTCAACGTCCCGTCACGATTGAAGACGGCGGACGATTCGAAGATCACGTATCTGCCGTCGCGGCTGACGCGGCGACCGGGATTGAAGACGTTGACGCTGCGACCCTCGACGCCGAGCCGACGTTCGGGCGGCGTCCTTGTGGCAGGGCAAGCGGGCTTGGTGGCATCCGCGCCCGTGCACAGTGACAAATCGGGCGTCAGACCGTTGAATTTGGCGACATAGATTTCGCCGTTGAGCTTGTCGGCGTCCGCCTCGGTCGAGTTCAGGTCTGCATTCGAGATGAAAGCCAGCGTGACCGGCGCCGGATTCCCCATCGCGTCGAAGCCGCCGGACAGAGATGGATTGTCGTTTGTAATGAGCGTGCCGAGCGGGTTCGTCCCCGTCGGGGGCAGGTCTTTTGTGTTCGTCACCTGCGAGAAGGTCGTTGTCGCAACGGGCGGGCTGCCGGCAAGCTGCACTCTGGCGAGGACGACTTCGGGGTTCGCGCTAATCAGATTGTTCATGGCGTCCCGGTCGTCGTTCGACACGCCGGTTAGACCCGTCCGGGCCTGCGTGACGAAAGCGACAAGAGCGCCGTCGTCGGTGGCGTCGGTCACGCGGTTGTCATCGGCAAAGAAGGGCGCGGCTCCCGCCGTACCGGGACGCGGCAGGGCGGACGTGGGTGTGTTCGTGAGGCGCACCGGCGTGTTGTTCGACAGATTCGTCTCCGGCACCTCGTTCCCGGCGGACAGATCAACCGGCGGAAGCGCGGGGACGGGGTAGACAAAGACTTCGCTGTTGCCGTCGGCCTTGAGCGCGGCGACGTGGTTCTGGCCGTTGAAGCTCTTCGGCGTGACGGTCGGCGCCGCGTCGCTGTAGGCGTTCGAGGAGAAGTAGAGGCGGCTCCCGTCGCGCGTGATAAAGGCGTAGTGGTTGACGACCATCACGTCAATGTTCGACGGGGAGAGGGGCGACTGCGCGGCGTCCTTGAGCGCGTGCTGTGTGTCCGTGATCTGGTAGATGCGGCGTTGCGCGTAGTCGAAGAGGAAGATTTCCTGATTGCCGTCCTCGTTGTTGCGCCCACGTGTGATGATCTGCCCGTTCGCGTCGCGGATGTGCGGTGTGCGCCCGGTCGCAATATCGCCGTCCGACTCGATGACTACGAGCCGCCCGTCGCCGCTGATGCTGGTGGCGAAAGAGTTGCGGTTGAGGGGCGGATTAGGCAGGGGCGTCGCGGTGGGCGAGGGCGTGGGTGTAGGCGATGGAGTCGGCGTCGGTGTCGAAATGAAGGGGATGGTGGACGAAGTAATCTGCAAGATCAGGCTGTCCGGCGTAGGCGAGAGCGCCGGAGTCTGCGCCCGCGACGAAGGGACGCGAGATGATGAGACGAAGGCGCCGAACACAAACGCCAGCAACAGGACAGCCACGCCGAGGCGCGACAGACGAAAAGCTTGCTTCACAAAAAACCCTCCGAACGGGTGCATATTAAACCGTTGACGAATAATGCCCACCGGAGACAAGAAGCGGGCGGCAATCGAGTACGCGCATAGCCGGGGAGCGGCTCAGGGACGCGCCGGTAGCGTCAAAGAAAAGGCATTTTAAGCGTAAGGCTCGCGCAAGCGCAAGCCAGCGCACATTTTAGAGCGCTGACGAAAATCGCTGATTGAAGAAAATGCCGCTTTTGCCGGGCGCACCGGGCACGCGACAGCCCGCCGAGAGCGGTGCGCGCATCGAGGGTCTCATCCCGCTCGATGTCGTCGTGTGCAAGCTGGACTGTTTAGCGAGCGGCTCCACGCCGGCAGGGTGTTTGCGCGCCTCGCGCTCCCACCCGACGCGTCGAACTTTAAATTACCGTCCGCCACAAAGACGTTTCTCGACCGGCAAAGCGTTGCCTCACGGACCGAAACGCTCTTTATATTCGATGGAGGTGATAAAAGCCTTGACCATCTCGGCCAACTCGAAGTTGCCGTTGAACTGGTTCAGTTTACCCAGCCAGAACTGGTAGCCGCCCTCGTCCGGGTCGCGCCGGAGATAGCCCATGTACTGCATCATCACGAAGGCGCGGCTCTTCTCGGCGGCGGCGAAGTCGGCGTCTTCGGCGACCTTCCGGAGCACGCTCGCACGTGTCTCCGCGCCGGAGTTGAGACCGTTGACGAGGTTGTTGCGCTCCGTCGGAGAGAGCGCCCCGTTCGTGTTTGAATTCAAGGTCTCCACGAACTGCGCGTTACTGAACGCAGACGGGTAGGCCGTGTTGAAGCGCGGGCGCGCGGCGAAATCAGCGGCGTAGATGTTCTTGTTCGCTTCGAGTTGCTGCACCCAGTTGCCGATGCCGACCTGCACGCCCTCGCCGATCTGCCGCGCGTCGGGCAGGAACTCCTGAATCCGGACAGGCACGGAGGCGCCGTTGATGTTGCCGTAGGCGGCCTTGTACATGCGATAGACGAGGTAGCCGGTCTCCTGAAATTCAATCGAGAGGTAGAAGGCCGCCGAGACGTTGACGCGAGCGCGTTCGGCGCACTGCTGGTCTGAGCCGCAGGCCATGATCTGGCCCGACCAGAAGGCGAGACCGGCGGAATCCGGCTCGCGGTTAAGGAAGTCAACGTAATGCTGGCGGACGAAGAACGCGGGGTCGAAGCTCGAACTCCAGTCAACGGGGTTCGGGCCGTTCATCGTGTCGTCGCTGATGATGGTGATCGTCATCCCGGCGATGGCGCCGATTGAGCAGTTGACTGGATTGCTCAGATTGAGTTGGAAAGTTTCGGGCGCTTCGACGAAGCGGTCGTCGGTGATGAAGACCGTCACGGTCTTCTCCGTCTCGCCCGGAGCGAAGCGGAGCGTGCCGAGCGCCGCGTTGAAGTCTTTAAGGTCGGTCGCGGTCAGGTTGCTCGTGGCAAAGTCAACGCGGCACGCGGCGTTTGCCGAACCAACCCTTCGGACCGCTACTTCAATCTTGCCGGCGGTCTCATTCACCGTCGCCGTCACGGCGTTGAAAGAGACCGCATCCGCCGCGGGCGCGAGCGCGATCTTGCCCCACCGAGTCCCCCAGCGGCTGTCGCTGTCGGCGGCGCCGGAGTTGGCGCGCGCCGCGGCGTACTCCTGAATCGTCCACAGGTCTGTGTCGTTCGCTGGGTCAACCGTAGTCGCGCTGTAGTCGCCCCAGCGATTTTCCGTCCCGCTGAAGGTCTTGTAGTAATGCGCCTCGCCCGCCTTGAGCACCGCGTCGTCGCGCAGAGAGTTCGCGGGGTCGGCGCCGGCGCGGAAAGAGTAGTTGGCGCTGGCGAACTGGTTCGGGCCGAAGCGCGAGTAGCCGATCAGCACGTCGTTGTCCTTGTTGACGCTGATCGAGGGAAAGGCGTACCAGTCCGTGCCCGATGGGTCAACGAGACCGCGTTGGCGCGGCGCGGTTGTGGCGCCGCCCGTGACGCCGGGGTTGAGTTCCCACCACTGGACGGTGCTGCGCGTCGGCCCCGACGCGGGCAGGAAGACGCTGTGCGCGCACCAGAGCGAACCGTTGCGGTAGACGACCGCGTGCATGCGGTCGTCGTTGGTTTGAATCTTCTGCGGCGAATCTTTCTGCGGCGCGAAGTCAGGACTGCCCGTGCCGACCTGTCCGTCGTTGTTCCACGTGAACCCGCTCGCCATGGGAAAGGAGAGGCCGGTCGCCAGCGTCGGCGTGCCCGTCACGTTGTTAATGGCGCTGACGCGCAGGAAACCGTTGCCGCTGCTGTTGCCATTCCAGCGCTGGACGAGGTAGAGCGTCTCAAGGTTCGGGTCGTAGGTCGTGGCGGGCACCATCGTGAAGCCGCCGGTCGTGACCGACATCGTCGTAACGCTGATGTTCTGCGGCCCGGCATAGAGCTGCGTCTTGTCGAAGACGAAGAGCTTGCCGGAGTTGGAGGTGCCCGCGCCGACATTGAACATGTTCATCTGGACGACGATCCAGTTTTTGTTGAAGCCCATGCTCGGAAAGTCGGCCCAAGCGGCGTTGGTGCTGTCGGCGTCGGTGCTGTAGAGGAACCAGTTGCCGGTCGGGTCGGAAGTCTGCGTGACGCCGACGAGCACCGCCGATTCCGGTTTGTCGCGGTCGGCGCAGGTCGTAATCATAAAACGCCCGCCGTAAGGATCGTAGAGCATCTTCGGGTCGAACACGTCTAACTCGGAGAGCGACTTGCCGGGGAAGAGACGCGACCAGAAAGTCCGCAGACCGACGGTGCTCAAGGTGACGCCGTTTTTATTCTGGATGCGAATGCGACCATTGTGCGCGACGACGAGATGGTTGGGACCGACCGCGCCATGCGTGTCGGGCGGGATGCTGCGGAAGCCGTCGTTGACGCCGTCCTCGGTGGCGAGGAAACCCTGCGCGGCGGGCGAGGGGCCGAGCGGTTGCGGGAAGTCTTCGGGCCGCGAGGCCGGCGGGAATTCAGCGACCTCCGGGCCGGGCAACTCTTCCGGCGCGGGCTTCGGCGCGGGGATGGCGCGCGGCACGGCGTAAGCGTCGTCGGGGTTGAGCGCTTCCTGTCGCGCCAGCTCGACGAAGTTCATGCGCGCGGCGCGGGCGCTCGTTTCGCGCCTGCCGGGAATCACCTCCGTGAGTTGACGCCGCGTGTCACTTTGCCCACGGGCGACAAAGACGAGCGGACTTGACTGCGCGAACAGGGCGAGCACGAGGCATAGCGGTAGGATTTTTTTCGGCACTCTCACAAACATCTCCGACGTTCGGGCGACGCACGTTCTGAACATTTTCTCCACTCGCATCGGGCCGCGCAAGCGATGCCGAACGTGGCGGAAGCGATTTGGTTGAGCCTTCAGGTTCCCGAAATGAGGTTAAAACTCTGAAGAGTTATAGGCGCGCGCGCCCGTCGTCTACTGTCCGTTCGCGGGCGCTCCATTCGGCGGAAGGCCCACGATGGGAGGCATATTCGCCGTGTGCGCCCTATAAACAATCTAGGTTTCACGCATCGCACCTGTCAAGCTTTTTCCACTCGGCGCGCGAGGCGGTTTCGGGCGGCGCGTGGTTAAAGTGGATGTGTTGTCAGAACCGCCTGCGGTAGCGGGCGGTCTTTCGGCTCTTCTTGTCTGTCAGAGCGGGCGGTCTTCGGCAGTTCTGACCGCCCGCTACCGCAGGCGGTTCTGACTCATCGCGCAATCTTGGTGTGTTCTGCATACAGTCGGTATCTTAGTGTGCGCGGCAGAGAGGGGATGCCGCGTGCGCCCGCCGGAGGCGCGTTAATTACGACGACGAATCAGATGCGAACGCATGACTGAAAGATGCATGATTTTCGTGCCCCAACATCTCCGTGAAGATCACCGTCGCACGTCCGAACGGAGCCGCTAAACATAACGGGCGGGTGTGGTCTGCACGACCACACCCGCCCATTGCTGTCCCGCGTCCATCGCGTGTGAATCTCGCCTTACAGTCCGAAGCGGTCGCCGTACTCAGCGGATTCGATGAAGGCTTTGACCATCTCAGCCTGAACGAAATTGCCGTTGAACTGATTCAGCTTCGAGAGCCAGAAGTTGTAGCCGTCGAAGTTTGTGTCCTGTGGGTCATCCGGGTTACGGCGCAGGTAGCCGACGTATTGCAGCAGGACAAACGCCTTGCGGAATTCGGCGTCGCGCATCGTCTGCGAATCGGCCACCGAGAGCAACGCGGAGGCGCGGCCTGTGGTGCCGCCCCCACCGAAACTGTTGATGGCCGCCTGCCGCTCCGCCATCGTAGGCGTCTGGCCCGCCTTTGCAAACAGACCATCCACGAATTCAGCGGCGGTCGAAGTCGAGGCATTGGCATTCGTAAATCGTGTGCGCGTGACAAACTCGGCGGCGAGGGCGTTCTTGTTGTTCTCCAACTGCTGCTGCCAGTTGCCGACGCCGACGATGACCCCCTGCCGGGCAGCCTGCGTATCGCGGAGGAACTCATCGAGGCGGACGGGCACGGGCCGCGCGGCGGAGATGTCGCCGTAGGCGGCCTTGTAGATACGATAGACCAGATAACCCGTCTCCTGAAATTCAATCGAGATGAAGAACGCGGCGCTGACGTTGACGCGGCAGACGAGCGGGTCTGGGTTGCCACAGCCCGTCGTCTGCCCGACCCAGAAATTGAGGCCGTCCACGTCCGGCTCGCGGTTAAGGAAGTCGTGATATTGCTGGCGAACGAAGAACTGCGCGTTGAAGCTCGCATCCTTGACCGGACTCGGCCCGTTCGACGGGTCGTTCGCGCTGGTGATGTTGAGCGTGGCGGCTGCCGTGCCGAGCGTTGCCCCGACGGGGTTGCTCAAGTTGAGATTGACGGTCTCGGTCGGCTCGGCGAAACGGTCGTCAGTGATGAGGACGGTGAAGCTCTTCGTCGTCTCTCCCGCGGCGAAACGAAGCGTGCCGAGCGCCTGTATGTAGTCCTTGCGGCTGTCTGCCGTCCCGTTAGAGGTCGCATAGTCCACGCTGACCGCGCCCGACGTGTCGCCCGTTCGCGTGACGTTGATGGTGACGAAGCCCGTGCCCTCCGTCCCGACCCCGTTCCCCTGCACGCCTTCGGCCACGGTGTAGGTCGAGTTGCTGAAGGAGATGGTGTTGGCCGGGCCGCTCAAGATTAGCGTGTAGCCGCCTGTTTCGTTGTTGTCGAACGAAGTGGCCTCGATGGTGTAGACGCCTGTTTCGGGCAGTGTGAAGAAGCCGTTGAGGGGGATGCGCGAGTTGGTCTGCGAGCCGAGGACGATATCATCGTTTTCGGCGAGGAGCGTCCCGCCCGGCCCGAACAGGTAGAGGTAAGTGTCGAGGCCGGTGGGCGGTGCGACCGCCGCGTTCATCTCGATGCGTATCCGCTGCCCCGCCAAGCCGCTGAAGGTGTAGAGATCAATAAAGGCGTTGGGGCGGTCGGGCTGTCCCGAACGGCAGTCGGTGTTGGCAAGCTGGCCGTTGAGCGTCTGCCCGACGATAATCGGCGTCGTCGCGCAATTAGCAGAGGCCAACTGTGTGACGGTCAGTTTCTGCCCCGCGATGTCGGCGCGCCCTGAACGGGGGCCGCCGGTGTTGGCGGCCACGGTGTAGCTCGCGGCGCCGCTGCCCGTCCCGGTCTCGCCCGCCGTAACCGTGAGCCACGGGAGGCCCTCGGCGAACGCCCAGCCGCATCCCACACCGGTCGTGACGTTGACGCCGCCGCTGCCCCCCGCACTCCCGAACTGTTGCGCGGCGGGCGCGATGGAGTATGTGCAGCCGGGCGCAACGAGCTGCGTCAGGCACGAGGTGTTGTCTACTGAATGGTTGGTAATCTCGTCGCGCGAGAATTGACAGAAGTTCGTCGTCGTGCTCGCACCGAGCGAGGGGAACATGATTGAGTTTGTCGAGCATTCGGACGCGGGCACGGTGTCCGTGTGTGTGGCGCTGAAGTTGTGGCCGATCTCGTGCGCCGTGAGGATGAACTTCTGCGGCGCGGGGTTGGAGGTGAGCCGCTGCGACATGCCGTAACTGAAAGAACTGAGCGGGCATGCGAAGCCGGGCCGATAGGCGATGCCGATGGTGCTACCGTCAAAATCTTTTCCCGTCCAGAGATGAATGAGGTCGCGGCCCGCCGCGCCCGGAGGGGTGTTGCTGTTGTAAAACGCTCTGAACTCGTTAAGCGCGTCCCCCGCGACCGCAGTCGTGTACGGGTCGGCGGCGGTGTCCCACACGCGCTGGAAGATGATGTTGAACTGAAGGCCGAGTTGGGCGTTGAAGATGCCCTCGACCTGATTCATGATGCTAAGAATCTCGTTGTTCGCGGCGGTCGCACTACTGCCGAATGCCTGAAAGTATTCAAAGTCGGCCTCGGTTGCAAGGTCTACTTCGAGCGCCGGGCCGAAAAGCTCCTCCGTCGTCGGCCCTCCCGAAGTGGCGAGTGGGTTGTGATTCTTCACGCGCGCGGCCTCGGTGCCGACCTCCTCCGCCAGCGTCACGCCGCACTCGCCGAAACTCTCCTGCCTCACGCTCGACGCCGCGTAGAAGATGAAATCCGCGTTGGCGGCGGAGGTTGAATACCTCTTCGCCGGCTCGACGAAGTAGAGACCGCCGGGCGTGATGATGACGCCCTCGACGGTCTGCTCGTCAATGGTGAAGCGCGCCTGCGCGCCCTCCATCCCACGCACCGTGCCTTTATAAGTGCGGACAGGAGTGCGCTCAAGCACGCGCACCGTTCCATTATCGCCCCACGCCTCGGCGCGATAGTGCGGCGCGCGCAGGTCGCGTGGTTCGAGCGCGAGGTCGAATGTCCCGCGCGAAGTGGCGAGTGTGAGCCTTCCCGTCTGCTGTACCTGCTCATGCACGGCGACCGGATTGAGGCTCAACTCGTCGTAGCTACTCAGGACTCTTTCCACATCCTGCCGGAGACGCGCACGCTCCTGCTGGCCTGACGCGGCGGGCGAGAAATAGAAGGCAGCGGCTGAGACGAGCGCCAGAATAGACAGACCGGCGACGGCGCGTCGAGGGAACTTACGATCTTTCATGCTTGTCTCCTGTGCGGTGAAGAAGTGTCTTTCTGCTTCGGACTCAGAGGCTGGGGAGCATCCTTGAGAGCGAGCCGAATTCTAGCACAAACGACACTTGAAGAAAGCGAGAATGGGGCCAGCCCCACGCAAAATCAGTCTCTACAAGATTGGTATACGGAGAACAGATGCAAGCGCCATCCGAGCGTTCAGAATCCAACTTGCGCTCGACCGTATCCCGCCTCCGGAAGTCCGACTGCAAGTTGGACGCTGAACGTCGTCATCCCACTCTCATTTGTTTCAAGTTAGCGAAAGTTTTGTCCGATCTGCTCGGATGGATTCTTTCTCTCCGGTCTCATTGCCTTGCTTCATTCTTCTTTCTTCATCATTGCTTTAACGGCTACAATAATCACCTGATCGCAAGGTCGTAACGGAGCGCCACGGTTAAAGGATGGAGTGATATTGATGCATACCGAATCGCTAATCGAAAAGATCAAGAAGTTGCCGCCTGAACGCATCAGCGAGGTCGAAGACTTCGTTGATTTCATCGCCGAGCGCGACGAGCGCCGCTTAGTGCACGCCGCAACAAAGATGTCAGAAGAGTCTTTCCGCAACGTGTGGGACAACGAAGAAGATGCCGCCTACGACCGTCTATAACTTCGGCGATGTGGTGCTCGTGCCGTTCCCATTCACCGATCAGACCGGCGCGAAGAAGCGCCCGGCGGTCATCGTCAGTTCCGCGGTCTATAACAGCGCACGGCGCGATCTGATCTTGATGGCGGTGACAAGCAACGTCAGAATGCCGCTCGCCATCGGCGAGGTCGCGGTTGTTGAGTGGAAGAAAGCGGGACTGCTCAAAGCATCGGTCATCAAGCCGGTTCTGACGACCGTCGAGAAGAGGTTAGGACAGAAGAAACTCGGACATCTTGAACAGGCAGACCACACCGAGCTTCAGAACGCGCTTCAGGTCATTCTCGGTTAAGCAGTGAATGGCCGCGTGCCTTCGATTCCCTCTGACCAACTACCGGAAGTTTTGTCCGATCTGTTCGGTGCCGAAGGTGCCGATGCCGTTGAGGCGGAAGCTGAAGACGACGCGGTTCTCGGCGCGCAGGCCCGTGTTGAAGGTGAAGTTCTGCGCGGTGACGGCGCAGCAGTCCCACGTGTAGCCGAGGGTAACGACTGAACTGACGAGCGAGGAGCTGCCTCTACCGGGCCGGTTCTGGAAGTCGAAGAAGAAGGAGGCGCCGCCGAACAGTCCACGCTCGCGGTCGCCGAGGAAAAAGGCCGGACTCCACTGCGAGCCTTGCAGCGTGCCCGGCTCGTTGCCGCGACTGTCGCTGAACTGCCGCAGCGAGGGCGCGAGCGTGACGGCGCGCGTGTAGTAGAAGGTCTGGAAGAGTTCGAGCGCGCGCAGCTTTTTCACGCGGCGGATGAAGCCGCCGCCGACCGCGAGGTCGCGCAAGCCTCCGCCCTCGCCGAGCACGTCAAGGTTCATCCGCACGTCGCCATAGAGTCCGCGGTCGCGCTTCTCCGGCTCGCGCAGACGCGCCTCGACGAAGAGCGGTGAGAAGCGGCGCGGCACACCGCCGTAGGTGAAGCCGGAGAAGGTGTTGATCGGGTAGAACTGGTTGCGGCGACCGGGGATGAGCGCGCCGCCGAACGTGCGGTCGAAGAAGTATTTTTGCCGGAGCGTGATCGAGAGATACTCGAAGGGCTGGCTCGACAACGGTTGGCGGCTGTCGTCGCCCGCCTCGGTCTGCCGCGCGGGGTCGTCCGGCTCCCGCCGCTCGTCTTCATCCTTCGCAGGCCGGCTCTCGTCTTTCCGATCTTTGTCGCGCGGCGAGCCGAAATTGCTCCGGTCGAAAATGGAGACCTTGCCCGTCACGTTCTCCGTCGAGCGGCGCGTGAAGAAGCGATTGGTGGCGCCGAACTCGAACTCGTTCGTGTCGGCGATGGCGTCCGTGTGGTCGAAGCGGATGATGCGCTCGAAATTCGAGATGCCGCCGATCTTGCGGTAGATGAAATAAGGCTCAATGACGTGGCGGAACCAGAACTCGCCTTCGCCGCGACGGAAGTTGCGCGCGAGCGCGGGCGGGCGCACGTCCAACTCGAACTCGCCGTAGCCGCGCACCACGTCGCGGCTGAGGACGAGGCGCGTCGGCGCTTCGAGCGAGTTCGAGTAGTAAGTGGAGCGCACCCTCGCCGTCGCCGTCACGCCCCACCCGCCCGGAAGATTGAAAGGCACACTGAACTTCGGATAGAAGTCGAGGCGCTGCACGATGGAGGGCGTGATGATGGGGTTCGCATTCACTTCGGCGTTGAAGGCGATGAGATCGGTCACCGTCTCCTTGCGGCTAACGCCCTCTACGCTCCCCTCGAAGGAAAAGTAGAGCGGGAGTTTCTTGAAGAAGGAGAGCGACGAGGGGCGCTTGTCGAGCGCGACGCCGGGCAGTGCGCGCGTTCGTACACGCACCGACGGAATCGAGACGACCTGTGTGCGCGCGATGAAGTTGAGACTGTAGTCGCCGGAGTTTTTGTTGACGAAAACCTGCGAGCGCTCTTCGGGCGAGATGGCCTGTTGAATCGAGTCGGAGAAGACGCCGCGAAAGTCGAGGTTGGAAGTGATGTTCACGTCCGCCGCGGCCAGAAAGCCGTTCGGGAAGTAGTGCACGCCGTCAATGTAGAAGGAGGAGCCGCCCTGATCGGGGTCGTTCGGGCCGGCCTTCGCGCCGAAGATGCGATCCTTGAGGGCGTAGAAGCCCATGTTGAAGTATGAGCGCGAGTTGGCGCGCGTCCGGAGGTCGGCGCCGATGCCGATGCCGCGCCCGGTGAAGATGTCGTTTCTAAGGGTGATGTCGGCGGAGCGTCCGAGCGTCTGGTAGTAGGCGCTCGAGACGCGGAAGCCTTTCTTGCCGGAGCCGCTGAAGGTCGGCGTCAGAAAACCCGAAGCGCGGTCGCGCGGCTTGGTCGAGATAGAAAAGAATGGGAGGTAGCCGACCGGCACGCCCTTGATGCGGAAGCTTGCGTTCTTGCCGCGCACACGGTCGTTCAGGGTGATCGTGGCGCGCTTCGTGCGAAAGCTCCACTTCGGCACCTCGTCGGCCCCGCAGGCGGTCAACTCTCCGTTGACGACGACCACCTTGTTGCCGGCGACCTTCTCGACATGGTCGGCGGTGAAATAGATGATCGTGCCATCGTCGGTCTGGTTCGTAAAACCCGTCGAGTTCTCGAAGAAGCCGAGCTTGGTCTCGTAGTTCCACTCGGCGCGCGACCCCGTAATGCGCTGGAACTCGCCCTGATCGAAGACGACGTTGCCTTCGGCGACGACCTTGTTAGTCGCCTCGTATACCGTCACCTTGTCGGCCTGTAGGCGATAGATGCCGACGCGCGCGTCCACGTTCTTCTCATAGACGATGACGCGCGCGTTTTCGGGGCCGCTGACGGTGCTAGTGCCGGCCCTCACATCGAGTTCTTCCGTAGACTGCATCCCGCCTTCAATCTCGGCGGGCCGTTTCGGGCGGATAGGCGGCGGGTCTTGTTGCAGTGGGTTGACGTTCGGCGTGTCGGTGATCGGGTTCGTCACCTTGCGATCCACGGGGTTGGTCGTCTGCTGCGCGCGCGCGGGCGCGGCGAAAGTGAGCGCGAACACCGCCGCCAAACAAAGAGCGCGGAGCAGTTCGGGCGGCAAGTTTGAGACGCGAAAGACTAAAGCCATGAGCGATGGTGTACGGGCCGCCGAACCTTCGGGACGGGCGAAGCGCGGAAGCGCTCTTTTCGTCGCGGTTATAAAGATGACTGCGAAAACGCGCCGATGCTAACACGCTCGCGCGACGAGCGACAAGACAGCCGAAGAGTCTCCATTTTCTCCGGTTGGAAAGAAACGAGCAGACATGTTGTTGATGCGCTATCATGGCGCCGGTATCTAAGCGAAACACCCGCACGCGCCTCGACGTACTTCCCGCGGAGCGTCGAGATCAACCTTTGAACTTCGGAGAAAATGATGAAGAGCTTGCTTTTACATCTCAACCTCACGAGTAACTTCCACGTGTTTGACACTGGCCCGCTAATCCCTTACAAATTATCCTCCCTTATTCGCATCGGGTAATTTCGGACTCTGGTTTCATTTGCAGACCTCTGCGCGCGGAAGCGATCATGACTTTATCTGTAACCATTGAAGACGAGCTTGATGTCAACGAATCTCTTTCGCCCGAACTATCTGGTGCGGAGGATGAACTGCCGGGCGCAGCTAAAGAAACGGTCACACCGGAAGACGGGCTGCCGGAATTGAACGAGCGCGAAACGATCAATCTCTTCGCGCAATCACCCGAAAACCTCTTCCTCTACTGGAGCCACGCCGGCGACCCCTTCGCGGCGCTACAAAAAGCGTTTGGCGACGCGGCTTCGCAATACCAGCTTGCTGTTCGCCTGTTCGACGTGGAGGAAGACCTGTCATGCACCTTCGAGGCGACACCGGAACACAAGCTCTGGCTCGACGCACTGCCCGGCAGGGACTATCGCGCCGATGTCGGGTTTCACGCGGCAGGTCTGCCCTTCATCACGCTCCTCTCGTCCGCCGTCGTCCGCACGCCGCGCGCCGGCATCTCTCCCAACACGGACAGTGCGCCGCCGTTCCACCTCACCGCGACCGAGTTCGCGCAGGTGATGGAACAGACGGGCTATCCTGCCTGCGCGGTCGAAGAAATGACGCATCAAGAAAGGCCCGCCGCTCCGAGTTCTAATTTTTGTCACTCTGACATTAACGCCGATTCCAGTGGCCGCTGGTCAGTAGTCGGCAGCCGGTAAAAGACTTTCGGCGATGGAGTCCACGCCGCCTATCAGCACCGTCGAACGCCGCGCGCCGCCAGAGGATCAACCACCGATCACTAGCCACCGGCCACCGGCCATCGCTTATTTCAGCCTCGTGCTGCACGCACACCTCCCCTTCGTGCGCCATCCGGAACATCCTGAATTTCTCGAAGAGGATTGGTTGTTCGAAGCGATCACGGAAGTTTATCTTCCGCTGATCTCATGCCTCCGCAAACTGGACGAAAAAAGATTCGCTCCACGGTTGACATTAACGGTCTCGCCGACGCTCTGCGAGATGCTCGCCGACCCGCTGTTGCAAACTCGCTACGAACGCCATCTTGACAACCTGCTCACGCTCACCGAGAAGGAGTTGTCGCGCACGCGACGCGACGCGACGCACTCCCATTCGACGGCGCGCATGTACCACGAGAGCCTTGCCTCGGCCCTCAAACTCTGGCGCGACGCGCTGGAACGCGACGTGCTTCGCGGCTTCCGCGAGTTGCAGTCGGCGGGTGTGCTCGAAATTATCACCTGCTGCGCCACGCATGGTTTCCTCCCCTTGATCTCGACCCAAGAAGCGCGGCGCGCGCAGGTCGTCGTCGCGGTTGCCAGCCACGAAAAGCACTTTCGTCGAAAGCCGCGCGGCATCTGGTTCCCCGAATGCGCCTACGAACCCGGCCTCGAAAAGTACCTCGCCGGCACGGGGCTGGAGTACTTCATCACCGACACGCACGCCGTCATGTTCGGCGACCCGCGCCCGCGCTACGGCGTCCACGCGCCCGTGCAAACGCCCGCGGGCGTGGCCGTCTTCGCGCGCGACCTCGAAACGGGCCGGCAGGTGTGGAGCGCGGAGAGCGGTTATCCCGGCGACCCCGTCTACCGCGAGTTCTACCGCGACCTCGGCTGGGATGCGCCGCTCGAATACATCCTCCCGCACCTGCACCGCGACGGCGCGCGCCGCCACCTCGGACTGAAATATCATCGCATCACCGGGCGCAACGTTCCGCTCCACGATAAAGAGCTTTATGATCCGGCAGCCGCGCGCGTGCGCGCCGCCGAACACGCGCGGCATTTCGTCGCTGAACGTTTGCGGCAAGCACGCCGCTTGCGCGAGACTTTCAAAGGGCGCACGCCGCACGTCGTCGCGCCTTACGATGCGGAGTTGTTCGGTCATTGGTGGTATGAAGGGCCGCAATTTCTCGACTTCGTTTTTCGTGAGTTGGGTCGTCAAAACAGCGGAGTGCGAGCGATCACGCCCGGCGACTATCTTGACTTGGGCTTGGCGATTCAGACGCAGCAGCCCGCCCAATCCTCTTGGGGAGCGGGCGGCTATTTCGAGGTGTGGTTGAACGAAAAAACTTCATGGATGTACCCACACCAGCACGCCGCCGAAGCAAAGATGACCGCGCTCGCGGACAGGTTCAACCACGTCGCCCCCGACGAGACGATGCGGCGCGCGCTCGCACAGGCCGCGCGCGAACTGCTCCTCGCGCAATCGAGCGATTGGGCCTTCCACCTCTCCCACGAGACGGCCTCCGAATACGCGACGAGCCGCTTTCGCACACACCTTCGACGCTTCTTTAAGCTCTCCGACGAAATTACACGCGGGCAGGTTGACGACTCTCGTCTCGTCGAATATGAAACGCGAGACAATCTCTTTCCAGAACTCGACTATAAAATCTATTGTTCAAGATGAGCCGCAACACTTCGACATCTCCCGTCACCAAGCCTCTCATCATCGGCCATCGCGGCGCCTCGGCTGTCGCCCCGGAAAACACTCTCGCCGCGTTCGAGCGTGCGCTGCAAGACGGCGCCGACGGAGTAGAATTCGACGTGCGACTCGCGCGCGACCGCACACCCGTCGTCATCCACGACGCGACGCTCCGACGCACTACCCGGCGCGACGGCGCGGTCGCCGATCTGACCGCCTCCGAACTGCAACGATGGGACGCCGGATCGTGGTTCAACATCCGTGCTCCGGAGAAAGCGTTAGACATCTACACGGGTGAGCGCATCCCGACACTCGCCGAGACGCTTGAGCTTGTCGGGCCACGCTCGAAAGCCGTTTATATCGAAATGAAATGCGAACAGCCGACGGAGTACGCAAAACTTGCCGGAGCAGTGGTCGGACACATCCGCGAACATGGCCTGATTGACCGCGCTGTTGTTAAGTGCTTCGCGCACGACGCCATCCGCGAGGTGAAACGCATCGCCCCCGAAATTCGCACCGCCGCGCTTTTTGACAGAACCCTTTCGCGGCCCGTCATCACGAAGCGTAAAATCATTGCGCTCGCCAAAGCCTGCGGCGCCGACGAAATTTCCTTGCATCGCACACTCGCGCGCCGCCCCGTCATTGAGGCCGCGCGCTTTCAAGGTTTTGCAACCGTCGTCTGGACTGTTGATAAACCAGACTGGCTCAGGCGCGCGAGCGACTGGGGCATCCGCTCCATCATCACGAACGATCCGGCGCGGATGCGAATCGTGCTCGAACCACTTGCTCGATGAAAGGCGCCGAGAAAACTTCCGACATCATCTTTGCGCGTCCGCCGCATTTCTCTGTTCACTATCGCGGTGGGCGGCGGTTGCGTTGGGGCGGCGAAGCGCGAACCGATTACGGCGTATTGCTGCTGCTCGAAGGCATCCTGCGGTGGGAAACCGGCGATGATGTGATAGGCCAAATCGTCGCGGGCGGCTCGCTGTTAGCGGCGCCGGGCGACCGTTTGCAAGCCCACGGCTCCGGCCCCTCCGCATTTCTCGCCGTCACACTCTCTCCCCTCTTCGTCCTCGACTGCGCCACGCGCGCAAAGATGTTGCGCTCAGGCGCCTTCGTCAGCTTCCCCACGCACCCGGTTCAAGCCGACGCCCGGCTCACGCGCCTCGCGCGCGACCTCGCCGACGAGTTGTCCGAAGGGGCGATGGGACAAGAGGTCGTCATTACCGCGCTCGTCGAACAGACGCTCATCCACCTCTTGCGGCGCTATGCCAACATCCGTCGCTCCGACCACCTTGAGTTGTCCCGCGCCGGATTGGTTGACCGGCGAATCCGCCGCGCCGTCGAGCTGATGCACGCGCACCTCGACCGTGAACTACCGCTCGAAGAGATTGCCGCCGCCGCGCACCTCTCATCCTTTCACTTCGCGCGCCTCTTCAAGAAGCTCACCGGCGTCAGCCCGCACGCTTACCTCGCCTCACTGCGCGTCGCGCACGCGCAAACGTTGCTCGCCGAAACCGACTTCTCAATTACCGAAATCGGCGCTCTCGTCGGCTACGCCAGCCCCAGCCACTTTGCCAAAGCCTTCCGTCAGGCAACCAGTATCTCCCCCCGCGCCTTCCGCAAAGCCGCGTTTACGCGGATGGAAGGTGAACGATAAAGGCCATAACTGCCACTGCTCATTTTTTTTCTGCAAGTATCACTCGCCCCTCGCGTTCAACCTGACAGAAACGTTAGCCGCGCGGGCGGCTCGCCGGGCGGCGAGCGAAACGTAATGGGCGCGGCTCAAGTCAAATTTCCCGAAAGGATTTAGGTCATGCGGAATTTCTCTCTCAGACTCGCCACCGCGCTTTTAACATTCGCCGTCGGCGTCACCGCCAGCGCCTCGCTGTTCAGACACGTCGGGTCGAACATCAACCCGCCACCTATGCCAAACGGCGACCAGCCTTCACCAAACGAAAAGACGTTGGAGATGGTCTTCGTCCTCGACACCACCGGCTCGATGGGCGGTCTGCTCGAGGGCGCCAAACAGAAAATCTGGGGCATCGTCAACGAGGTCATGCAGTCGCCCGACAAGCCCGCCGTCCGCGTCGGCCTCGTCGCTTACCGCGACCGCGGCGACCAGTACGTCACGCAGGTGCTCCCGCTCACGAACGACCTCGACAAAGTTTACACGGCGCTGATGGACTACCGCGCAGAGGGCGGCGGTGATGGGCCGGAGAACGTCCGCCGCGCACTCGCCGACGGCGTCAGGCAGACGGGTTGGTCGCAAGCTTCCGACCGCATCTCGCAGGTCATCTTCCTTGTCGGCGACGCCCCGCCCCACGACGACTATCAGGACGAGCCGGACACACTCAAGACAACGGAAGAAGCCGTAAGGAGAGGGATGATCGTCAACACCATCCAGTGCGGCTCCGCCTCCGACACGCAGCGCATCTGGCAGCAGATCGCTCTGCGCGGTGAGGGCCGCTACTTCGCCATCGCGCAGGACGGCGGCGTCTCGACCATCGCCACGCCCTTCGACTCGCGCCTCGCGGAGTTGGGCGGCAAGCTCGGCGCGACCTATCTCGCCTACGGTGGCGGCCCCGGCGAGGCGGGTAAGGGATTCCGCGAAAGAGCGGAAGCGGCGCAGGCCGTTGCGGAGACAAAGATCGCCGGGGGCGCGGCCACCACAGCCTCCGCCGACCGTGCGGCCAACAAAGCGCTGAACAAAGACGCCTACGTCGGCGACCTGTTGCAATCAATCGAGAACGGCTCGGTGAAGCTCGACTCCGTCAAGGACGACGACTTGCCCGACAGCCTGCAAAAGCTCCCTCCCGCCGAGCGCCAGAAGGAGATTGAAAAGCGCCTCGCCGAACGGCAGAAGATTCGTGACGAGATCGTCTCGCTCTCCAAACAGCGCGACGCATTTATCGCCGCCGAGCGGAAGAAGATATCGGGCGGCAAGGCGGGCTTCGACGCCGCCGTCGCCGACGCTTTGAAGGAGCAAATGACGCGGAAAGGCAAAAAGTAAGGGGTTGAATAATGAGGGATGAGGAATGAAGGCACGGCTGTTCAAACCGTCGGCTTCAACTCATCCCTCATCCTCAGTCACGCTTTTTACCTTCTTCACACCTTATCCCTCCTCCTTTCTTCTTCCAAAGAGCAATCCCGCGACTGTATTCCGCAAGATATGACAAGACGCCGAGCGCCGCTGTCCGTTATTCTTCTTTAACTTTAAGGAGGAATAATAATGTCTGTTGAAAAGAACGCGGGAATCGCACCTGCCACCGGAAAGCTCGGTGTTCTACTGGTCGGCCTCGGCGCCGTGAGCACGACCTTCATCGCCGGCGTGGAGGCCATCAAACAGGGACTCGCCGAACCCATCGGCAGCCTCACCCAGATGGGCACCATCCGCCTCGGCAAGCGCACCGACAATCGCACGCCACGCATCAATGAGTTCGTTCCGCTCGCCGGTCTGAAAGACCTCGTCTTCGGCGCGTGGGACATTTTCCCTGACTCAGCATTTGAAGCGGCGATGACCGCCGGCGTGCTCGAAAAGGAGTTGCTCACGCAACTTAAAAAGCCGCTCCAGAAGGTCAAGCCGATGAAGGCCGTCTTCGACCAGCAGTACGTCAAGCGCCTGAACGGCACGAACGTCAAGGAAGGCAAGAACAAACTTGAGTTGGCCGAGCAGCTCATCGCCGAGATCGCTGAGTTCAAACGCAAAAATAAGTGCGCGCGCCTCGTCATGGTCTGGGCCGCCTCGACCGAAATCTTCCTCAAGCTGCACGCCGTCCACAAGACTTTGAAATCCTTTGAGCAGGCGATGCGCGACAATCACAAATCAATCGCCCCCTCGATGATCTACGCATACGCCGCGATCAAGTCGGGCGTCCCTTTCGCCAACGGCGCCCCGAACCTGACCGTGGACATCCCGGCGCTCGCCGAGTTGGCCGTCAAGAACGGCGTTCCCGTCTGCGGCAAGGACTTCAAGACCGGCCAGACGCTGATGAAGACCATTATCGCGCCCGGTCTCAAGTCACGCATGTTGGGCCTGCACGGCTGGTACTCGACCAACATTCTCGGCAACCGCGACGGCGAAGTGCTCGACGACCCCGAATCGTTCAAGACCAAAGAGGAGTCGAAGCTCTCCGTCCTCGAATACATCCTCCAGCCCGAAGTCTATCCGGAGCTTTACAAAGACTTCTCGCACGTCGTCCGCATCAACTACTATCCGCCGCGCGGCGACAACAAGGAGGGCTGGGACAGCATAGACATCTTCGGCTGGCTCGGCTACCCGATGCAGATCAAGATTGACTTCCTCTGCCGCGACTCGATCCTTGCCGCGCCCATCGTCCTCGACCTCGCGCTCTTCCTCGACCTCGCCCAGCGTGCCGGGATGCGCGGCATCCAAGAGTGGCTCTCTTTCTACTTCAAGTCGCCGATGACCGCGCCCACGCTCTACCCAGAGCATGACATCTTTATCCAGTTGATGAAGCTCAAGAACACACTCCGCCACCTGCGCGGCGAAGACCTCATCACCCACCTCGGCCTCGAATACTACGACTGACGAAAGGTGCGCCGCCCTAAAAAGCGGCGCACTTTTTCCAATACCCTCTCATGCGCGTATCGCGTGAACTGCTCTAGTCTTTAGCTATCCAAAATGCGTGCCGACTCCTCTTCCAACCACATGTTTTTGCTGCGAACCGTAGCCATTACTCTGGAACGAGTCTCTTTATCTATCCTGTCCATAAATTACTCGATGTTACTCATAGTCTGTGGACTGATCGTCTACTTCCGTCCATTCTCCTCCGCGTGAATATCATCACCGCGTTCGGTAACGCAGTCCGAAGATTGAGGGAAGCTAAAGGATGGTCGCAAGAAGACCTTGCTGACGCCTCCGGCCTTCACCGAACATACATCAGCGGCATTGAGCGGGGGGCGCGAAATCCAACTCTTACCGTGGTGGCGCGGCTCGCCGAAGCATTGGGCGTGCCGCCTGCCGAACTTATGTTACAGGAGAAAAAGAAATGAGCCGGTCGGCTGTCTTTTCTACGAGGAGACAGCTTCAGCAACTCGCCGACATTCTATCAAAATACGCGCGGCTCCCTTTCTCACCTGCAAACATCCCCGGAGGCGTGCTTGAAGGGGCGCTGGCTCACGTGCGCGGCGGAGAGGTGCTGCGTACTTATGATTTCGTTGATGTCGTAAAACGCGAACAGCGTTGTGGCTGGCAGGTGAAGTCAACTTTAGCCGGAACACCCGTGACATGGAAGAGAGCCAAAATACCCGGCTCGGTCGCGCTTATAGCCTCTTCAAAGAAATCAGCCGGTGGGACACAGTCGCTGGGCGACGCCCTTATCAAGTTTTGCAATGCCCACGCCGTGGAGAGTTTGGATAACTACGGCCTCGAAGAGATCGGTTACAGCCGATTGATTCTCTTCCCCAGCGGTCAGGTTCTATATTTCGAGAGGCTGCTCTGCACCGGAGCTTCCCCGCACATATTCAACTCAGCCGACTTCGAGTGGCGGTGGTCAAAGCCCAAGATCACTGTGAAGAAAGAGCAGTTGCCGGCACTGCATGGTTTTCACCGCCCGACTGGAAAAAAATGGTGGGCGTGGCATGGATTAGGAGAAAATCAACTGCATTTCTCCGGCGAAAGCACATGGTGGCCGCCCTCCACCGGGTATCCTCACGCCATTACCTTCTCTTTACCGACAGCGGATGACCGGATCGCGGTGGAGAAGTTCATAGACATGCTTGCGCGTTTGGACGCCTTGACCTGATCCAACATACTCTCTACGATCCGCTGCGCTAACAGGGGCGGAACCGCGTTGCCCAACTGGCCCGCTCGCTGAACGTAAGACCCGACAAATTCGAATGTGTCCGGGAAGCTCTGAATGCGAGCAACTTCCCTGATAGTCAGGAGCCTGATGTCCACAGGATGCCCCCATCTGCCAGAACCGGGATGGAAGACCCATCGTGTGATCGTGGGGGCGACCATATCCTTCGTGAGACGGCCATACGCTCCGCTATACCCTCCCTTGGTTCGGAGGTGCGCCGGTAGGTCTTTCATCGTCTGCCCGGGCTCGATGGATGAAAGGCGCTCATACTGCGTCGGCTTGAGCGGACGAGCGATATGATTCGTGACCAGCTTGCCAGTGCCACGCATCAAACTCTGAAAGTCGGAAAAAGGCTCGCATCCATATTCACCTGCTTCGTCTCCGCCTTCTGTATGACTCCTGCTAGGCAGATCGCCGATAGCCTCCCATACCGTCACGTGTCCCGGTAAAGGGAAAAGCCCTCGGCTGTTCCTTTCCTTCGAGTGTGTCGGTGGCGGCAGTTGAAACTGAACACCTTCCCTGTTAGCGATAAAGAACGCTCTGCGCCGCCGTTGCGGGACGCCATAATCGGCGGCGTTTAGTACAGCATGAGTTACGGTGTATCCTTCCTCATTAAGGCGCATCAATATCTCATCGCTGTACGCCTGATCGAAGCCATTCTTCATCTCGGCCACGTTCTCCATTAACACGAAACGAGGCTTCAAGACTTCGCAATAATCCAGAAAGGCTTTGGTTAACTTGTTTCTGGAGTCGTCAAGATAGCGATGCCTTCTCGGCACATTTTTAGAGAATCCTTGACAGGGCGGGCCGCCAGTTAGGAAGTCAATTTCACCCGGCTTGATACCCAACATCTTCATAAACTCATCGGGATCAAACGTCATCAGATCAAGCATTATGCTAACCGCTTGAGGAAAGTTGTGGGAAAACGTGCATATGTAGTTGGGTTCGACATCAACACCTGCAAGCACCGATACCCCAGCCGATCGAAGCCCTTCGGAGATTCCGCCACAACCACAAAACAGGTCAACCGCAGTGAGAGATTTATTAACCAGCATGTGACTCATAGTATACATATCCAATCAGCAATGCAACTATAATTCGATCATGCTGATTAACCTTCGGCTGGCTCGGCTACCCGATGCAGATCAAGATTGACTTCCTCTGCCGCGACTCGATCCTCGCCGCGCCCATCGTCCTCGACCTCGCGCTCTTCCTCGACCTCGCCCAACGCGCCGGGATGCGCGGCATTCAGGAGTGGCTCTCTTTCTACTTCAAGTCGCCGATGACCGCGCCCACGCTCTACCCAGAGCACGACATCTTTATCCAGTTGATGAAGCTCAAGAACACGCTCCGCCACCTGCGCGGCGAAGACCTCATCACTCACCTCGGCCTCGAATACTACGACTGATCTCGTCGTCGTTTTCAGTTTCAACCGCAGGGCGCGTCAAGAATCCGACTCGCCCTGCGATTTTTCGTCACTATTTCAAGTCGCCGAGCACGCTTTGCTACATTCTGCCCTCCTCCGCCGACGTTTAAGTGCAATGGCTCACTCCCCCGTCCTCTTCAAAAAAATGGATTGCAACAATATTTGTCAGCGCGCCCGTGACGCGGCATGTCACTTGGTAAAGTCGGCGATAATATTTCTTTTGAGCACAATATTTTTACATTTGGTACATTTTGTGGTGACAAATAAATCTTTGTCGTATATATAGTGCTCTCATTTTGTGGCGCAGCCGCCCGGCGGCTATCTCAGACAGCGAACCACGAAAAAAAACTTTACATCAAACAGGTCAGCGGTTCGTTCTTTGCATGGGGTGATATTAGCGGCGCGACCCGAAATGGTCGCAGCCGACCGGCGCAACGTCGAAGTGGTTCGACACCGCACGCTCCAGCAGAGGAGAACGACCATGATTGCAGAGATGGAGAAACCAATCACAACCCCAAACACGGTCATTCTCGACCCCGACCAGAAGAGTCCGCGTGCCCAGGAATTCGAGGATAAACTCGGAACGCGAATCGTCGGTCAGGAGCGCGCGGTGCGCCGCATGAGCGGCCTGTACCAGATTTTCCTCGCCGGGATGAACCCGCCGAACCGGCCCGTCGGCACGATGCTTTTTCTCGGCCCCACCGGGTCGGGCAAGACGCGCGTCGTCGAGGCGGCGGCGGAAGTTCTTTTCGGCGACCCGAACGCGGTCATCAAGATTGACTGCGCCGAATTCCAGCACTCGCACGAGATCGCCAAGCTCATCGGCTCGCCTCCGGGCTACCTCGGCCACCGCGAGACCTCGCCGATGCTGACGCAGGAGAACCTCGACCGCTACCACACGGAAGAGACCAAGCTCTCGCTCGTGCTGTTTGACGAGATTGAGAAGGCTTCCGACAGCCTGTGGCAACTCCTGCTTGGCATCCTCGACAAAGCGACTTTAACTCTCGGCGACAATCGCCGCGTTGATTTCTCGAAGACGATGGTCGTGATGACCTCGAACCTCGGCGCGCGCGAGATGTCCGAGTTGATTTCGGGCGGGATCGGTTTCGCGCCTGCCAAGGGCGAAAAGAACCCGAACGACTCCGAGGTTGACCAGAAGATTTACCGGACGGCGGTCGAGGCGGCGCGACGCAAGTTCTCGCCCGAGTTCATGAATCGGATTGACAAGGTCGTCGTCTTCCGCTCGCTCAAGGAACATCATCTGAAGCAGATTCTTGAGCTTGAGTTGCAGTCCGTGCAGGATCGCATCATGAAGTCCGCCGGGACGAAGTTCGTCTTCCAGTGCTCGGATGCGGCGAAAGACATGCTGCTCAAGGAAGGTATTGACTTCAAGTATGGCGCACGGCATCTGAAACGGGCCATCGAGCGCTTCCTCGTCTACCCGCTGTCAAACCTCGTCGCCACCGAACAGGTCGGCTTGGGCGACCTCGTCTACGTTGACCTGAGTGAAGCGAACGGCAAGCTGACCTTCTCGAAGCGTTCGGGCGGCGTTCTCATCACGGGCGTGTCGGAAGACGAGGACGAACCTGAAAGGCCGGAGGCCAAGTCGGGTGGCGCGTCGGTTCCGCTCCCGCAAGCGAAAGTCGCGCGCAAAAGTCAGGGCCGCGGTGAGAAGAGCGAGGGCTGATCGAACCCTGCATCGCTCAAAAGTTTAAAGCCGGAGGGGGATAATCTCCCTCCGGCTTTTTTCGCTCACACTCACGGAATCGTTATGCCGGGCGGGTTGCGTTCGCGGGATCAATCACTCGCAACGCCTCAAAAGCAATCCGCGCGAGGTAAGGGTCACTGGCCGTCAGCACGGAGCGCAATGCGGGGATGGCCGCCGGGTCGCCGATTTGGCCGAGCGCACGCGCCGCCTCGCGCCTCACGTCGCCCGGCGTGCGCTCATTCGACAGGGCGGCGATGAGTACGGGAACGGCCTCCCGGCTTCGCAATTGTCCGAGCGAGACGGCTGCGGCACGGCGGACAAACTCATCTTCTTCAACTTTCCGTCGTAGGACACGGTTGAAAAAGCCGCTCGCGGGAAGTCTTCTTGAAAGAGTAGCCACGAGGGCAGGCGCCGCGGAAGGGTCGCTGATTTGACCGAGCGCGACCGCCGCCGCCGCTCGCACCGACGGCTTTTTGTCCGTTTGCAGCGCGAGCAGAAGTTGATCCACTCCGACGCGGCTGCGCGTCTGTCCCAGTGCGAATGCCGTCTCACGCCGGACGAACTCGTCGCGGTCGCGGAGCAACGGGACGATGAGCGTTGAAGCTTCGCCAGTCCCTAACGAGAGCGTGGCGCGGGCTGCCGTCGCGCGCACAACCGGAGCCGCGTCTCCAAGTGCCGCCGAAGCAGCACGGGAGGCTTCGGGCCGCGCCATCGCGCCCAGCCGCGTCACGGCGTCCCGACGCTCTTCAATGTCAGCCGAGGAAAGTCTGATTCGTTGTTTTTCGATTTCGCGTTGGAGCGGTGTGAGGGATTCCTGCCTGACTGAAGAGCGATTCACGGCGCCGCGAACGCCCACGACGCCGGAGATAAACACGAAGCAGAGGAGCGCCGCCGTCGTTAAAGTCGCCGGCCCATGCACTCGTAAATAACCGGGTGCTTTTAGAACTTTAGATGAGCCTTGATTCCGGCTCATATGCGGGCTGAGATGTTCATCGCGGCGCGGCGCTCGGCACGGCGGCGGGCCGACTCCCACTCGAACACCTGACGCGCGCGTTTATTCTCGCGCGCGTCGGAGAGGAGCGCGACCAACTCATCCTCCCAGACGCCGGGCGTCGCGGTCGTGCGACTCATGGACTCCATAATCGAGATGTAGTCGAGCACTTCCCGGACTTCCGTGTCGTTCAGGTTGTCTAGTTTGAGTGCGAGGCGTTGACGTTCGGTAATCCGCTTGGCCATCTCTTCGGCTCCTTCCGGTGCGAAGCCGAGCGGCCAACCGCGCTCAACTCGAACGAGATGCGTGGCTGAACAGAGGCGTGCCGTCGGCTACGTTGTGGGACGCGGCAATGTGAAGCGCGCTTCCCGATCTATTGAACTTCGTCGTATGCTTCTCCAGAATCAACAATCTCCGGTTTCAACTCGCCACAAAGAACTCAGCCCGAAGTAAAAACATTTTCGGTCGGGCACGAAACGTTGGAAACAAGCGCGGATGAAAACTCGCGCGCGTGCTTCCCGTTTATTGTCCACTACTCGATGAATTTGTTTGCGGCTGTCGTTTCAAGCGGCTCCGATTCCCGCTTGACGCGCAATATACACCGACGCTCTCACTGCGCGCAAGACTCGTCGGCAAGCTCGCCGCGCGCCGAATAAGTTTACGCCAGTGTGTTGCGCGAGGAGCCTCGCCCTCAATCAATCTTGGAGGCCAGCTTGTGCATTGTGTCAACGATGAGCACGGCGATGGGAGGGTAGAGGAAGAGATCGTAGCGGAAGTCCTGTCCAAAGATATAGGGCAGGTCACGAAAGATCGTTAGATACTGCGTCTGCGCGCGGAAAAAGTGCCCCGCGATAACGCTCACGGCGTATCCGAGGATAAGGAAAGTGGAGGCAGTGAATCGTGTGAAAGGTTTATCCGGCCCATCCTCTCCGGCGTTGATGATCGAGTCGTGAATAGATTTCGGTTGATAGGTGTAATGCTCGAAGCCGGACTTCAGGCGGACGACTAGATGCCAGAGTCCGATGGAGGTGAGAGTAATCAGTACGCCGCGCCCAAAGAGACGAAAATTATCCCAGAGAAGCGGCTTAAACCAAGCGACGAAGAAAGTCGAAAGGAAAAGCGTAACGGTTGTGAAGACAGCTTGCTGAAAGAGGTACGCTTCGTGGCGTTCAGCTTCGATGAGGCGATCAACGACGCGGTCGAAGCGGGCTTGGACGGCCATTTGGCGCAGCCTCTGCGCGTGTGGGTTATTGGAACTGAAGACCGAGCCGCTGCTGAAGTTGTCGCTCGTTCTCAGATTCAATTGCGAGTCATAGTAAGCACGTTCTTGCGGGTCGCTCAGTGTTCGGTAAGCGAGTGATATCAAGGCGAATTCCTTGGCAGCACTGTCCGAACCTTGGTTCACGTCCGGGTGGCACTCGCGGGCCAAGCGGCGGTACGCGGTCTTGATTTCAGCCGCCGATGCCGCCCTCTTCACCCCTAAAACTTTATAGAAATCAACCACCGTGCTTTACCCGAAAACCGCTGAAAAAGCCAACGATGGAACGCACTATTGGGTACATTCTGGCGAAAAAATCACGGGCAGGAAGGACGCCCATCCGGCGATAATATAACAGAAAAAAACGCATTCGTCCCACCCCATCAACTGGGGTGAGGACAGTCTCAGTCAATATTTCGACGTGGGACGAATGCGTTTGTGAGGAACGAAGCCGGGGGGCGGTGCTTTACCTCGGGCGGCCACCGAGGGGGGCGAGGACGTCACTTTAGTGGTGTCCGCACCCGCCGGCTTTGATGTCATTTGCCACTGCAACATTGATGCCATATATTTGCAAGCAAAAAGTCAAGAGTTTCTACCACAATCCTTGTCAGCAACGCTTTCAAGTGTCCACAAATGTAGACGGCGGTGTGTACGAAAGTACACACCGCCGCCGTCCATACAAAATCAAGTGAAGGCAATCAGGCTTTTTTGTCTTCTCCCTTGCTCTCCGACGCAAGCACGGCATGGTCAACGAAATTGATGAGCGTGCGAACGGCGATGCCCGTCGGGCCTTTTGCGCGGAAGGGCTTTGCCTCGTCGCCCCAAGCCGTGCCGGCGATGTCAAGGTGCGCCCATGAGATACCGTCGGCAAATTCCTTGATGAAAGCGGCGGCGGTGATTGTTCCGGCCTTGCGTCCGCCGACGTTCTTAATGTCGGCGATGTCAGATTTGATCTGCTTTGAGTACTCTTTATCGAGTGGTAATTGCCAGAACTTCTCACCGACCTCACGGCCTGCTTCGATGACCCCGTCAATCAACTCTTGATCCGTCCCCATGATTCCAGTGTTTACGTCTCCGAGGGCGATGGAGACCGCGCCGGTGAGCGTCGCCATATCAATGACGCGGGTCGCACCTAACTTCTTCGCATAAGAGACGGCATCGGCGAGTATCAGACGCCCTTCGGCGTCCGTGTTGATAACTTCAATGGTCTTGCCGGACATGGCGCGCACGACATCGCCCGGCTTGGTCGCCTTTCCTGACGGCATATTCTCGGTCGCCGGGACGATTCCGAGCAGCGGGATCGAAGGTTTGAGTTGCGCGACGGCACGCATCACGCCGAGGACGGTTGCGCCGCCCGTCATGTCGTACTTCATCAGTTCCATGTTCTCGCCGGGCTTGAGCGAGATGCCGCCAGTGTCGAAAGTGACGCCCTTCCCGACGAGCGCCAGATAGTCATCGCCGTTATTGATCGCTGTCTGGCCTTCGGGCATATACTTCAAGATCATCATCTTCGGCGGCTGCTCAGAACCGCGCGCGACGCTGAGGAAGGCGCCCATGCCCAACTCTTCCAGACGTGGCTGGTCGAGCACTTCGATTTCCAGTCCGAATTCTTCGGCGATCTGTTGCGCGCGTTCGGCCATGATGGTGGGCGTCATGTAGGCGCCCGGCTCGTTCGCCAGATCGCGCGTGAAGTTGACGGACTCGCCGACGACCCTCCCGCGCTCGGCGCCGCGTCGCAGGGCCTCTTCATCGGCGCCTTCGACGATAACCGACAGGCTCTCGACATTCCTCTCTTCCTTCTCCACAGTGCGATATTTGTCCGGCTCGAACAACCCGATAATCGCGCCCTCGACCGCCGCCGCCGCCACGCGCCCGGCGTCGCTGCCGTCGAGACGCGGGACGAAGCCAACCGATTTGACGTTGCGCGCGCGCAGAGTGCGCGTCGCGGTCCCGGCGAACCGCGACGCCTGCGCGAGATTGTAATCCTCACGCGCGCCGACGCCGACGAGCAACAGGCGCTTCGCTTTCAGTCCGCCCCCGGCGGAGAGGTGGATGTAAGCGCTCTCGCCTTCTTTGCCCTTCATCTCCTCCGCATCGAGGATGGAACTGATAACGCCTCCCGCCGCCGCATCGAGGTCTTTTAGAATTCCTTCGTCCGCCTTCTCGTCTTTGAAGACGGCGACGGCCAGCGCCTGTACGTCCGTGTCGGCGGGGCGCCCACCACTTGTGATGATGTCCATGATTTATTTTCCTCTATTCTTTCGCGCGCTCTTTCATCTGGGCGCGGGTCTCGCGCTCAACGGTGCGTCGCATCTCAGTTTCGCGCTTGTCATATAATTTTTTACCACGAGCGACGCCTATTTCAAATTTCACGCGCCCCCTTTTCAGGTAGACGCGGGTGACGACCAGCGTCATCCCCTTGATCGTCGTCTCTGACTCCAGACGGTCTATCTCGCGCCGGTGGAGCAGGAGCTTTCGCGTCCTTGTGGTGTCGTGATTGAGCCGGTTGCCGTGCGAATAGTGTGAGATGTGTGCATTGAAAAGCCACGCCTCCCCGTCGCGCACGGCGACGTATGATTCCTTGAGTTGGATTTGCCCGGCGCGCACGCTTTTGACTTCGGTGCCCGTCAGCGCAATTCCCGCCTCATACTTATTCAGGATGTGGTATTCGTGAAACGCCGCGCGATTCGTGACGATCACTTTCTCCTCATCAGCCATAAAGAAGTGATGAGTGGTGAGTGATAAGTGTTACAGCGGTTTGCAATTGGGTGCGACTGTTTAGAGGCGGGCAATGCCCGCCGGTTCAACGTGAGACGGCGGGGCTTGCCCCGCCTCTAAACGGTCGTTGATGTGGTCGCATCCAATTGCAAATTGCCATAAGTGATTTGTGCATCACACACTGACCGATAAAAATCAGCGTGCTTCCCATCTATCACTTTTCATTTATCAATCATCACTTGCCTTTCAAACTCTCCCTGTGGCGGCCTCGCCATCAGGCTTTCGACTGCTTCGCGCACGCTCTTCCGTTCGTAGAGAACGGCGTGGACTTCGTCCGTAATCGGCATCTCGACGCCCGCCCTCTCGGCCAGCAGTTTGACGGAGCGTGTCGTCCGCACGCCTTCCGCGACCTCATTCATCCCCGCCAACACCTCTTCGAGCGCGCGACCGCGGCCCAATTCCTGACCGACGAAGCGATTGCGCGACAGCCCGCCCGTGCAGGTCAGGACGAGGTCTCCGAGGCCCGCCAACCCCATCATCGTCTCGACGCGCCCGCCTTGTGATAAGACGAGGCGCGACATCTCCGCCAGTCCGCGCGTGATGAGCGCCGATATACTGTTCGAGCCGAGGTTGAGACCAGCAACCATGCCTGCCGCGAGCGCCATCACGTTTTTGACCGCGCCGCCCAGTTCAGTCCCGATCAAATCGCCGTTCGTGTAGACTCGAAAGTTCCGCACGCTCAACTCGGCCTGAATCAAGCGACTGAGGCGCTCATCCAGACTTGCGGCGACGACCGCCGTCGGTTGCCCTGCCGCAACCTCTTGCGCGAAGGACGGCCCCGACAGACAGACAAAACGCAGCGCGGGAACAACCCGCCCCAACACGTCGGCGACGATCTCGGAGACGCGCATACCCGTCTCGTTCTCGACCCCTTTCGTCGCGCTGACAAAGATCATTTCCTCCGTCGTCGCGCCGCCGATACGTTCGAGCAGCACGCGCGTCGCGTGCGACGGTGACGCCAGAATCACGACCTCGGCGCCGTTCAACGCATCGTGTATGTCGCTCGTTGCGCGCACGCTCTCAGGTACCACGTGCGGTGCGAGGTAAATCGAGTTGACGCGCTCCCGGTTGACCTCTTTGACGACCTGCTCGTTGCGTGACCACAACCGCACCTCATGCCCGGCCAGACCGGCGACGATGCTCAACGCCGTCCCCCACCCGCCGGCTCCCATGACCGCGATGCGACGCATGATTTAAACGATGAACGCGGAACGATGAACGCGGAAATGAATGCCATCTTTCATTTCATTCATCGTTCATAGTTTCAGCTTACTCTCCGTGCCGTGCACCAGCCTGCTGATGTTGGCGCGGTGCATGAAGATGATGAGAGCGGCGACTATGATTGCCACAACCAACAGAGGCTGAGATGTCATTGACGAATCACCACCGCCCCCGAAAAACCACACGCAGACCGGGAGAGCCGCTGCCGCCATGATCGAGCCGAGAGAGACATAGCGCGTGGCCCACACCACGGCGACGAAAACGGGCACGATGCAAAGCACCGCGAGGGGCGTGAGACAGATGAAAGCGCCCAAGCCTGTCGCTACACCCTTCCCCCCCCGGAAACGAAGCCAGAGGGGGAAGATGTGCCCGGTGACGGCGGCCAGCGCCGCCGCCGCCACCCACCAGTTGACGCCGAAATCGGGCGTTAAGAGCCAGCGCGCCACCACGACTACCAACATTCCCTTGAGCGCATCCAGCGCGAGCGTTAGAACACCAGCCGCTTTGCCCGCGCGGCGCGTGACGTTGGTTGCGCCCGTCCCGCCTGAACCTATCCTTCGGACATCACCTTCGCCGCGCAACTTCACGATCAAGTACCCGAATGGTACCGAGCCGATCAGGTACGCGAAAAGGATAATGAGGACAGGCGGCATCAGGATCATTCATCATGGCGGAATGGGAGGCTGCGACGCAACTCTGTGACTATAGCAAGCAGCGTGAGGGTGGGACAAGGGAGGCCGAGACTACGGCAGCGCATTCAACTTGGAATTCTCTCCTGCTCATCCCTGCCGCCGCTTTCATTAGGTTCCCGCGGGATGACGCTGATGCGCCGGTCGCCTGCGACGAAAGCGCGAACAGTTATCCGGCGGGGTCAAGCTGCGAGGATGCGTGAACGCTCTGGGAATTTGGTCTTATATCAGCCGCCGTCGCAACAAGTCGAGCGCCGCCTGCGAAGCGCGCCAGCGGATGAGATGGCGGTCGCCGGGGAGCATCAATTTGCGGTGTTGTGTGTGCGCGTCGTCAGCGAGCGCGATGTAGACGAGGCCGACCGGCTTCTCCGCCGTGCCGCCCGTCGGCCCGGCGACGCCCGTGACGGAGAGGGCGAAGTCAACGTCCGCGCGCCGTTTCACGCCCTCGGCCATTGCCTCGGCGACCTCGGCGCTCACGGCGCCGTGCTCCTCGATTAACTCGGCGGGTACTCCGAGCAGTCGTGTTTTCGCCTCGTTCGAGTAGGCGACGACGCCTTCCATGAAGTAGCTCGACGCGCCGGAGACTTCCGTCAGGCGCTCGGCAATGAGACCGCCCGTGCAGCTTTCGGCGACGGCGAGAGTGAACCCTCCGATGGCGAGGCGGAGGCCGATGACCTCTTCCATCTTCTCACCGCGAAAGGCGAAGATGGAGTGGTCTAGTCGCTCTTCGATTTGTCCGGCGAGGCCGTCGAGCAATAGTTCCGCCTCCTGCTCGGTTCTTCCCTGTGCGGTCAGATGTATTTCGATTTCACTGTTGGTGAAGAGTATCGTGGTCTGCGGATTCTCATACTGTTTGTAGACGGGCGCGATGCGCTCGTCCACGGCTGACTCGCCCATGCCGGTGACGCGCAGCACGCGGCGCACGACGCGCACGTCGCCCGCCTTCGCGGCGAGTTTCGGCAACACCAGTTTCTCGAACATCGGCATCAACTCGCGCGGCGGCCCCGGCAGCAGCACGACCGAGCGCCCTTCATGTTCGAGATAGAGACCGGGCGCGGTACCGTTCGGGTTGTCGAGCACGGTCGCGCCCTCGATGACCATCGCCTGCCGCGCGTTGATCTCCGGCATCTTCCGCCCCCAATGCAGAAACTTCGCCTTGATCTCTGCGTGGACACGCTCATCGAGCGTCAGCCGGAGAGCGAGAGCGCGGGCCGCGATTTTGCGTGTGATGTCGTCCTCGGTCGGCCCCAAGCCCCCGGTCGTGATGACCACACCGGAACGCTTGAGCGCATCGCGGATCGCCTCTTCGAGCCGCGCGTCGTCGTCACCGACCACGGTCTTGAGCTTGACCTCGACGCCGATGCTGTTGAGCTTTTCGGTCAGCCACAGGCTGTTCGTGTCCGTGCGGTACGGCGTCAGGAGTTCGGAGCCAACGGCGATGATCTCCGCGGTGAGCATAAATCTCCGGTAGTCAAGTGGTCATTAAGCACAAAAGCGGCGACTGTTCATCACAACAGCCGCCGCCGATTCTCTCTCCGCATGGTCGCTCACGCCGTCTTCTTCTCTTCTTCATAGAGGTCGCGCAGGACTTCGGCAATCGGCGCGGGCGGCGTCATTGAGACGGGCGACGGGGGCGGCGTCTGGCGCATACCAGCGAGTGAATTCAGGCTCGCGTCCTCGCCCTTGCGAGATTGCGGCGCGGCGTGGAGTGTGACGTGCGGAGCGCCGTCGCTGACGCGAAGGCGGCTCTGGTCGAGCATCGCGGCGGCGCGCGCGCGGCGGGCGCGTTCGAGGCTGCGGATGGCCGCCATCGTCTGCGGCGCCTCTGACGGGTCGCGCTCGATCCGGCGTAAGACCTCGACGTAGCGCCGCAGTTCCGGCGAGGGAGCGAAACGGCGGTTTTCGTCGCCCTGCTCGTTCTCGGTGACGTAGGAGAGTTGCTCGACCGCCGACTCGTGATCGCCCGCGCGGTGGTAGAGCGCACCGAGCGCGAAGTAGACGAGCGGGGGCGGGTCGGGCATCAAATGCAGGACGCGCTCGCCATCGTTGACGACATGGCTGATCTCGAAGCCATACCAGCGCTTCTCGTCATCGCGGAGGATTTCGTTGGCGGCGATGTAGAAGTCGAAGATGTTTTTGATGTCCTGCTGCTCGGAGCGCTGCACCGCGCGCCAGACGAAATAGACGACCGTGGCGAAGAAGACGATGACCGTGGGAGGGATGCCCATCACGCCGAGCATCGCCATGATGACGACGACCGCCAGCAGCCTCTGGACTGTTTCCTGCCCCTTAGACATAAATCCTAACTCAATGAATGAAGGATAAAGGATGAAGTGAAGCGCGTTGCTTTCTTTTCATCTCTCATCTTTCATCCCTCATTTTGATTCTGGCCCGAATGCGCACGCCCGCTTCCGTCGTGGAGAGTTCGCCGCCGAGGTCAAGGGTCGTTTCGCCGGCGGCGATACTGTCTCGGACAGCGTTTTCGACCGCTGCCGCCGCCTCGGTGAATTCGAGGTATTCTAGCATCAACGCCGAACTGAGAATAGCTCCTGCCGGGTTGGCCTGATTTTTACCGGCGAGCGGCGGCGCGCTGCCGTGTACCGGCTCGAATAATGAGACGCGACCGGGGTGGATGTTGCCCGAAGCGGCGAGGCCGAGGCCGCCCTGAAGCGCCGCGCCGAGGTCGGTCAGGATGTCGCCGAAGAGATTGTTCGTGACGACCACATCGTACTGCGCCGGGTTCTGCACCATAAACATCGCCGTCGCATCAACGTACTGGTGGTTCGCCTCCATTTCGGGATAGCGTGAAGCAACCTCTCTGAAAACGCGCTGCCAGAGGTCGCCGCCAAAGCGCTGCACGTTCGACTTATCGGCCATCGTCACGCGCCGCCTTCCACGTGCGCGCGCGTAATCGAACGCGGCGACGATGATCCGCTCGACGCCGCGCCGCGTGTTCAACTCTTCCTGCGTGGCGATCTCATCCGCTGTTCCGCGCTTCAGAAAGCCGCCCGCGCCGCAGTAGGCGCCCTCCGTGTTCTCGCGGAAGACGACGAAGTCTATGTCGTCAATGCCACGGTCGCGCAGTGGAGTCAGACGCGGATGGAGCAGACGGACGGGCCGCAGGTTGATGTAGAGGTCGAGTCCGCGCCGCATTCCGAGCAGAATCTCTTCGGCGTGTCTATTCGAAGGGACGCGCGGGTCGCCGAACGCTCCGGCGAGGATCGCGTCGAAGTCACGCGAGAGCATGTCGAGCGCGCCGTCCGGCATCGTCACGCCCTCGCTCAGATATTTGTCGGCGCCCCAGTCGAAATGTTGGAAGTCGAGCCGGACGCCGTGCGTCTTGCCGAGCAGTTCAAGGACGCGGACGGCCTCCGCCGTCACCTCCGGCCCGATGCCGTCGCCCGGAATCACCGCGATTCGGTTCGCCTTGCCCGTCGTCGCCATATTTTTCAATCAGAAAGGGATACAGAGCACGGGGATGCGCGTCCCACGCAAGACCTTCTCCGCGGTCGAGCCGAAGAGCAACTCCTCCGCGCCGGCTGTGCGGCCACGCACGCCCATCACGATCATCGGTAGATCGAGGTCGCGCGCGATTTTGAGAATCTCGACGAAGGGCACGCCAACCACGACCATACGCTCGACGTTAACCGCGCCAGTCTCCACGCCTTCCAGCATGTTCGTAAAATTGGCCTCGGCCTGCTCGCGCTGCCGCCCCGTGATCTCCTCACTTGAACCGAACGCGGCGGCCACCGCGTCCTCGATGAAGTGCTGGTCAATTACGTGCAGTAACGTGATGTCCCCATCCGGCGCGGCGATGCCGGCGGCGACGCGCACGGCGTTGACCGAGGTCGGCGAGAAGTCAACCGGGACGAGAATGTCTGTCGCTTTAAACATGATTCACCTCGGAGCAAGTGAGCCACGAACGGTGGGCAACGAGTAATTTGGAAGCAACGCTTTCGCCGTCCGTTGCGAGGAAGACGGTTAAAGCTCTCCGCTCACTTTCCTTGCTCGCTATTCACTGTGCTCTGTTTCCGTGGAGCCGGTGGTGTGTTCCGCCGGGCGGCGCGCTTCGCGATCACGTTGAGAGAGCACGCGACCGCGCCCGGCCATCAGGTCAAGTCCTTTCCCGACCACCATGAACGGCAAGTCAATGATTTTATTCAGCGTCTGGTAGGCCGTAATCGCCTCGAACTCGACGAGCGTCGCCAGCTTTTTCTGGAGCGGCATCTCGCGGAACTCTTTACGGAAGTCCTTGACCGACTCTTCGGTCGTCTCGGCGCGAACAGTCGCCGAGACAGGCCGCAAGACGAGGTCGCCGCCGTGCTCGACTTTCGCTTGGCACGCGAGCCGCTCGCCCGCCGCCAACCTTTCAGGACTGAGCTGCCGGCGCTCCGCATCCGTCAGAGACGAGAGCAGAGTTGCGCCCTTTTCGACCACCACCGAGCACGTATCGCATTCGCCTCGCCCTTCACACTCCGCGGGCAAACGCACGCCCAAACGTTTGGCGGCATCCCAGAGGTAAGCGCCCTCCGCGATGATCCCGCCCTGTTGCCCTTCATCCAAATTCCACTCGACGTTGACACTCATCGCTGAACCTCCCGTGCGGAAAAATGCCTGACAAAATGTTTCGCTGTGAATGAGAGAAAAGTACACCGCATCATCTCGTAGAAGCAAGCGAGAGCATTATGACCGCAACCGGACGGCAGCCGACACTGCTTTAGAAACGATTTTGTTCAGTGTCACTCCGTCGGAGCGATGTGCTGACCGCGACTTCAATGCGTATTCGGCGCGGAGGCGAAACGGACGCGCGGCTCGGCGGGCGACTCGTCGCGCTGCGTTTTGATTTTGGCGTTGTGCTGGCACTGCGAACAGACGCCGAAGATGCGGAGAGAGTGTTGCGTGGGGATGAAATGGTGACGGGCGACGATGGAATCCTGTATGGCTTCGAGTTCGGCGGAATAGAACTCGATGGTCTGGCCGCACTCGGTGCAGATCATGTGATCGTGGTGCGGGTGCTTGTAGTTGTGCTCGTAGCGCATCCGCCCGTCGCCGAAGCGCACCTCGCGCGCAAGGCCCGCCTCGACCAACAGCTTGAGCGTGCGATAGACGGTCGTGTGGCCGACGCCGGGGTCTTCCTGCTTGACCAGTTCGTAGAGGTCTTCGCTGGAAAGGTGTTTTTCCGTCCGCAGGAAAACGTCGAGAATCAGGTCGCGCTGGGCCGTGCGTTTCAGACCCGCCTTCTGAATGTGTTCGTGGAAAATCTCTTTTTCTTCGGTCATAAGCCCCTGCATCTTCGGGAGCACTCAAGCTCTGGCAATGGGTTCATTCTAACACCTGTCCGTTGATAGTGGGAAGAATTTGGGGCCGGCGCACGTGACGTGCTATCTTCTGCCCACGGTGCCGGGGTGGCGGAATGGCAGACGCAGCGGACTTGACAATTTGAGCACGCGAACGGGAAACCATCGCGTGAATGGAGTCAAATTCGGCGAACCCTCAACAGCGAAGGCTGCTGGCAACGCCGAGCTAAGATCGGTAAATAGTTTTTGCCGGTAAAGTGTAGAGACGAGACGGCTCCCTCCTAAACGCTTCGCACGAAGCGCACGGAGAAGGCATCGTCCAGACCACAAACTGTGAGTTGTTGCAGGCGGCGAAAGCCGTAGTGGTAAGAAAATCCGTTGTCCGTAAGGACGTGCGGGTTCGACTCCCGCCCTCGGCACCAATTTTAATTCACACCCTCAACTATCATTTAAACTTTCTTCCCACCGGCTTCGCTTGAGCATCAGCGCGGCGGAGCAGACCGTGCAGGAGCAGGTTGACGATGCGCGATGCCTCTTTTTCGACATCCTCGCGTTCACCCAGCTCGCGCGTGCTGAGGCTGTAGGGCAGTAGCGCGTTGGTCGCCAGCAGGAGCGTGCGCGCCGTAGCCCGCGCGTCCTTGAAATCGAAGGCGCCCGCGCTCTTCCCGTCGCGCAGGACTTCAGCGATGATCCGCGACTCTTCCTCGAAGTGACGCTCGCGCCGCGCGAGCAGGCCGGGACGGAGCGCCGCCAACAGGTCGCTGAGGCTCTCCGTGTAATGCTGCACGCTGTCGAAGCGGAAGAGCACACGCTCGACGAGCATCAAGCTCAGGCGCTCCGCGGCGGGCAGCGGTCTGCCTGCTATCTCAAGCAACCTCACTTTGAGACGTTCGACGATCCGGTCAACGTGCGAGAGGACGACCTCCTCCTTGCTCGGAAAATGCAGATAGATCGTGCCCTTGCCGATGCCGACCTCCTGCGAGAGGTCTTCCACCGTCATCTTTTTGTAACCGTATCGGGCGAGCAGGCGGTCGGCGGCGTCGAGAATCGCGTCGCGTATGTCTTCGCGGGTTGCGATGGCGCGCATAGACGGTTGATGACTGCTGACTGAAATCAAATTACGGTCACAGTATCAACTCAGGCAAGTTTTAGTGTCAAACGGAAATGGGTTTTGGTGTTTCGGTTTTCGTACTCTTGAATCCCGGAATTGACATGGAGGGTGCAACGAACACATGGAAGACGCACGGAAGAGTTCGAGCCTCCGCGTTCTCCGCGCGCCTCGGTGCCCTCCGCGTTGAAATGCGATGCACGGCGCAGTCAACAAACATTGTGACCTGCTGTAGGTTCAGGATTCCGCGCTTCCCTTTTCACTTCTCTCGGCGACATCAAAATGTTGGAGATATTCCGACGGTCGAATTCCGCCGGAGAGATCAGGTGCGTCAATCGCCTCTCCCGCCACATAGTTGAGTGGAATCACTCCCGCCCAGACGGGGAATTGCATATCCTCTTCGTCGTCGAGCGGCGGCCCCGTGCGGACTTTCGCGGAGCCTTCGGCGAGCGTCAGCGCGAGCACGAGCGTCGAGTCGAGTTCCTGCCGATTCGGCGCGCGCACTTCCTGCCAGCGTCCGGGGACGACATGCTCCGTGAACGCGCGCAACGCCTCAAGCTTCTCTTCGTCCGATTCGACGAGACGCGCTTTGCCCAAGATGACGACCGACCTGTAATTCATCGAGTGGTGGAAGGCCGAGCGCGCGAGCACCAGTCCGTCCACCAGCGTCACGGTGACGCATACCTCCGCGCCATCACGCAACGCCTTCAACATTCTGCTCGCTCTCGCGCCGTGGACGAAAAGCGTGTCACCATCCCGCCCGTAGGCCGTGGGGATGACGAACGGCTGCCCGTCAACCACGAACCCGACGTGACAGACGAACCCTTCATCAAGGATTTTATAGACGGCCTTGCGTTCAAAAACGCCTCGCTTCGGTAGTCTCCTGAGCGTCGTCCGCTCGGTGATCGCTATCTCACTCGACATTCGCTTTCCCTTTCAACCAGACCGCACCAGTTTATCAACTCAACACAGGTCACCGCTTTCTCGTATTGCCATGCGAAGACTAACTTCAATTGGCCTATTGACAAGTTCCATTCCGGCTGTTTTGATAGGGCCAATTCTCTCGGCAAATGACACATGGCAAAACTCTCAAATTCAGTCTCGCTGGCGCCCGTTTCGCTCGACGCGACATCCGCCGCCCCGCTCTACCGGCAGGTCTATGACGGCCTTCGCGTGGCAATTCTAAAAGGCCAATTGAAGTCCGGCACACGGCTGCCGTCCACGCGCGAGATGGCGTCCGAACTCGGCGTGTCGCGCAACACCGTGATGAATGCCTTCGAGCAGCTACTCGCGGAAGGTTATCTTGAAGGGCGCACGGGGTCGGGTACTTTCGTCTCGCACGCAATCCCCGAAGACCTGCTCAACACGCGCGCTTGCGCTCGCCGTGAGATGGACGTTGCGCGCATGACCGGGCAGAGGCTTCAGTTGTCGCGGCGCGGAGAGTTGCTTGCGCGGACGGCGGTCAACGTCACGCGCATCTCCGGCCCGCCGCGAGCTTTCCGGCCCGGCTCGCCCGCGCTCGACGCCTTCCCCTTCGAGGTCTGGTCCCGCATCACGGCACGTTATTGGCGACGCCCCCGGCGCGAGTTGCTGAACTACGGAGAGGCCGCCGGCTTCATGCCTTTACGCAAGGCCATCGCCGCACATCTCGGCGCGGCGCGCGCCGTACTCTGCGAACCGGAGCAGGTGATCGTCGTCGCCGGCGCGCAGCAGGCGCTCGATCTTTCGGCGCGCGTCCTGCTTGACCCCGGCGACGCCGTGTGGATTGAAGAACCCGGATATCTGGGGGCGCGCGGCGCGCTTACAGCGGCGGGCGCCGAACTCGTCCCCGTCCCGCTCGACGGCGAAGGTCTGGACGTGCGCGCGGGGGCAACGCTGCGGCCCGACGCGCGTTTGGTCTATGCCTCGCCTTCGCACCAGTATCCGCTCGGTGTGACGATGAGCCTCGCGCGGCGGCTGGCCCTGCTCGAATGGGCGAGCCAATCGGGCGCGTGGATACTTGAAGACGACTACGACAGCGAGTACCGCTACGCGGGCCGACCGTTCGCGGCCTTGCAGGGACTCGACAACGAAGGGCGCGTCATCTACATCGGAACTTTCAGCAAGGTGCTCTTCCCTGCCCTTCGCATCGGCTACGTGGTCGTGCCCGCGCACCTCGTTGACGCCTTTTGCAACGCACGCGCGCTCGTTGACCGCCACTCTCCAACCATCGAGCAAGCTATCCTCGCGGACTTCCTCGGTGAAGGCCACTTCGCACGCCACATCCGACGGATGCGCGCCCTCTACGCCTCGCGTCAGACGGCATTAGTCGAGGCTTTGAGAAGCGAGACGGGCGACTTGCTCGAAGTCAGCGAGGCCGCCGCCGGGATGCACTTATTGTGTCTATTGCCCGAAGGGGTTGACGACATCACGGTCGCTCGCGCGGCGGGCGAGCATGGAGTCGACGCGCAGCCGCTCTCGTCCTTCCACCTCAAGCGGCCCGCGCGCGGCGGGCTGGTGCTCGGCTACGCGGCTTATGACGAACAGGAGATTCGTGAGGGTGTGCTAAAACTATCGAGGGCTTTACAGACTGTTATGCGCGGGCGGAAAGCAGAAACGAAAACGAAGAGACTGTGAAGCACGGCGCCGTCGTCAGCCGCGGTCAAACTTTCAAAGTCAACGCGAAATGGTGGGCCGCGATGTCCATCCTGTGCGTGAGATAGAAGCGATGCGCCCCGAACCTGTGCACCGCCGAATCCAAGTGCAGTTGATCGCATCCCTCTTCTTTCGCATAGCCCACCAGCCAATCGAACAACGCCTTTCCGTATCCTCTCGACCGCTCTCTACTTCCCGTCACCAGATCATCCACGTACATAAATTTTCCCCACGCAAGGCATTCCGAAACTCTGAAACCGGCGACGGCTTTCACTTCTCCTCCGGCTTCGACAAAGGCCAATTCGTAGCCGGCGATGGATTGCTGATTTTTGACTCTCCGGAGAAATTCATCCGATTGAAGGTGTGGGCGCAGTTCCGCCATCACCGGGAAACAGCGTGCGATCTCTTGATCGGTGGCGGCTGTTTTAATCTGGATCGTCATCGCTTTTTTCAACTCCCACATTGCCCGCTGCGCCACTTTGCCGCCAGAGCTTTTGCGACGGCACACGGAGCGCACGATTGAACTTGCTCGACGAATTCTCCCACGCGACGATGGCCGTCAATTCGACGATCTCATCGTCGCTGTAGAAACGGCGCAGACGCGCGAACAGTTCATCGCTTACCTCACGCCCGGTGATCGTCATCGCGTCGGCGTATTCGAGTGCAACCCTTTCGGCCTCGTCGTAGAGCGGACTCGTTGCATACTCCGCCAGCCGTTCAATCTTCTCTTCCGGGATACCGAGTTCGCTGCCGACGGCAGCGTTGATGTCCTGTCAAAACTCGCAGTGGTTGAGCGAAGCCACGCGCCGGTTGACGAGAGCCTGAAGCCGCCCGTCAATCAACCCCGACCCCTCGATCCCCTGCCACATTCCTCGCACCCCGCGGAAGATCGTCGGTCTTCGCGCATAGAGCAGATAAGGCAACAGCGGCGCGCCCCACGTCTTCGCTTGTGCCTCGAACACCTTGCTGACGTAAACGTCAAGCTGCTCGTTTTCGACTCCTTCAATACGTGCCATGGTCGCCTCCATCAGCTTCTGTATGCGGAACACACCAAGAACTGGCGGGCGGTCCCGGCCTGCCCGCGCCACCGCGTCGGTATCTGGGCGTGTTCCGCCTATATTTTTTTGAAGTTTCTTTCATGGATGAAGATAGTAACGCGGGGTTGGCTGTCGGCAAGTGCCATTTACGTGAACACCATGAGGCCGGCGCGCCGCAAACCGCGAGTTAAAGGAAAACGCCCGCCGTGGATACGGCGGGCGTTTTCTCTCCGGCGGTCTCGCGCCAATGATGGACACTTCCCCACCGCTCAGTATTTGGGGACGCTCGGATCAACTTCGTTCGACCACGCGAGGATGCCGCCCTTCAGGTTGATGAGCCGACCGGCGAAGCCCGCGCGTGTGAGCGCCTCGATGGCTTTGGCGCTGCGGACGCCGCCCTTGCAGTGGACGACCGTTTCGCGCTCCGCGTCAATCTCCCCCTTCCGATTGACGACCTCGCCGAGCGGGATCAACTTCGCGCCGGGGATACGCGCGACATCGTACTCGCCGGGTTCGCGCACGTCTATCAGTTGCACGTCGTCGCCGTGGTCGAGTCGTTGCTTCAACTCAGTGGCTGTAATCTCTTCCATTCGCCCTTTATTCCTCCTCGTTGTCGTTTCCGTTAGAGGCTTCTCTTCGAGAAGTACCAATCAGTGACTTCGATGCCCGGCGTGTTGACTCGCTTTTCGGCGTCTTCCATCGTTTGCGGTGGCGGGATGATGACCTTTTCGCCGACCTGCCAGTTGGCGGGCGTGGCGCAGGCGTTATCGTCCGCCGTCTGCAAGGCGTCGAGCACGCGCAGCACTTCGTCAATGTTGCGCCCGCAGGACATCGGATAGTAGATGAGCGCGCGCACTTTCTGATTCGGGTCAATGACGAAGACGGCGCGCACGGTCGCCGTCTCGGAGGCCGCCGGGTGAATCAAGCCGAACTTCTGCGCGACCTTCGTGTCAAGGTCGGCGATGACGGGGAAATTCACCTTGACGTTGAAATGCTGCTCGATGTTTCTGATCCAAGCGATGTGCGCCGTCACGGAATCAACCGAAAGACCGATGAGTTGCGCGTCACGTTTCTTAAACTCGTCGGAGCGCTTGGCGAACTCGACGAACTCGGTCGTGCAGACGGGCGTGAAGTCCGCCGGGTGCGAGAAGAGCACCACCCATTTGCCCTTGTAGTCCGACAGCTTCAGTTGCCCCTGGGTTGACTTGGCCTCGAAGTCTGGGGCCGGGTCGTTGATGCGAGGGATGTTGGAGGTCTCGGATGCTGGCGCTGCTGTGCTCATAATCTACTGACTCCTCTTTGCGTGTGCGATGTCAATCGAATTGATAAATTTCGCGTTTCAGGAGACTCCGGCACGAACCTTCTACGCGAATAGTCGCCACCGTTCATCTCTTGGTTCTGAATGGCGCAAGCTTACACCATTTTCAGGGTATTTCAACACCCACCAGCCACTCCAAACTCTAATCCGCCCGACCCCGCGAGAAAGACATTCGTAGAGCCATCGAATCTATAATAGGACTTACGCAGTTCAAGGAATTTGCGGAAGCCCGCACGCAGTAAGGGTGTCAGTGGTGGCGGAAGGATAGCGCCCTTACTGCGTGCGAGCTTCCGCACCACGCACCTCTGCGTAAGTCCTATATAAATGCGAATCAGTAGTTGAAATCGGGCTTGGGAAATCAACAACTTACAACCTCCATATTAGTAGCGGTCACAAAGCTGACGGTGTAAGTCCTTTGTTTTCACCGCCGATATTTTTCAACTACTGATTCGCATACATTATGATTAGCCATCATGAACCGTGGTTCGCCACCACGGATGAAAATGAGCTTGAGTGAGCGTATCCTTGCGGCGGTCATCGGCGGACAGAAGGTCGAAGCATCCTGGTGCCGCGAGCCCGTTAGTTAGCCTGACCGGAGAACCTTG
>JBGTBQ010000296.1:0-22480 GCA_041749275.1 Pyrinomonadaceae bacterium | reverse complement strand
GGCGCGCGCGCTGGTGCGGCGGACGGTTCAGCCCGCGCAGCTTCTGAGCGCGGGCGCGGTGTTGAAGCGCGACGAGGAGTTTGCGCCGGAGCGTCTGGTGGAACTGCTGCACGCATCCGGCTACGTGCGCGAAGACCCGGTGGGCGCGGTCGGCGAGTTCAGTCTGCGCGGCGGCATTCTCGACGTGTGGTCGCCGGGGCATGAGACGCCGGTGCGCGTGGAGTTCTTTGGCGACACGGTTGACTCGATTCGCCGGTTCGATCCCGAAACGCAGCTCTCGGTCGCGCAGTTGCAGGAGGCCGAGGTCGTGCCGATGCGGGAGCTATCGGTCACGGCGGAGGATTTTCAATTGTGGGCGATGCTGGCGCGCGAGCGTTGGGCTGATGAAGCGCGGGCGCGCGCGTTGAAAGACCGCACGGTCTACGCCGACGAGGGCGAGACTTTCGCGGGTTGGGAGTGGCTGATCTCGCTTGCCACGCGGACGGACGCGAGCGCATTCGATTACCTCGGCGACGCGGTGCTCGTCGTGGACGAACCGGCGGGCGTCGAACAGTATCTCGCCGCGACCTACGAAAATCTGGCGGCGCGCTACGCCGAGAACGAGGCGGCGGGCGAGATCGGGCCACGGCCCGAAGAACTGTATCTCGCGCCCGCGGAGTTGCGCGAAAAACTCTCTTCGTCGCGGCGCGTCGAACTGCGCGCGCTGGGCCGCGCCGCCGCGATTGTGGATGAGAGGTTCGCTGGCGAAGCCGAACAGCCCGCCGCACGCATCGGGCGCGAGCGCGCCGCACCGCCGCCGCTTTTTCTTTTCCCGGCGGTTGAACAGGCGCCCGAAGTCGAGTGGCGCTCGCTCCCCGCGCGTCGTTATCACGGTCGCATTCCAGACCTCGCCGCGGACGTGCGCCGCGTGCGCGAAGAGTCGCGCGCGGCGACTCTGTTCGTGATGCCGAGCGCGGGCGTGGCCGAGCGTGTCGGCGAAATACTCGCGGAGTACAAGGTCGCGTCGCGCGTCGCGCTCGCGGGCGAGGGCGGCGCGTCGGCGGAAGACTTTTCGGCTATCGTCACGGTGGGACGGCTTTCGGGCGGGTTCGAGCTGCCGGGCGCGGGGCTGGTCGTCCACGTCGAGAGCGATCTCTTTGACGAGGCGGGTGACGGGTCGGTCGAAAGACGCGCGCCGGGCGCGGCCACGACGGTTGGCAAAAAGAAAAAGTCGGTGGCGGCGACCTTCATGTCGGACTTTCGTGATCTGAAGGTTGGCGATTATGTCGTCCACATTGACCACGGCATCGCACGCTTCGGCGGGTTGCAGACCTTAGACCTCGGCGGGGACAAAGGGGAGTTCATGCTCCTCTTCTACGCTGAAGATACGAAACTCTACCTGCCGGTCGAGCGGCTCGACCTCGTGCAACGTTATTCGAGCGCGGAGGGGCACACGCCGTCGCTCGACCGCCTCGGCGGACTCGGCTGGCACAAGACGAAGGCCAAAGCCAAGCGCGCGATGCGCGACATGGCCGACGAGTTGTTGCGTCTGTACGCTGAAAGAAAACTGGTTCAGGGTTACGCCTTTTCCGGCGACAGCCCGTGGCAGCGTGAGTTTGAAGACGCGTTCGAGTTCGTGCCGACGCCCGATCAGGACACGTCCATCGAAGAAGTGAAGCGCGACATGGAACAGACCGTGCCGATGGATCGCCTGCTCTGCGGCGACGTGGGTTACGGCAAGACCGAGGTGGCGATGCGCGCCGCCTTCAAAGCCGTCATGGACGGCAAGCAGGTGGCGGCGCTCGCGCCGACGACCGTGCTGGCCTATCAGCACTTCGAGACGTTCCGCGCCCGCTTCGCGGCCTTCCCCGTGCAGATTCAGTTGCTCTCGCGCTTCCGCTCGCCGAAGGAACAGAAGGAGATCGTCAAGCGCGTCGAGGCGGGCGAGATAGACATCATCATCGGCACGCACCGGATTCTGTCGAAGGACATCGCCTTCCGCGACCTCGGTCTCGTCGTCGTGGACGAGGAGCAGCGTTTCGGCGTCGCGCACAAAGAGCGTTTGAAGCAACTTAAGAAGCGCGTGGACGTGCTCACGCTTTCGGCGACGCCGATTCCGCGCACGCTCAACATGAGCTTGATGGGGCTGCGCGACATGTCGGTGATCGAGACCCCGCCACGCGACCGCCTCGCCATTCAGACGCAGGTCGTGCAGTTCTCCGAGTCGGTCATCAAATCCGCCATCGAGCTTGAACTGGGACGCGGCGGGCAGATTTTCTTCATCCACAACCGCGTCGAGACGATTGACACGGTGGCGGCGCTCGTCCAGAGGCTCGTGCCGCGCGCGCGCGTCGCGGTCGCGCACGGGCAGATGAATGAAAAAGAGATGGAGCAGGTGATGCTCGATTTCGTCGCGTACAAGGCCGATGTGCTGGTGGCGACAACGATCATCGAGAACGGCATAGACATCCCGCGTGCGAACACAATCATCATAAACCGGGCCGATAATTATGGACTGTCGCAGCTTTACCAGTTGCGGGGCCGCGTTGGGCGCTCGAATCGTCGCGCATATTCATATTTACTGATTCCTTCGGAGGCCGAACTGACCGCGATTGCGCGGCGCAGGCTGGCGGCCATCAGGGAGTTCTCGGATTTGGGCGCGGGGTTTCGGGTAGCGGCGCTCGATCTGGAATTGCGCGGCGCGGGGAACCTGTTGGGCGGTCAGCAGTCGGGCCACATGGACGCGCTCGGATTTGATCTTTACACGCAGATGCTGGAACGCACCGTCGCGGAGTTGCGCGGCGAGACGGTCGAGGACGAGACGAGCGTCTCGATCAATCTCGGCGTGGATGTCGCCGTCCCGGAAGACTACATCTCGGACATGGGGCAGCGGCTGCGGACGTACAAGCGCGTTGCCTCGGCGCGCGACGACGAGACGTTGGAGCAGATCAGGCGCGAGACGGAAGACCGCTACGGGCGTCTCCCGGAGACGGTCGGAAGATTGTTCGAGTACGCGCGTCTGCGTCGCACCGCCGAAGAGATCGGCGTCGTCTCGATTGACCGGCTGCCGACGGGACTAGCCCTCAAGCTAAAAGAGACGGCGCGTGTTTCGCCCGACAAGCTTTTAGCGTTGGTCGCCAAAGGCGCGGGGGCGAGCTTCAGCCCGAACGGGGTGCTGAGGGTCGAGGCGGGAGGCGAAGGCGGAGAAATGATTGAGATAGCCCGCCGCGCGTTGCTGGAAATCCGCGCCGAAGGGTAAAATGCCCGCTTCGCATGGCCGACGACGTAAACTTCATACGCCAGCTCGCCCGGCATTGAAACGCCGGGCTAAAATCAAACGCCGCCACGCGGCGGATGTCCGCACACGCTTCAATATATTTAGAGGAGTTAAATCGCTGTGATTTTAAAGAACGCTTTGGCCCGCTCATTTGGCCTTGCCTTCGCCGCACTGGCGCTCATGTTCGTCTGTTCCGCGCCCGCGCGCGCGCAGGAAGAGGGCGTGCCCGTCGTGCTCGATGAACCCATCGCGCAGGTCAACAACGATGTCATCATGCTCTCGCACCTCAAGCGCGAGATCGAGAACTATAAGGAAATACTCATCAATCAGCGCGGGTTGAACGAAAGTCAGGCCGGAGAAGAGATCGAGAAGAAGAAACCGGAGATCATCTTCAGCCTCATCAACGAGGCGCTCCTCGTCCAGAAGGGCAAGGATTCGCCGGGCGTGAGCGAGGAGGTCGAGGCCGACGTGAACCGCGAAATTTTGCGCGTCGCCAAGCAATACAACCTGACCACCATCGAGGAACTTGAAGAAGCGATGAAGCGCGACGGCCAAAGCCTCTCCGCAGTGCGTGAAACGCTGCGTAAGCACTTTATGCGCCAAGCCGTGCTGTCGAACGAGGTGGATCGAAAAATCTACTTCGGCCTGACCGAGGCCGAAGCGCGCAAGTACCACACGGAGAATCGAACCAAGTTCCAGAGCGTGACGCTCTCGGAAATTTTCCTGAGCCTCGCCGGACGCGAGGAGGCGGAAGTTTTAAGTAAGGCCAAACAGATCGTCGCCGAGGCGCGCGCCGGCAAGGATTTCGGCGAGTTGGCCGTCAAGAATTCAGAGCGCCCGAACGTCGAAAAGACGAAGGGGTTGCTTGCGGACGAGACGGGCAAGGCGCGCGGCTTCATGGTCGCCGAGTTGAGCGAAGCCATCGCCGGGCCGACCAAAGACCTGAAGGCCGGCGGCGTCACCGACCCCCTCAAGATTGACGAGGGCTTTCTCATCCTGCGCGTCAACGAACGCGACGACGCTTTCAACGAGCGACAGGTGCGCGCCGTCATCACGCAGGAACGTTCCGAGAATGAGCGCGAGTCTTTCCTCCGCACGCTCCGACAGGATGCCTACATCAAGCCCGCCGAAAACTATAAGGCCATCATTCAGCCCATGCTCGAAAAGGACACTCAGGCCACGGCGACCAAGGAAGCCGCGACCGCCTCGAAGAACACAAAGGACAAGAAGGCACAAAAACAGTGATGAGTGATGAGTGATAAGTAAAGCCCGTCGCCGGCTCGGAACTGGCGACGGGCTTTCTTGATTTTTACTCAACCCTAATTCCATGCGGCTCGATCAATACTTACGCGCCAGCCGTCTCGTCCCGCGACGCACAGTCGCGCAGGAGTTGTGCGACGCGGGCGCCGTTCTCGTCAACGGACTGCCCGCGCGCTCCGCTCGCGCCGTGCGCGAGGGAGACCGCATTACCATCAAGCGCCGCGAACGCGCGCTCACCGTCCGCGTCAGTTCAGTCCCCACTTCCAAACAGACCTCACGCAAGGAAGCCCCGGCCCTCTACGAAATCCTGAGCGATGAAAGGACAGAGGCTGGAGATTAGTGCGGAACTGTTTTCCACTAACCTCTAACCTTTAGCCTCCATTCCCGCCGTTCGCCTTTCGCGCGACCGGGACAAGTTTATCCGCCTGAATGTCTTGAAACGAGACGCACTGCCGGGTCGCCGTGGTGAAAGCCGGGGGAAAATCAAGCCGCTTCTAAATGGAACGGATATTGCCGTTTGGCAGGTGAACGATCCGAACCATTTCTCCTCGCACGAGTCTTGTGGTTGATTCAAGGAAGAGGGAGTTGTATGAACATCTTGGGAAGCATCTTTACGGACGATCTGGCGATAGATTTGGGGACGGTCAACACGCTGATCGTCGCGCCCGACAGCGGCATCGTCCTCAACGAGCCGACGGCAGTCGCCATCCACAAGTACACGGGCGAAGTGCTCTCGGTTGGCGCGGAGGCGTACAAGATGCTGGGGCGCGAGCCGAAGGACACGGAAGTCTTCCGCCCTATTCGCGGCGGCACGATTGACAACTTCGAGGCTGCCGAGAAGATGCTCAAGGCATTTATTACGCGCGTGACCGGAAGCCAGATGCGCCGCAGTCACATGGTAGTAGGCGTGCCCGGCTCCTCGACGCCCATCGAGCAACGCTCGGTGCGCGATGCCGCGCGCGATGCCAAGGCGATGCGCGTTGATCTGGTGGACGAGGGATTGTGCGCCGCGCTCGGCGCGGGTCTCTCAGATGACGATGAACGCGCGCACCTCGTCGTGGACATCGGCGGCGGCACGACGAACGTCGCCATCATCGCCTCCGGCGCGGTCGTCTCTTCGACGAGCCTCGCCGCGGCGGGCAACACGATGGACGAGGCCATCCGCGATTACGTGCGACAGAAGTACGAGATGCAACTCGGCGAGCGCACCGCCGAAGAGTTGAAGAAGGAGTTGAGCGCGGCGGGCGGCGAAGGGCGCGATGAAGAGCGGCGGATGGAGGTGGTCGGCAAGCAAGTGACGGACGGGCTGGCGAAGGCCGTCGAAATTACAGCGCGCGAGGTGCGCGAGGCGCTGGAGCCGGTCATCGTGGAGATCGTCGCGGGCGCGCGCCGGGCCATCGAAGAGTCGAAGCCGGACGTGACGGCTGACATCTATCAAACGGGCCTTATCCTGACGGGCGGCGGCGCGCTCCTCGACGGGATGGCCGAACGTTTGCAGAAAGAGTTGCGACTGCACGTCGCCGTGGCCGAGGACCCGCTCGCGGCGGTCGCGCTCGGCGCCGGGCGGCTCTTGGTGAACAAAGAGAAACTCCACCGCACCGCCATCCGCGAGGATGTGCCCGTCTGGCAGGCGCAAGAGGAGTTGGTCGTCAACTGGTAAGTTTTTCGAGCGAGGGGGGGAGAAGAAGAGTGCGCGAGGTCATGGCCCCGCGCACTCTTCTTTTGTAACGGCACGTCTCAATCGGCGAGCCGCTTCACCGCTTCCGGTTCGCGCCCGCTGTCCAGAATCGCTTCCCGGACGGATTCGCGCTCCGCGAGCGGCAGCCGTTCAATGGTGCGCGCGATTTCCTCCACCGGCGGCGAAGCAGGTTCGGCGTCGTCCGGCGCGGGCGGTAGCAGGACGAGTCCGCCGACGTAGAGCGCGAGCGCGAAGAAGGAGATGTAGCCGGTCGCGGGCGCGAACGCGGGAGCGTCGAGCGTGCCGAGCGTGACGCCTTCGAGTAAGACGCCCACCGCGCGCTTCATCCATCCCCCTTCGGGCGCATAGAGCGCGGCGAGCAGCACGTGCTTGATGACGAACGCCGTGCCGAAGAGCGCGGCGAGGCTCCGCAACAAACGGCGCGGGTCGAAGGACGCGAACTGGTTCTGCCACAGTGTCCACAGGAAAAAGAAAGAGAGCATCCAGCGCATCAGGCCGCGTTCGGGGAGCACCGAGTTGAAGCTTTGCGCCGACGCGAAGAAGAGCGCCCCCAGCGTCAACGCATGAGAGACGTTCGTGAGCGGGTGGTTCTCGCTCGACAACCAGTGACTGAGTTGCAACGCGCCGCCGCGCGCGAACAGCGCCAGCAGCATCAACGCCAACACGAGCGTCACCAGCGGCGGCGCGATGAACACGAACGCGCTGCTCTCCGCGCTCACACGCAGTCCACCGAGCAGCGCCACAATCAGAAAGATCGTCGGCAACAGGATAAAGCGCACGAGCGCGCGGTTTCGTTCGCGGTTGTTAGTCATTTGCGCTCGCGGAAAACTTTCAGCGGGTTGAAATCGTCAATCGTCCGCTCAAGTCCCTGCTCAAGCTCCGCCTTCAGTTCGGCGGCGGTGCGTATCTTCAATTCAGGGTCTTCGACGGCGAGTGTGCCCGCGGGCGAGAGGCTGAGAGCGAGGGTCGCCGCGTCGAGTCCCTGTCGGAAGAGCGCGTCGTCGTTATAGACGCGGCCCCAGCCCTGACGGTAAAAGGCGTAGGCCGTGTAGAATTGGGTGCGCGCGTCGCGCCGGGCCGGGTCGGCGCGCCCCCACTCGTCGCGCGCCGCCGCGTATTGCTCGCGCAGAAAGAGGTCGCGCGCCGCGTCGAAGCGCGCGCGGTCAATCTCGTAGGTGCCGGCGATGACGCTCGCTTGCGTCTTCACGTCGCCGACGCTTTGCGGTTCAGTCGCGTAGAGCAGGACGACGAAAAACGCGAGCAGACACGTCCACGCGATGCCGACGCTTTGAATGACCCGGTGCCGCATTGCTATAATCTCCGTCGCCCGCGAACAAAGTGTTCCAGTCAACGCTGCGGGTAAAATTTCAAAGAAAAGGATAACGCATTTTCGCTATGAAAACATTTCTCGCCACACTTCTCCTCGTCGGCTCGCTCGCGCTTCCGACGCCCGCGCGGCAGATGGACCAACACGCGCAACACGATCCGGCGAAAGCCCACACCGGCGAAGTCGTCAAACGCGGCACGCCCATCGGCGAGTCGCCCGCCGTCAAGTTTGCCGACGTGTTCAAGGAGCCGCAAAAGTTCGCGGGCAAATCAGTCGTCATCGAGGGCGTCGTCGAGCGCGTCTGCAAGGCCGAAGGCTGTTGGATGCAAATCACGCCGGAAGCGGACGCGGCGGACAGCGTGCGCGTCACCTTCGACCACAAATTCAGCGTGCCCAAAGACGCCGACAAATCGAAGTTCCGCGCCGAAGGCACTTTCAGCGTCAAGACTTTGAGCAAGGAAGAGGTTGACCACCTCGTCAAAGACGACGGCGCGAAGATCAAGACCAACCCCGACGGCACGGCGAACGAAATCAGTTTCCTCGCGACGGGCGTCGAATTATGGAAGTAGGAACGATGAACGATGAACGATGAACTGAGCGGAGGATTTCTTCAGTTCATCGTTCATCGTTCATCGTTCATCGTTCGTTGTTATGAAGCCTTTCAAGATTCGCAACGTCGAGATTAACCCGCCGCTCGTGCTCTCTCCGATGGCGGGCGTGACGGACGTGCCGTTCCGCGCGTTGCTTAAACGACGCGGCGGCATCGGCCTGACGGTCTCGGAGTTCATCTCGGTCGAGGGGCTGACGCGCAACAACCCGAAGTCGAAGCGGCAGATGCGCTTCTTCGATTACGAGCGCCCGTTCGCCGTCCAGATTTTCGGCGGGCAGCCGTTGCGGATGCGGATGGCGGCGGAGATGGCCGAAGAGGTCGGCGCGGACATTCTCGACGTGAACTGCGGCTGCCCCGCGCCGAAGGTCGTCAAACACGGCGGCGGCAGTGGGCTGCTGCGCGACCTGCCGCGGCTCGAAGAGATTCTGACGGAGATCAAGAAGGCGATTACGATTCCTCTGACCGTCAAGATTCGCGCGGGCTTTTACGATAGCCAGCGGAACGCGGTCGAGGTCGCCAAACTCGCCGAAGCCTGCGGCGCCGAGCACATCGCTTTGCATGGTCGGACGAAGGAGCAGGCTTACAAGGGATTCGCGGACTGGGATTTGGTGCGGCAGGTGAAAGAGGCCGTGCGTGTTCCCGTCTCAGGCAGCGGCGATGTCGTCAACGTCGAGGGCGCGTTCAAGCGCTGGCGCGAGACGGGCTGCGACGGCATCCTCATCGGACGCGGCGCGATGGCAAACCCGTGGATTTTTCGGCAGATCGAAGACACGCTGCACGGGCGCACTCCTTACGAGCCGACGCTCGAAGAGAAGCGCGAGGTGCTCTTGGAATATTTCGAGTTGCTGCGCGCGGATATGCCGGAGCTGCCCGCCATCGGTCGCATGAAACAGCTCGCCGGCCAGTTCACTAAGGGCTTGCCCGGCGGCGCGCGTTTCCGTCAGGTCATCTATCACTCGCACTCGGTCACGGAAGTCCTCGACCGCATCGGCGAATATTTCGAGACCGTGCGGGCCGGGCGCTTTTACGAAGGCGAGGGCGTCGAACCAGAGGAAGAAGCGCCGGTGCTCGACTCATGCGAGGCGGCTGCTATCTGAAAGCTGGTTTATGAGAGCCGTGCTGGTCGGGCGGTCGGGCGTAAATCGGTTGGAGGGCGGCGCGGGTGAGGGAACACAAAAATCAGGGAAGCCCCTGTTCAAACTCGAGGAGGGCTTTTAAGTTGTCTCCGGACGCGAGGAAGAGTAAAGAGTTGTTCACCCAAATAACCTGATGGAAGCCGGGCGCAACACCTTCAATCACCAACTTTCGACTTGCGGTCTTCTGCTCCCCGCTGGTTCTCGTGCCTTCGGTAATCTTCGCTCCGTTCCCAAGCTTCGAGATGTTCTCCTGCATTAGTTTGAGCGCCTGTTCGGCGTCAGCCGCGGAAGAGTAGTTGATTACCTGAAGGCTCAGTTGCGCCGCGCCCGGCGCTTCGTACCGCGCGGTCACACCCTCGGTCGGTCGGAGCGCGCCACTCCGATTCTTATCAGGGGGAACGACCTCCACGGCCTTAACCTCACCCGTCAGCTTGAACTCTCCAACCTGTTGGGGGACGAGTTCACGCACCGAGCCGCGAAAAGGGGCAGGCCCGCCGCACGATAACATCAACGCCGCCAGCGTAACGATTATGAAAAGTCGCTTCATGGGTTTGAAAAACGCTCGCCACGCCGAAACTTGAGCAGCATATCTTTCGAGAAAGCCGCGCCAATCGTTGACATGAGCCACGTACTTATCCTGCTTCATAAACCGAGCGGGCGCGGCGTCTTGCCGCCGAAGAACCAACTCGCGCCGACGCGCAGGCGGTGCTGCCACGTCGGGAGGCGCGTCGTGTAGAGCGCGAAGCGGGCTTGGCGCGCGAGCGGGCCGGTGACGACCTGTCCGGCGGCGAGGACAGCGGCGTCTTCGGTGCCGAGGCTGACGGCCTCGCCGAGTTCCTTGAAGTGGCCGCGCGAGGGAACGCCGCCGTCAATGAGCGCCTGCACGTTCGAGATGACGAGCGCGGACTCCTGAAAGGCGAGCTGCGCCGTGCCGGCAAGGCTCGGCGGGATGTCCGTGAAAAGCGCGATGTCGCCGAGCGCGAAGACGCCTTCGCGCCCGCGTACCTGTAAACTCGGCTCGACGACGACGAGGCCGCGCCGGTCTTTCTCGACGTTCAATTTTTCGACCAGCGGATTGACGCGCACACCCGCCGTCCACACGACGCCCGAAGCCTTGATCTCCGTCTGCTCGCCTTCGTGTTCGATCACGACGCCTTCGGGCAGAACTTTCACGACGCGCGCTTCGGTGTGCAGCTCGATGCGACGCTCGCCGAGCGCTGCTTCGACGACGCGGCGGATGTCCGCGTCCATGCCGGGCACGACCTCGCGGCCCATCTCGACGATGACGACGCGCGGCTCGCCGCGAAAGCCGCGGCGGCGAAAGGCGTCCGTCAAAAGGTCGGACATCTTCGTCGAAAGCTCGACGCCGCTCGCGCCCGCGCCGACGACGACGAAGGTAGCGGCGCGGCGCGCGTCCTGCGGCGCGGAGTCGGGCTGGACGCGGTCGAGCGCCTCGATCATCCGCTGTCTGAGGTCGTCGGCGTGGCGGATTTTGCGGAAGGGCATCGCGTGTTTTTCCGCGCCTTCGATCCCCCAGAAGTTCGTGATGCCGCCGACCGAGAGCACGAGATAGTCGTAACCGAGGCGACGAACGCGCCCCGCGACCACCACCTCTTTCGCGTCGAAGTCCACGTCCGTGACCGCGCCCTGAACCAAGCGGATGCGGTCTTCGCCGAACAGCTCGCGGTAGTGGGGCGCGATGTGCCACGCCTCGACCTCACCGCTCAGATACTCATAGAGCATCGGCGTATGGAGGAAATGATCTTCGTTGCTGATTAAAGTCACCTCGCCCGCGCGCGCAAGGCCGAGCGCCGTGAACAGTCCGCCGAAGCCGCCGCCGATGACGACGATGCGCGCAGGTTGTGGGTCTTTCTCTTCCGAGGCGTCCATTTTTTTCTCCATCGGGGGTTCAATATGCCGGCGGCATGGTAGCAGAAGATGTCTTGAGCGCGCATCCCGCGCTCTCCGCTCCGCGTGTTGCTCGCCGTCGAACTCCGGCGCGTTAGTAGTCAAAAAATGTGCCGCGTCCCGAAGCGAAGTTTTTCGGCGGTAATGCAGGTTTCACTCGCCGGGTGAAGCATGAGAAGTTCGCACAATGCGAAACGAAAGGGCGGAGATTCGCGGTAGTAGGGCAGACGGCCCGCTGGACACTTCCGTAAACGGCGTGTTAAATTGCCTCGGCTAGATTTACTAACTCTTGCGGTTGCCTGTGGATACAAGCAGGCGTGACTGCGGTCTGGGAGGACCATCTCGAACAGTGGCACTAACAGCGGAATCCAAAGAAACGATCATCGGCCAGTACCGGACACACGAAGGCGACACGGGTTCGCCGCAGGTGCAGGTCGCTTTGCTCACTCGGCGCATCAACGAACTGACCGAGCATTTCAAGACGCATAAGAAGGACAACCACTCGCGGCGCGGACTGCTCAAGATGGTCTCGCAGCGCCGCAGCATGCTCGATTACCTCAAGCGTAGAGACATCGAGGGATACCACGAACTGATCGGCAAGCTCGGCTTGCGCCGTTAGTCTAAACGGCGGCGCTCACCCTTCATCGGGCGGGCCTTGCGAGTTCGGAAATCTAAGTTGAACGAGGGACTCTTCCTCTTAACCAACGCCCCGCGTCCTGTAACAAGCCTGCGGGAGTGGCCGAACGTGACGGCGCTCAAGCTTCCACGGGCGGGCGGCGGGCGGCAGCCTGTAGCGTACCCAAGCAAAAGGCGGCGCCGGCTTCACGTTAGAAGCTCGGCGCCGCTTTTTTATGGTTGACGCCCGATGCCGGCGCGCCTCACGTAGCGCGCCCGTGTTGGGCACTGACAATTATTAATGCCGGACGCGCGCGGCGGATGAGACGCCGCGCCACTTCAAAATGAGGAGCGTCCGAAGGAGACAAAAAATCATGGCAGTTAAGAAATACCTGAAAGAAAAGATCAAACTCGGCGACCGCGAACTCGTGGTCGAGACCGGGCGCGTCGCCAAGCAGGCCAACGGCTCAATCGTCATCAGCTATGGCGAGACGATGCTGCTCGTCGCCGCCGTCGGCGCCGACAAACCGCGCGAGGGGATTGACTTTTTCCCGCTCACGGTCGAGTACCGCGAGCACAACTACGCCGCCGGTAGAATCCCCGGCAACTACTTCCGGCGCGAGGGCCGACCGAACGAAAAGGAAGTGCTCACCTGCCGCCTGATTGACCGGCCCTGCCGTCCGCTCTTCACCGAAGGCTACCGCAACGAGACGCAGGTCATCGCCTCCGTCATCTCTGCGGACGACGACAACGACCCGGACGTGATCGCTATTACCGGCGCGTCGCTGGCGCTCTACTTGTCCGACATTCCGTTCTCAACCCCGATTGCGGGCGTGCGCGTCGGCCTCATCAACGGTCGCTACATCATCAACCCGACCTACGACGAGGTGCGCGAGTCGAGCCTGAACCTCATCGTCGCCGGCACCGAAGAGGCCATCGTCATGGTCGAGGCGGGCGCGAAGGAAGTGTCCGAGGAGATCATGGTCGAGGCGCTGATGCTCGCGCACAAGGAGATCAATCGCCTTTGCCGCTGGCAGAAGGAACTCTACAAGGCGCTCGAAATCGAGAAGCGCCCGGTCGAGGCTCCGGTGCTCAACGAAGAGATGATGGGCGAGATCGAGCGCAACTACACGGATCGCTTGCGCGCCGCGCTCGACACGTCGGAGCACGGCAAGGCCAGTTCTTACGCATCCGTTGATGCTTTGAAAAAAGAGGTCGTCGAGGCTTACCCCGAAGACCAGCCCGAACAGCGCGTGATGGCGAAGAAAATCTTCGACCACATCAAGGAGAAGATTTTCCGCGATGACATTCTGAACAAACGCCGCCGCCCCGATAACCGTCGCTTCGGCGAGATTCGCCCGATTGACTGCGAGGTGACATGGCTCCCGCGCGTCCACGGCTCGGCGCTCTTTACGCGCGGCGAGACGCAGGCCATCGTCACCACGACGCTCGGCACCAAAGAGGACGAGCAGTTCATAGACGACATCGAGAAGGGCGAGGTCAAGCGCCGCTTCCTCCTGCACTACAACTTCCCGCACTACTCGGTCGGCGAAGTCGGGCGTTTTGGCTCGACCAGCCGCCGCGAGATCGGCCACGGGGCGCTCGCGCGCCGCGCGCTCGAACCCGTCCTGCCGAACGAAGCGGACTTCCCCTACTCGCTCCGCATCGTTTCGGACATCACGGAGTCGAATGGCTCCTCCTCGATGGCGAGCGTGTGCGGCGGGAGCCTTTCGATGATGGACGCCGGCGTGCCGATCAAAGCGGCGGTCGCGGGCGTGGCGATGGGCCTCGTCATGGAGGGCAACAAGTACGCCATCCTCTCTGACATCGCGGGCGCCGAAGACCACTACGGCGACATGGACTTCAAAGTCGCCGGCACGCGCGACGGCATCACCGCCTTGCAGATGGATATCAAAATCGCCGGCATCAACGCGCAGATCATGGCCGAAGCTTTGCAACAGGCGAAGAAGGGCCGGATGCACATCCTCGGCGTGATGGAGCAGGCGATTAACGAGCCGCGCGCCGATCTCTCCCCTTACGCGCCGCGCATCATCACCATCAAGATCAACCCCGACCGCATCCGCGACGTGATCGGACCGGGCGGCAAGATGATTCGCTCCATCGTCGAAGAGACCGGCGCGAAGATTGACGTGGAAGACGACGGCACGGTCTTCATCTCCACCGCCGACGGGGACGCGGCGCAGGCCGCCGTGGCGCGCATCCGAGGCTTGACCGCCGAGGCCGACATCGGCGAGACCTATCTCGGCACCGTCTCGCGCATCGTGGACTTCGGCGCCTTCGTCGAAATCTTTCCCGGCACGGACGGCCTGCTGCACATCTCCGAGATCGCCGAGCACCGCGTCCGCGACGTGCGCGACGAACTGAAAGAGGGGCAGCAGATTCTCGTCAAATGCATCGGCAAGGAGGGCAACAAGATCAAGCTCTCCCGCAAGGCCGTGCTCCGCGATGAGAAGCGCGGGAACGACAAAGCCGAGGCCGCCGGGCAAGGCGACGGAGAGTAAACGGACAGGCGACAGAGGCAGGCGGCAGGCGGCAGGCAGCAAGGATCGGGGTCGAGATTCGATCTCTCACAGCGATTTTTTCTTAACCTGCCTCCTGCCTCTGCCGCCTGCACTTGCTGCCTCTCACCCACCCTTGTGTTTAATTTTTTGCGGGAAATAGGGTTTGCCCGCATGGGAGGCCCTTTTTACCTTGACAGGAAGCGCTGGCCTGAGTTTAATTGTGCTCCCGGAATTGGAATTCAAGCATTATTCAGCGTCTTTTCTCAGTACGGAAAACCAGTCGAGGTTTTCTCCACAAGTCGCTTCGATTGTGGAATATCAAGCGAGACAAGGGCCGCCGGTCCGGTCGGCGGGATGAGAAGCAAAGGCTGTGAGCCACCCATGAGGTTGCCGTTTGAAGCCGTTGCCCTGTCTCCACACATCTTTTTCATTGATAGCGCCAAGATTCCTTTTGCCGGTTCGACTGTGGTCTGCCGTTTGACCGGGGCTTGAGGGAATGCAAGGGAGGACAACCTCATAATGAAGCATCAAGCGTTACGCCCCGTGGCTCTGATGCTCAGCTTTCTGCTTCTGGCGGCGGTGCCCGCGAAGGCTGGCACTGTACATTTCGCCGACGCGGTTCACGCGCTCTCTTCCGGACGCGGCGCGGCGGCGGATGTGCGCTTGCGCTTCGCACCCCAGAGCGGCGGCTCAACCGTGGCACAGCAGTCCGGTCAGAGCGGCGCATCATCGCAGCAGCCGTCCGGCACTTCCACCCCCAACATCACGCCAACCACCTCGACCGACACGACGCTCTCCCAGAGCGGCGGTCAGATCGAGACCGTTGACCTCGGCGACGTGACGGGCACGGTCTGCGACTGCGGCGAGATACCCATTGAAAAAATTCCCGGTGCTGGCTTCCCGTGGTGGCCTTTCCTCGGAATCCCGCTGATCTGCGTGTCGGGTATTTGTGGTGGGGGCAATGACACGCCGCCGCCGCCGTCCTGCGTCGTCAACTGCGGCCCACCACCGCCCGCGATTCCCGAACCGGCCACGCTGCTCCTGTTTGGCACGAGCCTGCTCGCGCTCGGCGCCAGCGCCCGTCGCCGCTACTCCCGCCGTCGCAACGGCGAAGAGAGTGTCGCCGAGGAGGTCATCTAACAACATGTCGAAGAAGTCTCCCACACACCGTAGCGCTTCCACCGCTCTGGTCGCACGACTGACCGCGCTCGTCGTCCTCATCGCTCTCTGCGCCGCGCTCATCCCCGCGCCCCAATCCGAGGCGCGCGCCAAGCAGAAGAACAAGAAGGGCATTCCGACGACCGGGCGCATCGAGGTTTCGACCAATCCCGGCGGCTACCCGATCTTCATTGACGGGCGCCCGGCGGGCGAGACGACCGACTACGTTCGCGCCATTGACCTCGAACCGGGGACGCACACCGTCGAGATCATCTTCCCGAACAACACGCGCTGGTCGCACGTCTTCCAGATCGTCGCGGGCCGCAAGGACTGCATCGCTCTCAACTACAATCCGCGCACGATCAACATCCCGGCGGTGCCGACCTCGCCCTGCCCGTACCCGGTCAACGTTTCCGCGCCGGCTTCGGTCAACGATGGCGACGTTATCACCTATACGGCGGATGTGGGTTATGCCGGCCCCTCGGCGCTCAACTATACGTGGACGGTCAGCCCGCCCTCGGCCCGCATCCTGACGGGCGCGGGCACGCCGACCATCACGGTTGACTCAAGCGGCCTCGGCAATCGCCGCGCGACCGCGATCCTCGTCGTGGATGACGGCTCCGGCGACCGCAACTGCCGCCAGACGGCGCAGGCGCAGACCGGCGTCATCGTGCAGGAACTCAGGCAGCCCGCGAAGCGCTTCGACGAGTTTCCCTCCGTCGCTTTCGACGATGACAAGGCGCGGCTCGACAACCTCGCCATCGAACTCCAGAACAACCCCACCGCCACCGGCTACATCATCGCCTACTCCGGGCGCCGGAGCCGTGCGGGCGAGGCCGACCGGATGAACGCGCGCGCGGCTGACTATCTCGTCAACACGCGCGGCATCAGCCGCAACCGCATCATCGTCTTGAACGGCGGCTGGCGCGAGAACAACTCTTACGAAATCTGGCTCGTGCCGCAGGGCGCGGAGCCGCCGCGCCCGACGCCGACCGTTGACCCGAACGAACTACAGCGCGTCGCCCCGCGCCGCACGCGCCGCGACTAGAACAGTCAAAAGTAAAAAGGCACAAGGCAAAAGTAAGGAGGAATCAGCCTCTTCACTTTTGCCTTTTTACTTTTGACTTATGTCCGTGGCACGGTTTTTTCTGTAACCTTCTCAGGGCAGCCAGCCCGCGTACTGTTATCAAACGTGCGGCGTGCCGCTTGTTCTTTTTTGCGGCGATTGAGGTTAAGAACATTTCAGGTTGACGGCGTCTCTCGTGGCGCTTTGATGCATAACATTTGAGGAGGATAGAAACATGGCAGACGGCGAAAGCTCAAGCAATACCGGCGTGGTGGCAATTCTCGTGATCTTTCTAGTTGTGGTCGTGCTCGCCTTTCTGGCGTGGCAGGGCGGCGTCTTCGGCGGCAAGACAACCAAGGTTGACGTTGACATCTCGGCGCCCTCCGCGCCAAGCAAGTAGCGGTACACGAATCAGCCTCGCCGGGTAGTATCACAACACAGCATTTTGTTTGAGGATGAGGAGCGACAGCCCGCCAGCGGCGGCGTCGCTCCTCTCTTCTTTTCAACGCGGGCGCTCGCCTGTTATCCTCATCACTCGTCACTCGCGTTTGTGAATCACTCTGGTCTGAGTGATGATTCGTTGATCGAGCGACGACGTGAATTTCAATCTACTATTCACCTTTACCATTTGCGGAGACCGACAGTGGCTGCACCGAATATTGAAACCATCGTCTCGCTCTCGAAGCGACGCGGCTTCGTCTTCCCCTCGTCCGACATTTACGGCGGGCTGGGCAGCGCGTGGGACTATGGCCCGCTCGGCGTCGAGTTGGCGAACAACGTCAAGCGTCTGTGGTGGCGCTGGCTCGTCTACGAGCGCGACGACATCGAAGGGATTGACTCATCGCTTATCCTCAACCGTCTGGTCTGGAAGTATTCGGAACACGAAGCGACCTTCAACGATCCGCTCGTGGACTGCCGCAAGTGTAAGAAGCGTTACCGCGCCGACAAGCTTATGGAAGAGTTCGGCGCATCCGACCTCTCGGAATTGAAGTGCCCGCACTGCGGTGAGAAGGAGTGGACGGAGCCGCGCCCCTTCAACATGATGCTTCAGACGCGCCTCGGCGCGGTGTCCGAGGATGACCCGACGGCCATCGCCTATCTCAGGCCCGAAACGGCGCAGGGCATCTTTATCAACTTCCTCAACGTGCAGACGACGACGCGGCGCAAGCTTCCCTTCGGCGTCGCGCAGGTCGGCAAAAGTTTTCGCAACGAAGTCACGCCCGGCAACTTCATCCTCCGCACGCGCGAGTTCGAGCAGATGGAGATGGAATACTTCGTCCGGCCCGACGCCGAACATTTTCAACTCGTGGACTACTGGGTCGAGCAGTACGTCGGCTGGTACACGTCTTTAGGCGTCGCGCGCGAAAACCTTTTCCTCTACGAAGTGCCGCCGGAGAAACTCGCGCACTACTCGCGCCGCACCGTGGACATCATGTACCGCTACTTCCCCGAACGCCCCGAAGATGAGCGCCAGTGGGAAGAGTTGATGGGCATCGCCTATCGCACCGACTTCGACCTCAAACAGCACTCGAACAAGCCGACGGACGAAGAGGGCAAGCGCAGGAATCCGGACTCGACCGCCGACCTCTCCTACTTCGACGAGGCGACGAAAGAGCGTTTCTATCCGCACGTCGTCGAACCGGCGTCGGGCGTCAACCGCTCCGTGCTCGCGTTCCTGATGGACGCCTACACCGAACGGACGACCGACAAGGGCGAGACGCGCGTGATTCTCAAACTCCATCCGGAACTCGCGCCGATCAAGGTCGCCGTGCTTCCGCTCGCCAAAAACAAACCGGAGATCGTCTCGCTGGCGCGCGACATCAAGCGGAAGCTTCAACCCTCGATGCGCGCCATCTACGACGACACGGGCGGCATCGGCAAACTCTACGCGCGCCAAGACGAGATTGGCACGCCCTTCTGCGTCACCATTGACCACCAGTCGCTTGAAGACGAGGCCGTGACGGTGCGCGACCGCGACACGTGGGAGCAGGAGCGCGTGAAAGTCGCGGACTTGCAGGAGCATTTGCAGCGGAAGTTGGGAATTCAATGCCAGTAGTCAAGAAACGAAATCAGCAGACCGAAACGCGCCTCCTCCTCGAAGGGGACGACCCCGTGGAGTTGCCGCCCGCCGAGGTTGACGAAGGCGCGGTTGTCTTGCAGTTCGAGACGTTCCGCCCGTTCGTCGCGGAGTTATTGGAAGAGCTGCGCGACGGGACGCTGGCCGAGCCAGTGCCCGTGACGATGGACGGCTCGACCTACGTCGTCCACGGCGACACGCGCAGCTTCTGGGTGAAACTCTGGCACACGTCGCCGGAGTTGACGCGCATCGAGCGCGTGCAGATCATCAGTTGTCTGCCTTCGACGCGCGGGATGCAGCTTCTCGTTGACGACCCGGAAGGGTACGACGACGAGGATGATTTCGATGAGTTGGATGATGAGGGCGAAGAGTCGCCGCGTTGAGTCGTCCCTTCGTTGGTTGAGCGTGATGTGACGAACGATTTAACGCGGAGGGCGCGGAGGACTCGCGGAGAGCACAGAGAACTCCTCTGCGTTCTCCGCGAATCCTCCGCGCCCTCCGCGTTATCCCCACGCCGCGCCCATTGCTCAAGCGCGGGCCAACTCTAAATGTCACGGCTTCGATGTCTTCAAGCGTTCCCGAAAAAATTCTGAAGCTCGCGCGCATCATCGGCGACGCGGGCGGGCGGGCGCTGTTGGTCGGCGGCTGCGTGCGCGACCGTCTGATGGGGCGCGCGGCGAAGGATTGGGACGTGGAGGTCTACGGCGTCGAGCCGCCCGTCTTGCGCCGGATACTCGACCGCATGGGCCGCGTCAATGTCGTCGGCGAAGCGTTCACGGTCTACAAGCTCGGTCACGACCTCGACGTGAGCTTGCCGCGCCGCGAGCGCAAGGCGGGCCGGGGGCATCGCGGCTTCGTCATCGAGGGCGACCCCGCCATGCCGGTCGCGGAGGCCGCGCGCCGACGCGACTTCACCATCAACGCCATCCTCGAAGACCCTCTGACGGGCGAACTGCTCGACCCTTTCGCCGGTCGCGCCGACATCGAACGAAAGATAATCCGTGCCGTCGCGCCCGAAACTTTCGTCGAAGACTCTCTGCGCGTCCTGCGCGCCGCGCAGTTCGCCGCGCGCTTCGAGTTTGACATCGAGCCGGCGACCGTCGAACTCTGCCGCGCGATTGACCTCACGGACTTGCCGCCCGAACGCATCTGGGGCGAGATGGAAAAGCTCCTGCTCTTCGCGCGCCGCCCGTCCGTCGGATTCGAGTGGCTCGACCGGCTCGGCGCGACCGCGCAACTCTTCCCCGAAATCGAAGCGCTCAAGCGCGTGCGGCAAGAGCCTGAATGGCACCCGGAGGGAGATGTTTTCGTTCATACATTGCTCGTGCTCGACCGCGCGCGCGAACTTGTTGACGACCTCGACTACGCGCGGCGGGTGACGGTGATGCTGGCGGCCTTGTGCCATGACTTCGGCAAGCCCGCGACGACTGAATTTATCGAAGGGCGCATCCGCTCGCGCGGGCACGAAGAGGCGGGTGTCGCGCCGACCGAAAAGTTTCTCGACCGGCTGAAGGTCTTCACGCTCGAAGGCTACGACGTGCGCGCGCAGGTCACGGCGCTCGTGCGCGACCACTTGAGGCCGGGCGACTTCTATCGCCTGCGCGACGAAATCGGCGACGGCGCTTTCCGTCGCCTCGCGCGGCGGTGCGAGTTGGAACTGTTGTATCGCGTTGCAAAGGCCGATAGCTTGGGTCGCAACGCGCCATGGGTGCCGCGCGAGCGTTGGTTCACGGCGGCGGCGCAGGAGTGGTTTATCGCGCGCGCGCGGGAACTCTCCGTCGAGACGAAGCCGCCCGCGCCCGTCCTGATGGGCCGCCATCTCATCGAGATGGGCCTCAAGCCCTCGCCGCTCTTCGGCAAAATTCTTGATGCCGTCTACGAAATGCAGCTCGACAACCGCGTGCGAACTCTCGAAGAGGCGAGGGAAGAGGCGCGGAAGTTGATCCAAACTGAGGAAGCCGACGGCGGTCAAACAGGTCAGAACCCGGAGCGGTAGCGACGGGGTACATCGCTCGTGACTGCTCAAGTTGCGCGCAGGGTAGGGCCGACCCGCCCGCTACCGCAGGCGGTTCTGACCTGTCCGCCCCCCGCGCCCATTTTACGCGCGCGGGGTCGTGGTGTAAGATGCCGCTTAACTTTTTCGCAAATCCCAACACGAGCACATGCATCTGATTCGGCCCTTCCGCCCTCGCGCGGTCGTCTCCATGTGCGAGTCTGAATTCAATTACGGAGAACTTTCATGATTGACTTTGAACTGACCGAAGACCACAAGGCGATCCGCCAGACCGTCCGCGAGTTCGCGCAAGCGGAAGTCGCCCCGCGCATTAAAGAGCTTGACGAGAAACAGCAGTTCGACCGCTCGATTCTCGACAAGATGGCCGAGTTGAACCTGTTGGGCGTTTGCATCCCCGAAGAGTACGGCGGCGCCGGATTCGATTACATCTCGCTCGGAATCGTCTGCGAAGAGTTGGAAGCCGTGGACACTTTCATGCGCGTCGTGATGAGCGTCCACACGGGGTTGAACTCGTTGACGCTTTTGACGTGGGGCACGGAGGAGCAGAAACGCAAGTATCTCGTGCCGCAGGCGAAGGGCGAGAAGATCGCCACCTACGGGTTGACCGAGCCGGGCGCCGGCTCAGACGTGGTCGGCTCGCGCTCTACGGCGCGGCGCGAGGGCGACGAATGGGTCTTGAACGGCGAGAAGATGTGGATTTCGCTCGCGGGCGGCGTGGCCGACAACTTACTTTTCTACTGCTGGACGGACGAAGAGAAGCGACGCCAGCGCGATCATAAAGGGATGTCCTGCTTCATCGTCGAGCGCTCGATGAAAGGCTTCTCCTCCGGCACTATCCACGGCAAGATGGGCATCCGCGCCGGCAACACCGGCTACTTCTCTTTACAGGACGTGCGCGTCCCCGCCGAGAATCTCGTCGGCAAAGAGGGCGAAGGCTTTAAGATCGCCATGTTCGCTTTGGAGCAGGGGCGTTACACGGTCGCGGCGGGCGCGACCGGCATCATCCGCGCCTCGCGCGACGCATCGGTCGCCTACGCCTTAGAACGCGAGACGTTCGGCACGAAGATCGCCAACCACCAGCTTGTCAAACAGAAGATCGCCGACATGGAGGCCGACTACCAGATGTGTTACCTCCTGTGGCTGCGCGCGGGGTACCTCAAGAACGAGGGGAAACCGAATGGGCGCGCGACCTCGCTCGCCAAGTGGCAGGCGACCGTCAGGAGCGAGAAGGCCGCCTCGATGGCGATTGAGGTGCACGGCGCGAACGGCTACGCGAACGACTACCCCGTCGAGCGTTATCTACGCAACTGCAAGGCGGCGGTCATCTACGAGGGCACACGCGACATACACACCTTGATGCAGGCCGACTGGGCGCTCAACCTCAAGGGCGAAAAGGCCGCGCGCAAAACTCTGCCGCCTTATCGTCCGGCGGAGTCGCGCGACTCGGTCGCTGGTTAGAACACACACCTCCGTAATGAGGCCGGGCGAGGCAAGGATGATTCCTTGCCCCGCCCGTGTTTTATCCGCGGACGTTGTTAGGGAATTCCGTGAGGCGAAATCAGAAGTTGAAGCGCATCTGCACCTCGACGCGGCGGTTGCCCGCGAGTCCCGCGCCGCCCTGACCGAAACCGAAGCCGCCCGCCGTCCTCGTGGACTGGCCGAAGAAGGACGAACTCAGGTTGCCGACCGGCGTGTCGAGGTTCGAGCGGTTGAAGAGGTTGTTGGCGTTGATCGAGAAGGTCAAGCTGTAACGGTTTTCATTGCCGCCGCCACCGAACCCGCCGCCGCCGCGACCGCCGCCCATGCCGCCGAACCCGCCGCCGCCGCGACCA
>JBGTBQ010000295.1:0-67087 GCA_041749275.1 Pyrinomonadaceae bacterium | reverse complement strand
CGAGGCCGACGCGGACGCCGGCGTCAGCCGGCAGTCGGTTCGCGTGGGCGCGGCGTTGCCGCTGACCGGCCTGCTCGCGGAGGCCGGCGCAGACGTGCGCGTCATTCTCGAAGCCTACTTCGCGGCAGCCAACGCACAGGGCGGAATCTATGGGCGGCAGATCGAACTCGTCGTCGAGGACACGCGCGGCGAAGCCGGGGAGACTCTGGAAGCAACGCGGCGACTGGTCGAAGGGCGCGGCGTCTTCGCCCTCGTCGGGAGCTTCGAGCCGTCCGGCGACGCGGCGACCGGCGAATACCTGAAGCGGCAAGCAGTTCCTTCCGTCGGGCCACTCACGTTGTCGCCGCGGCCTTCAGCGGTACCCAACCCGCAGGTCTTCTACCTGCTCCCTTCGTCCAGAGATCAAGCGCGAGGACTCGTCAATTTCGTCAAGCTGCGTGCCGAGCGGGAGGAGGGAGCTGCGCGGCGAGATTCGCGGGCGGCGCCACGGCTCGCGTTGATCTACGCCGATGACGAGTTCAACCGCGACGCTGCCGAGGGAGTCCGCCTCCAGTCGGCGGCTCATGCGCTGCCGCTCGTCTTCGCGCGCGCACACAAGGCGCGGGAATTCTCGGCGCGGGAAGTGGTCGCGGAGTTGGTGCGGACTAAAGCCGAGTATGTCTTCTTCTTCGGGTGGTCGCCGGAACTGTTGGAATTCGCGCGCGAGGCCGAAGCCGCGAACGCCACCATGTCGCTACTCGGCTCGGCGCTGACGCTCGGTCGCGCTGCGTTCGAACTGCCCGCCGGCGTGGCGGCGCGGACTTACCTCGCACACCCCACGCCGTTGCCGGAGCAAGGCGATTTCACGGAGTTCGCCGGCCTTGCGCGGCGCGGGCGGGCGGGCGGGCGCCACGCGGCCTTCCAAGCGCTGGCTTATGCCGCGGCGAGGACTTTCGCCGAAGCAGTCAAATCCAGCGGGCGACGGCTGAGTCGTGCCGCGCTCGTTAAGTCTCTCGAAGGGTTCGACAAGTACGAGACGGGCGTGACGCCGCCCCTCAGCTTTGGCCCCAATCGGCGGCTTGGCGCAATCGGTTTATATGTCGTCAGGGTAGACGCGGCGGAGCAGCGGTTCAGTGCGGTGAGCGGCTGGTTGGCATTGGACAAGTAGGGCGGCAGCGTTGCGAGAAATATTTTAAGACGAGAAGCTGATGTCGGGACACATTTCATCAACCGGCCTCCAGATTGAGTTTGGCTTGATGATTAAGCAACTCCCAGAGGCTCGGTTCACTTTTCATCAACTCCACGATGGCGCGCACCAGACTCAACTCCGCCCGCGCCTTGCGCCGCGAGGTGATGCGCCGCAACTGCGCTGGCAAGCGGTGTGGGTCGGTAATCGTGCTTGCCATCCAAGTGTTTGAACTCGGTTCGCAACAAACTGACGACAGCCTCGAAGGTCAAACTTTCTAAGGGTCTCATGCCGATAGAATAAACAAGCGCAAGAACTCTGCCCCGCTCTTTGTTATTTCGTTAGGCTTTTTTGATCTCCGAGAAGTGCCGCAAACAAAAGTTCGCTTCAACACGAGGTGAAAAAATTTAGCGGGATTTGCCAGTCCGAGGTAACTCATCGAGTGCTTCTACTTTTAATAAGCTCCGCTCATTCACATCTGCCTTGAACCGCACTTCTTTATACTGCCCATCCGTTTGAATTCGCACGGTGAAATTCTTTACGTCGCCTTTTCGTTCTATGCGAAGAGGTAAGAAGCCCTTTATGTCAGGGCTTCGATAAGCAGTGTAATGTTCCTGCCTATCCTTGTCATATCCCAAGACGTAGATACGGTCAAAATCAGGTGAATCAATGCTGTTAGCATCGCCCGTGCTGCTCCTTTCAAGAATCACCCAGCTTCCGGGGCGTGCATCCTTTGCAGCATCTTTATCTTTCAGAGACGCTTTATGCATGTCATCGCTATCCGCGTCGAGCCTCTGCCAAGCGACAAACTCGCGTCCAGTACGATAAAAGATGATGTCGCTAGGCACGGTCAATTCAACTTGCTTGCCAAAAACCCACCCCGCCGGCGCCGGCGAGATTGAAGGCGGCAGGCGCACCTTATACCAAATCTCGTTGGCCTCTTCTGGCTCTTTAGGTCTTTCACTCTCTCTCTTTCTTCTTACCGTTCCCGGTTCAGCCGCACCGGCTTTAGGGGCGTCATCGCTCTCCGTCGTTCCCAGTGATTTAGGCCGCGGCACGCGTTTCCAGCCGACGATTTCAAACCGCGCGCCGCTCTCCAGCTTCATCATGATGTTGTCGTTACCGCTCCGGTCAGCAGAGAACCTAATGTTCGTGCTGGCCCGAAGTTGTCCGGAGGCTTGTGCGGGAATCTCTTCATCCTCTTTCGCGATCTCTCGTGAGCGCGCGACCATCTCCTGAGAGATGACGTTGCGTGCTTCGATCCACCCCTCGGTCCCTTCTTCGTCGCGCACGCGCACGCGCAACCAACTCTCGCCAGTTTCCGGGACTGTCGTCAAGTCAAGAATGTCTAGGATGTCGCCGCGCACAACCTCTTTCAAGTCCGCCGCCACGACCGCCGTGGAACTACGAACTTGCGCTCGACGCGCCATGACCACACAGGTCTCTTCTTTTCCGGCAAGTGAGCTACACCCGCTCCCCAGAATTAAAAGGAGAAGGTAGACAGTGATCCTCTTATGCTTCATCGTTTGTGTATCCTTCACTCAGGCAACTAACGCGCTGGAAACGGCTTTCTTTCAAGCTATTCTCAGAGACTCATAGTCAGGCGTTCGAGTTCAACGACGCAATGACAAATGGTTCCCCAAGTCCAACTGGAGTCTTCGTTCGTCAGCCGCCCGCCTTTCATTGTAGCCTAAACGCCGGAGTAAATCGCGCTGTTGACGGCTGATCGAATCCGCAACAAAAACGTGTGTGCGAACCCCTCCTGTCGCTATCCGCAAGCCGAAAATTTCGATCTCTTTTACTAAGTCGAGTTGATTAGCGTTCTGTATGTATTGGTCACTGAAATCATTCATGCCGGGCATACCGTTCAAGACAGAGATAAGAGCGCCGCTGGCATCCACCTTCTGATCCGCCCCGCCGTGCCGCTGATACAATTCACGGTATACTTCGACGAGTGAACTCTTCCCTTCCGTTCTCCGCATCAATGTCAGTTCATAAAGGAAAGCCACCAACATCCCCTTGTGATAGACGAACGCGGGGTTGCTCGTCCATCTTCTTTCAGACGCCTCGATCAGCGAAAGCTCCTGCCGCCCTCTCACCGACTTGTAGGCGTCGAACGCCCTGCCCAGCGCATTCAGGTAGTCCTGAAAAGTAAGCCGCCCTTGTCGCATCCCCATGCGAAGCACCTGATAGAGAGTAAACCCTTCATAGAACCATCCGTAATCACCCTTGAGAGCGAGGCCGTTCGGAACCCAGAGGTGGAACAATTCGTGCGTCAGCGCGGCGTTTAGTTGCGCCAACGCGGCAAGTTTGGACGGCAAGCGTCCGGACAGCAGCAACACCGTTCCGCCTCGCGTCTCCGCGCTCCAAAGCTGCCCCGCGACCTGACTCGGAAAAGGTAAGAGCACGACCATCGAATGTCGTCGCGGTAATCCGCCCATCAACTTCCGGAAATCGTCAAGATTTTCCTTTGAAGTTTTTACGATCTCTTCGTCCGGGAATGCCCACTCGCCCGCGATCACGTGCGTCACCTCCATCGTATCAACCCGCCCGTTTCGTGCTCGCAAGTCTCGACCTATGACAAACAAGGAGCGGCCCGCATCAGGTATTTCAAATCTTCCCTGTCTGTCTTTCGCCTCGACCGAAAACACTTCCCAGTTTACCGATAGCTGTAGCGCCACTTTCCCCTTCGACGGCAGAATAGGCAGCACGTCACTGAGAAAAAGAACTCCGCGCTCACCAGACACCCACGAAAGGTGCGCCGCATCCGCCGCATTGAGTGGCGGAGCGAGCATGAGGTCATAACTGAAACGCGACGCCGGGTCGTCCGACTCGAATTCTCCCGGCGCGAGTCTCCGCACACGCACTTCCACGCCGCTAGCGTCAGCAAGGGCGAAGTTTGAAACTCTTTCTCCTTGCCCTCCCGTCGTGAGGCGTTCACCGGGGAACGACCAAGCCTTCGTTTCAGTCCCGGTTACGCCCTCTACATGGACGCGAGCGGGGTCGGACGGAAGAGCCGTTATTGTGATATCGAAGGAATTCGCGCGAACAGTCGCCGGGATAAAAAACTGAGCGATGACCAGTAGGAATAATGTAGGGAAGTGTCGAAAAAGTTTGTTCGCAAAACCCGGAGACATGCTTAACATCATAATCAGAAAGTGACGGCTCGGACCCAAGTCAAAAATCGAACGCTTCAGTGGCGATGAATGGCCCGCACATTTAACCACACGCTCTCATGTTTGCGGAGGGCAAAAGGTTTTCTCTACTCTGCCCGGTAAGTATAAAAAGAGTGGGCGCGGTCTCGAAAGGCTCCGCGCCCAAGTCTCTGCCGATTTATCTGTCCGGCACTTCCCTAAAAGTACCTGATGGTATAAGTGAATCGCACGCCGCGACCAATTTCGGGCGCGAGGTCTTTGATAAACGAGAGGTGGTTGCGGTAGAGCCGGTCGCCGAGGTTGAAGGCGTTGACCGAGAAGATATGCGCGTAATGCGGACGCGCAATCGTGTAGGAGGCGACGACGTTGAAGACCGCATAGCCGGGGGTGCGCGTCTCGGTCGTAAAGACATTGTCCTTGTCCTTGACGAAGACGGCCTCCGGTCGCACGTTCAGCCCTTTGTAGCGCGCGTCGAAGCCGAAGCGACCGCGCAAGGGCGGGATGCGCGGCAAGGGCGTGCCCGTGTTTTTCAACTCGGCGTTTACCGTGTCCAGCCCAAAGTTGAGCCACAGGTTTTGGTGTAATGCGACTTCCAAATTCAACTCCGTCCCGTTAAAGCGACTGTCGCCCTGCGAATAGCTGGCGACCCTCAGTCCATCCTCGATGTCAATCTCCCCGTTGCTGTCTTCATCCACGGGCGCGAGGAAGACGAAATCTTTAATATTGTAGTAGTAAAAATTCGCCTCGGCGTGGACACGCTGCGACCTGTGGCGGAGCGAGATGTCAATGCCATCGTTTCGCTCGCGCGTGAGATTAGGGTTACCGACCTCGAACGTCAAATTACCGATGTGTGGGCCGTTGTTGTAAAGCTCTTCGAGCGCGGGCGCGCGGTATGAGTGCGTATAGTTGGCGACGAAAGCCCCGCCCTCCCACAGAGCAAATCGAACGCCCGCGGCGCCGGAGAAGCCCGTGAATGAACGATCTTGGAGGCCGACCGGGTTGTAACTGTTCCGCTCGACGCGACCGCCGAGTTGAAAGCCGACGCGCTCAAACTCAATTGCCTGAAGGCCGAAGACGGCGAAAGAGTTTTGTATGACGGGGGGCGACAGGGCTTCAGCGCCGATGCTCTCGTAATCGCGGTGGAAGCCTGAAAAGCCGAAACTGCCGGAGAGTTTTCCGGTCTTGCGCTGTGTGAAAACGCCGCGGTAGACGAACTGCTTGTTGTTGAAAGTCGTACCGACCGCTTCATCTTCAAGCTCCTTGTGCCGATAGTCACTGTAGTCGAGCGTCAGACGAAACGAGTCAACGAACGAGGCGAGGTTGCGAAAGCCCGTGTTGACTTGAACGTCGTGCCGGCGCATTTTCAAATCAATCTGTTCTTCGTCCGCTGCCTGATGCGAAAAAAGATTACCTCTCATCACAGCGCTCGTCGCGCTCCCGCCGCCTTCGAACGACGCCGCGAACGGGACGCCGTAGCGACTGTTGTCGTGGCTGTAGCTCGCGCTGAAGAAACTCTTGTCACCGTACCAGCCGAAGCCGCCGAGGCCGTGGGCGCTGCGCGTCTTCGAGTTCGGCACGCGGCCCTCCGGCGTATCGTAGTCGCCCGTGCGCTGAAAGCTGCCGTTGCTCCACAGCATCCACGCCCCTCTCCCGTACTCGACGCCGCCGCTCACGCCGCCCTGACTATTGGTCGTGCCGCCGAGGCCGGTGAAGTAACCGCGCCAGCCCTCATGCGCGTAGTCGTGCCCGGTGATGGCGTTAACCACGCCGCCGATAGCGTTACTGCCGTAGAGCAGAGTCGCCGGCCCTTTTACGACTTCGAGGCGTTCGAGCGAGAGCACATCCACCGGCTCGCCGTGGTCGCCCGACTGCGAGCCGAGCGAACCCGTCCGCACGCCGTCCTGCAAGACCAGCACGCGGTCGCCATCGAAGCCGCGGATGACGGGGCGCGACGTGCCCGGCCCGAAACTCCGTTTCGCCACGCCCGGTTCTTTGTCGAGCACCTCGCCGAGCGCCGTGTGGCTCGCTTGGACAATCTTGATCGAGTCGAGCGTCGTCACGGACTGAAATGAGTCAAAGGTTGATTGCTCGCTGCCCGTCGCCGTCACCGTCACCTCTTCACGCAAGCCCGTCAGATTCATCTGAAAGTCGAGCGTGACGGCGGAAGCGGCGGCGGCGACCGTGACCGATTTCGTCAGGTCGGGAAAGCCCTCCAGATGCGCGAGTATCGTGTACCTTCCAGGCGGAACCTGTCGAAACTCATAGACGCCATTCTCATCGGTTTCGACCGAGCGTTTGAGTTGGACGATGGTGACAATCACGTTGTGCAGCGCCGTTCCTCCGTCTGACAACGTAACCGCCCCGCGTACCGTGCCGCTCGCCTGAGCCATCCCGTGAATGTTATTGAGAAGGAAAAAGATTAAGAGAAATATTCCTGTCAGGAGTTTCTTCCGTCGCATAAAAACCTCCGTCAAACTGTCATCAAAGAATTTCGAACGCGCTGCTTGAGAAAAGCAACTCGCTCTTCCCAATCTCCTCGCTTGTGTGACGTTCAAGAGGATACGTAGTGCTCAATCCTCAAACGCACGGCGCTCCCAAAACCTGAATTTGGCTCTCGGAGCATGAAGGAGACGTTTCTGGCTGGGTGCTGGTTTTATGCGAGCGGTGGCGCGCGGCCCGAAGGGGCTAAAGCGGAGAAATTGGAGGAATGATGATCGGTGGAGAATTCCCTGCGAAGAGCGATGGCCGGCGGCGCCATTGTCGCGGGGATCGCCTGCTCAAGGTCGCAGATGAAACTTCGTTGGAGGCGGCACAGCAGACACTGTGCATGGCTCCCCGCGATGGGAGATTCTTCCGCGCCGCTTTCCCTCTCGACACGCGAGCCGAGAGTTGCCGAGGGAGCGCCCGGACGCGCATCGCGGTGAAAGTGCGTAGCGCTGACGAGGAAGGCGTGCCCGATGAGGACGAGCAGCATTAATCCAGTCGCCGCGGGCGACTTGATGATGCTGATTCTTCCGGCGTCGGTTCTCGGTTTCAAGTTTGCGGTTTAGAGCAGAAAATGTCCGGCACAATATATCACTCGTCATCCTTTCGTTGAAGCCGGGAGTGCGCTCGGCGTTCGCACACGGCCCGGAACCGGAGGACTTTTTCCCGCGTACTCTATGTTTGACCGGCTGAAAGCGACATTATCGGAGTCAACCACGGCGGGTTATACGTTGACATGCCGCTCCGTGCGCCGATAAAATGCTTTCCCTGCCGGTACTTGTTTAATCTTCCCAATCTACCGGAGGACACGGTCTTGACACTAATCAAAGTCATCATCATTGCCATCGCCGTCATCCTGAGCATACTTTTGTTCGGGCGCTTCCTTTTCTGAGCGCGTCAGCGCGGAATGCCCCTTTCAAGTTCATCATCCCGCGGACGACTCGCCTCGCTGCACACCTCCCGCACGGTTCTCCTGCTTTTCCTTTTCATCGCTTTCGCACTTTTCTCTCCAGCCCGGCCAGTCTCCGCGCAGGAGGAACAGCTTCCGACCGAGGATGTCGTGCGCGTCCGCACCGATCTCGTCACTATTCCGGTCGTGGTCACGGACTTGCGCGGGCGCCGCATCGCCGGCCTCACGTCCGAGGACTTCGAGTTGCTCGACGAAGGGCGGCGTGTTCAGACAACTTATTACGCGGCGGGCACGGAGCGCGTGGCGATGCTCTTTCTCCTCGATGCGTCGGGCAGCACGCTCGACATCCTGACGCAACAACGCGAGACGGCCCTCGCGCTCTTCTCACGCTTCGGCCCGCGTTCGCGCGTCGCCGTGATGCACTTCCGCGAGCAACTCGAATTCGTCCTCCCGTTCACGACCGACCTTCGCAAAGCCCGTGGCGCTTTCCGCCCCGCCGCTATCCCCGACCGCCTGACGGCCATCTTCGACGCCTCGCTCGCCGCCGTCCGCGCGTTCACGTCCGGCGTGCCTGACGCGACCGAGCGGCGCATCGTCGTTCTCATCAGCGATGGGCTGGACACGGCGAGCCGCGAGCGCGCGGCAAGCATCATCAACGAGGCGAACGCCGCCGGCGTCACTTTCTACGTGATCCACCTGCCGCTCTTTACGGTGCGCGACGGCAGGCTTGCCATGCGGCGCCCGTCGAAAGGTTTTCGTGAGTTGGCCGAGAAGACGGGCGGGCAGTTCTTCGTCGTCGGTGACGCCGCCTCGTCGCTCGACCCGCGCGCCGAGTACGATCTTCGACCCATCTTCGGCGCGATCTCCGACGACCTGCTCGGCCAGTACGTCATCGGTTATTACGCCGGAGATGAACAACGCGATGGCCGTTTCCGTCGCGTCGAGGCGCGTTTACAGCGAAAGGATAAGCGCAAACTCCGCGTCCGCCAGTTGCGCGAGGGGTATGTCCTGAAGCCGTGACGAGCGGCAAGCGGCAGGTTAAAATGCCTCACCTTGCTCTTCCACTTTCATTCGATTCACTATCGAAAACATGACCCAGACAAACAAGGAAGGACTGCGAACCATCCGCCGCGCGCTGTTGAGCGTCTCCGACAAAACCGGACTCGTCGAGTTCGCCCACGCGCTCGCCGGCTTCGGCGTCGAAATCTTGAGCACGGGCGGCACGGCTAAAACGTTACGCGAGGCCGGCCTCACCGTCCGCGATGTCGCGGACGTGACGGGCTTTCCCGAAATGCTCGACGGTCGCGTGAAGACGCTCCACCCGCGCATCCACGGCGGCATCCTCGCCGTCCGCGACAACGAGGAGCACGCGCGCGCCATGGCCGAGCACGGCATCGAGCCGATTGACCTCGTCGTCATCAACCTCTATCCATTCGAGCAGACCATCGCGCGCGAAGGCGTCACGCTTGAAGATGCCGTCGAGCAGATAGACATCGGCGGCCCGGCGATGGTTCGCTCGGCGGCGAAGAATTTTAAGGATGTAGCCGTGGTAGTGTCTCCCAGCGACTACCCCAGCGTGATTGCTCAACTACAAGAAAAGGATGGGGCGCTCGATCTGGCTATCCGGCGCAGGCTGGCCGTCCGGGCCTTCTGGCTGACAGGGGTTTACGACGGCGCGATTTTCAAATTCTTATTGTATTTTGGAATGTCATTAGAGGAAGCTGAGGGGGAGCGCGCGGGTATCAAGGGGAAGCCGAACAGTTTCGTAAGAATCAGGCATAAATCACTCGCGGAACTTTCAGGTGAAGAGGATTCACTCCCCGAGTTTATAAATATAAATCTGCATTGCGCGTCAAACCTTCGCTACGGCGAGAATCCGCACCAGCAAGCCGCGCTATATGAGACGGACGAGGATGGCGGCGTCGCTCACGCTGCGTTGCTCGGCGGCAAGGAGATGTCCTTCAACAACTACGTTGACGCCGACGCCGCGTGGCAACTCGTCCGCGATTTTGAAGAGACGGCCTGCGCCATCATCAAGCATACGAACCCTTCGGGCGTCGGCACGGGCGCGACGCTTGAGGAGGCTTACCGCCGCGCGCTCGCCACCGATCCCGTGTCGGCCTTCGGCGGCATCGTCGCCTTCAATCGCGCGGTTGACGAACTGACGGCCCGCGCCGTGACGGAGATTTTCACCGAAGTCATCATCGCCTCCGACTTCACTGACGCGGCAATCGAAGCGCTGCAATCAAAGAAGAATCTACGCATCCTGCGCGTTGGCGAAGCGCAGCAGCCGACAGGACTGGACTTCAAGCGTATCACCAGCGGCCTCCTCGTTCAGACGCGCGACACGCATCGTCTGACGCCCGCCGATTTGAAAGTCGTCACGAAGCGCGCGCCGACGGAAGAGGAAATCCGCGCGCTGCTGTTCGCGTGGACGGTCTGCAAGCACACGAAGTCGAACGCCATCATCTACGCGCGCGATGGGCAGACCGTGGGCGTCGGCGCGGGCCAGATGTCGCGGGTGGACTCCGTGCGGCTCGGTGCGATGCGCGCGCAATCTCCCGTCGCCGGCTCCGTGCTCGCCTCCGATGCCTTCTTCCCCTTCCGCGACGGCCTTGACGAAGCCGCCAAACACGGCATCACCGCCGTCATCCAACCGGGCGGCTCCGTGCGCGACGCGGAAGTCATCGCCGCCGCCGACGAACACGGCCTCGCGATGGTCTTTACCGGGGTGCGACATTTCAGGCATTAAAGCTTTCAGCCATCAGCCATCAGCATTCAGCTTTTTGTCTTTAGCTGAATGCTGATAGCTGACGGCTGACGGCTTCTTCGCTTGCCCTCGCGCCGCGCAATCGTTGATACTTGCAGCACTTTTTTTACTGAAGGAAGATAAAGATGGAAGAAGTTGAATCATTGAGCGAGTCGAACGGCGGCGAGACCATGCGTTGCCGCTACTGCGGGCAGTTGAACCAGACGCGCGCCGATGGCGGGCCGGCCAAGTGCGGACGCTGTCGTCTGACGTTGTCGGACGAGCCGCACAAGAAGTTCGCCGACCTCGACAAGCACGACTACGTCCACCCGGCGGACAGCCGCGCGCTCGCCGCGCTGCGGACGATTCCCGGCATTGACACGGCGCTGAAGAAGCTTTTAGAGGTAACGGGCGAATCAGCCATCCGCGTCATCTTCACGGCGAGCGCCGTGAAGGTGACGCCGCGGCAATGCCCAGACCTGTACGCGAAACTCCAGATCGCTTGCACTACGCTCGGCGTGGACATGCCGGAGTTGTTCGTCCAGCAGAATCCAATCGTCAACGCTTTCACGGGCGGCGTCAAACATCCGGTCATCGTGCTCCACTCCGCGCTCATCGAACGGCTCACGGACGAAGAGGTGCTCGCCGTTATCGCACACGAGGTCGGCCACATCCACGCCGAGCATGTCCTCTACATCACGGCGGCGCGCTTGCTGGAAGCACTCGCCAACGTCGCGCTCGCGGCAGCGCCCATCGCCACTCTGGTCACGCAACTCTTATCGGGCACGATGCGCGCGGCGCTGCTCGCGTGGGCGCGGCGGGCCGAGCTTTCGTGCGACCGCGCGGCGCTCCTCGTCACGCAGGACGCGAACGTCATCGGGCGCACGATGATGAAACTATGCGGCGGCACGTTCGCCTCGAAGGTTGACTACGAGCAGTTTCTCCAGCAGGCGCGCGACTTCCAAAAGACCTACGATGAGAAGGCGCTCGACCGCTTCTGGGCCGACATCATCGCGTCGGGTCTGACGCACCCGTTCCCGGTCTGGCGCGTCTCGGAGATTCTGAAGTGGGTTGAGAGCGGAGAGTACCAACGCCAGTTGGACGGCGCGGCGCGGAGCGCGGCGGCGTAATCGGTCGGCAGGCTTTCCCCGGCGGAGGTCGAGATGAGAAAAATCGTCGTATTCCTCTTCACGCTTATCGGTCTCCTGCTGATCGTGAACGCGGCGGCGCGGGAGCAGAAACAGAAAGAGCCGTGCGAGGAGGCTCGGACGCAGTTCGAGTCGAACCAGTGCGCGCATAAACAGTATCTCGCCGCCGACGGCGAACTGAACAAGGCTTACAACAAGCTGATGTCCACGCTCGACAACGCGGAAGAGCGGGCCAAACTAAAGGACGCGGAGTTGGCATGGTTGAAATATCGTGATGCCAACTGCGAGTACGAAGCCTTCTTCTATCGCGGCGGAACCATCCGCCCCATGATTCAGTCGCTCTGCCTGACGCGCGTGACCGACGCGCGCGCCGCCGAACTAAAAAAACAGCTTGTTCTGCTGGAGCGTTAACTTCGACAGTCCGGTGATTGCTCTCGACCAGAGAGCCGCTGCTCATTCTTTCCGGCGTCGTTCTTCCAACTTAGCCACTTGAAAACCAACAATCATGCTGCTTGAAAATAAATTCGGAATCATCTTCGGCGTCGCCAACAAGCGTTCCATCGCATGGGCGACGGCGCAGGCGTGCGCCGAGGCAGGCGGGCGGCTCGGCTTCACCTACCAGAATGAGCGACTCCAAGGAAACGTCGAGGATTTGACGAGCGGCATGGACGCGCCGCTCATCCAGTGCGACGTGACCAAGCCAGAGGAGGTCGCCCAGACCTTTGCCGAGGTCAAAGAGAAATTCGGTCGTCTCGACTTCCTCGTCCATAGCCTCGCCTTCGCCCCGCGTGAGGCGCTCGAAGGCGAGTATGTCGCCACAACGCGCGAGGCTTTTCTGACCGCGCTCGACATCAGCGCTTACTCGCTCACCGAACTCGCGCGCGCCGCCCTGCCGTTGATGACCGAAGGCGGGAGCATCGTCTCGATGACCTATTACGGCGCGGAGAAGGTCGTCCCGAACTACAACGTGATGGGCGTGGCGAAGGCCGCGCTTGAAGCGAGCACGCGCTATCTCGCCTCCGATCTCGGCAAGCACAACGTCCGCGTCAACGCGATCAGCGCGGGACCTATTCAGACCCTCGCGGCGCGCGGCGTCGGCAACCTCTCCACGATGCTGAAGCACCATGCCGAACATGCGCCTCTGCGCCGCAACGTCGAAGCGCGCGAGGTCGGTAACGCCGCACTCTTCCTGCTCAGTCCCCTCTCCTCCGGCATCACCGGCGAAGTCCTTCACGTGGACTGCGGCTATAACATCATGGCATTCTAGAACGGGAGGCGCGACGTGTCGGAGCCGGAACAGATAGACCCAAAGGCCACAAGGCGTAACGTCATCTCGTCGGTCTTCGTGTCCGTGCTCATCGGCCTCGCGTTCCAAGAGATGATCCTTCCGGTTCGGGACTCCGTCCGCACGGCTGGGATAACGCTCGGAACAACTATCTACTTTTCCATCTTCTTCCTGACCTCGATGCGCTTTTTCATCGGCAATCAGCTTCACCTCATCAGCGACAACCTGCTCCACATGAAGGGCACCGTCTGGTTCTATGACCTCTTCTGGATCATCGTACAGACCACCGCCCTGATCTTCCTCGGCGGCGTTTCCTCGGTCGAAGCCAACCGCGCCTCTAAGGTTGGCTTCGTCGACCTCCTCGTCGTTCTTTACGCCTGCGACGTGTTGTGGATTGTGTCCCAATGGGTGTTAGGAAAATTGGGTTCCCCGCTGTTTCGTGTGAGTGATCTTAAAGACCCAAGCGGCTTGGCAGTCAAACTGCGAGATAATCGGGATCCCGTATCCCAATATCTGCGCGGGCAATTCTCTCTAGAGGCACAGCGACAAATAGAGCAACACGATGGCTCCAGCACCCAGTCGGGATCGCTTAAAAGCGCTCTGGTTGTTGAGCTTAATCAATTGCTAAAGGATCCGGGCCTTTTCGATGAACGGCGGTTCGCTCAGATAAGGTTGTCTGAGAAGACTCGTAAATTGATTGAGCAAAAGCCGCAGCGCGAGGGCCTTATCAGCCTCAACCGATTGCTTTTGGAAGAAGCTTACCCACACGAAATTTTTACGGGCTGGAAAAGGAGTGTCATCCCCTGGAAATGGGCGGCGCTCAACACCGGCCAGATCATCGGAATACTGATTGCGATGGGCGCGACCGGAGATACATCTTCCGACGCCTTTTTGTGGCTGTTACTCACCCTGAGCGTTCTCGCATTCTTTATCGACGTACTCCTCTCGGATTATTACGATGTGATTTAGGAAAGTCGCTGCGGCGGAAGGAGGATGATTTAATGGACAGGTACATACAGGTTGCAATCGAGGAAGCGAAGCAGGGGAAGCTAGAGAATGGTATTCCTATCGGCTCCGTCCTCGTCCGGGATGGGGCTATCCTCGGTCGGGGCCGTAACCGGAGGGTGCAGGACAACGACCCCATCATGCACGCGGAAATCAAGTGCCTTCAGAACGCAGGTCGCATCGGCAGTTACCGCGGGGCAACTCTCTACTCAACGCTCATGCCCTGCCACCTCTGCTCTGGCGCTGTCGTTCAATTCGGCATCAAGAAGGTGGTGGCCGGCGAGTCGAAAACATTCCCCGGCGGCAGAGAGTTCATGGAGGCCCACGGGATCGAGGTCACAGACTTGGATCTTGAAGAATGTAAACAACTAATGCGTGAATTCATCGCGGAGAATCCCGATCTCTGGAATGAAGATATCGGACTCCTGCCAGCCTCTCGCGAAGGCGCTCACTCAGGAGGTGCTTCATAGCTTCGCTCGTGCCCAGAACCGACCGCGCCGTGCAGACGGGATAATGATTACTGACTCTCATCCGCTGGCGCGGCCTGTGCCGCCTCTTCGACGGCCTGCCGCGAGACGAGCGGCGGGAAGGCGTTGGAAGTGATCCAATCCAGATACGGCGCCGAGACGTGCGTCACCGGCACCGCGACGATCTCCGGCTTCTCGTAAGTGTGCAGCGAACGCACCTCGCGCTCCAACTCTTCGAAGCAGGCGGCGGTCGTCTTTGCCAGCAACAGGAACTCCGGCTCACGGTGCACCGCGCCCTTCCAACGGTAGACTGATTCCATCTCCGGCATGATCTGCACGCACGCCGCGAGGTGTGCGCCCACGAGCATCTCCGCCAGACGCGAAGCCTCCTCGCGGCTCCCCGCCGTCAACAGCACCACGATGGCCGCCGACTGCATCTCACTCATAACGAACCTCCGCAAACAGAAAGATGACCGAAGAACTAAACAGCGTTCTCTTTTATTTCGCGTTCATCCTTCATCGTCCATCGTATCTTCATCTTCTTCCTCGTCGGTTGATCCGGTAAGCGGCGTCGTGTCGCTGCCGAAGAAGGAAGCATAAACCTCTTGCGCGCGGTCGAAGTCGCGCTCGTCAACGAGGACGAGCGCGCCGGGCGAGGTCGCTGAGAGCAATGGCGAGAAGGCATCCATGCCGCCCGACTGGATGGCGGAGCGGATGCCGTTCTGCATCAGGATGTCGTGCACCATCTCGGCCTCGGCGGGTGAGCCGACGTTGTGCAGAGCCACGAAACGCGCCTCGCTGTTGTCGTGCACCGTATTCTCCGGCGTCAGCCGCTCGACCAACGCCGCATCATCATCAGGGCAAATCTCAATGCCCTCTTCATACTCCGACTCGCAAACGGGACAGAACATGAATTCCCCCCAATTAGTTACATGATTTTAAAGACGCCGGAATTATATGTGTAAAGAGTGAAAGGGGGAAGCGGAGCGGGCGTGGCAGACCGCGCGGGCAAGAGCAGGAGGCAGACGACAGGCGAAAAAGTTTCGCTGTGGAGTCTCGAAGCTCGAACCCAAGACTCCTCGTCTGCCTCCCGCCGTCTGCCTCCCGCCGCCTGTTATTTCTTCGCCTCAAGGACGCGCTCGAAGGGAATTTCCTCGAAGTGCGTCATCCGTTTGAAGTCGGCGAAGCGCTGGTTGATCTCTTCGTGCGTGAGGCGCTGGACGCGCTCGGTGCCGAACTCTTCGACGTTGAAGGAGGCCATCACCGACCCGAAGATGATGGCGCGGCGCAGGGTCGCTTCGTCCACGGCGTCGTGGCTGGCAAGGTAGCCCATGAAGCCGCCCGCGAAAGTGTCGCCCGCGCCCGTCGGGTCGAAGACGGATTCGAGCGGGTAGGCGGGGATGGCAAAGTAGGTGTCGGCTGTAAACATCGCCGCGCCGTACTCGCCGCGTTTGACGACGAGCGCGCGCGGCCCCCACGAGAGGAGTTCGCGCGCCGCGCGGATGAGGTTCGGATGGCCCGCGAGTTGCCGCGCCTCCGCGTCGTTGATGATGACGACATCCACGGCGCTGATGGCCTCTTTGACCGTGTCGGGAACGCTCGTGATCCAGTAGTCCATCGTGTCGATGGCGACCGTTTCGGCGCTTTCGATCTGCTTGCGGACATCGCGCTGAAGATCGGGTTGGATATTGCCGAGAAAGACCATCCGCGCCTTCAGCGACTCTTTCGACAGCTTCGGCCTGAAGTCGGCGAAGACATTGAGTTGCGTGTCGAGCGTGTGCGCGCGGTTGAGGTCGAAGTCGTAGCGCCCGCGCCAGAAGAAGGTCTTTCCGTCGGGGACGCGTTCCAGATCGCTCGTGTCAATCCCGCGTCGCTCGAAGACCGACAATTCCTCTTCGCCGAAGTCGTCGCCGACCACGCCGACCACGCGCACATCCGTGAAAAAACTCGCCGACAAAGAAAAGTGGGTAGCCGAGCCGCCCAACATCTTCTCGCGTTTACCGAAAGGCGTCTCGACCGCGTCGAACGCCACTGAGCCGACAACTAACAAAGACACTTGTGGGTTTTCTCCTGAATTTTAAAGTAGACAGTTAGCGGAAACAGGAGACATGAGCCAGACTATATGCAGAACACATCAAGATACCGATTGCGCGATGAGTCAGAACCGCCTGCGGTAGCGGGCGGTCTGAACCGCCGAAAGACCCCCCGCTCTGACAGACAAGAAGCGCCGAAAGACCGCCCGCTACCGCAGGCGGTTCTGACCGGCACTCCACTTCTTGGTGTGCGCTCCATATATTTCCGGCTACCTGCTCCTGCCTACTGTTTGGCCTCGCCGAGTAGTTTGAGCGACTCCTCGGCGTCCTTACGAAACTTGCTCTCGGTGTGATTCTCGACCAGACGCGACAGGTGAAAACGCGCCGTCGCTTTCAGGCGTTCGGGCGTGAATTCCTGCGCCTTGTCGGGGGGTGATGTCGGCGGCGCCTGCTTGCCCTTCTTCTCGGACAAATAGAGACTGCTCATCCCGGCGATGTAGAGCGCCTCATCCGTGCCGGTAAAGTCAGGATACGCGACCAGAATTTCTTCCGCGCGGGAGAGCGAGGCGACGTAAGCCTTCTTGAGCCTGAAGTAATGGCGCGCGGCATCGAGGTTCCGCTTCGCGGTTTTTTCCACTTCCGGGTCTCTGGTGACCGACTCATCAGGCCCCTTGGCGACCGTGCCCGTCTGCGCCGCCGACGGCAACGTCGTGAGACAGACAGCCAACGCAAGGCCGAATAAAGTTGCGGAGAATTTCTTCATCGGTAAATACCTCTTAAAAACAGTCTGGAGAAGTGTGGCTGAAGCCGGTGCGTGGAATGCTGTCAAGGTTCGACCTTCAGACTCCACACTGTCAGCTTGCAGACTCTTTCCGATACTTTTTGATGATAGCTTCGAGCTTTTTCGTTGTCGCTTCGGGCCACAGGTCGGGCGAAGTAAAGATGGCACTCTTCATCGCCGAGCCGCAGTCGCAGCCGCGCGGGGTCTTGCTCAACAGTTTGACGGCCTCGCGCATGATGACCTGCGCGTTGCGGACGTTCTTATTCAGATATTCGACGACGGTTTCGACCGAGACGGCGTCATGCCCTTCGTGCCAGCAGTCGTAGTCGGTGACGAGCGCGAGCGTGGCGTAGCAGATTTCAGCCTCGCGCGCGAGTTTGGCCTCCTGCAAGTTGGTCATCCCGATCACGTCCATGCCCCACGAGCGGTAAACGTGCGACTCGGCCTTCGTCGAGAACGCCGGCCCCTCCATGCATAGGTATGTGCCGCCGCGATGCACCTTCACGTCCGCCGCGCCGCACGAGGCTTCCAGCACGTCGCCGAGCGCGTCGCAAACCGGGTGCGCGAACGTGACGTGAGCGACAATGCCTTCACCGAAAAAAGTTGACTCGTGGGCGCGGGCGCGTGTGCGGTCGAAGAATTGGCCGGGGATGACCATGTCGAGCGGCGCGTACTGCTCCTGCAACGAACCGACCGCCGAAGCCGAAAGAATGCGCTCGACGCCGAGCAGTTTCATCGCGTAGATGTTGGCGCGAAACGGTAGTTCCGTCGGCAGCAGCCGGTGGCCGCGACCGTGGCGCGGCAGGAACGCCACGCGCTCGCCTTCGAGCGTGCCGACGATGAAGGCATCCGACGGCTGTCCGAACGGCGTGTCAACTTTTATCTCTTCGATCTCCGTGAGTTCAGGCATCTGGTAGAGGCCGCTGCCTCCGATGATGCCGATGCGTGCCGTGGTCATAATTTTCACTTGGATGTACAGGTCAGAACCGCCTGCGGTAGCGGGCGGGTGTGCCGACGTTAGACCCGCCCGCTACCGCAGGCGGTTCTGACCCAACCGCCGTCCGTACATTGATGTGTAAACCGATCTACGCATATTGCGTGTCATCCGCCGGGACGAATCCGTTTCGTGCTTCCGAGACACCGACGGCGCGCAGCTTTCCATCCTCTTCGATAAGGCGGCACAGCGGCTCTTCGGGGTCGTGGTAGAAGAGACAGAGCCAGTTCTCGCGCACGGCCTGTGGGAGCAGTTGTTTTTTCGCTTCGAGCGTCTCGACCGGGTAGAGATCGTAGCCCATGACCCACGCCGGGGGCAGGTGCGCCCGCGTCGGCACGAGGTCGGCGAAGCCGTAGAGCGTGCGCCCACCGCGTTCGAGCCTGATGCATTGCATCGTGCGCGAGTGGCCGGGCACGGTCTCCATGCGAAGGCCGGGCACGAGTTCGTAGGCGTCAGGTTTCGTCTCCAACTGCCCACTCTCCGCGAGCGGTCGCCAGTTCTCCGGCATATAGCTCGCGCGGTCGCGTTCGTGCGGACTTTCGGCGTGCTCCAGCTCCGAGCGCGACACGAAGTAACGAGCGTTCGGGAACGTGGGCACAGGCCGCCCCTGCGCGTCGAGCATGGTGTTGCCGCCCGCGTGGTCGAAATGAAGATGCGTATTGACGACGATGGTGATCTCTTCGGGCGCGCAGCCGGTGACGGACTGCACGGATTCGCGCAACGTGCGACGGCGCTCGATGCCATACATCTCGGCGTGCCGTGGCGACCACTTGTCGCCGATGCCGGTCTCGATGAGAATGCGCTCACCGCCGGTCTCGATGAAAAGGCAGTTTGCGTTCAAGCGCACGCGGTTCTGTTCATCGGGAGGAAAAAAGCGCGACCAGAGCGTGCGCGGCACGACGCCGAACATCGCGCCTCCGTCGAGGCGAAACTCGGCGTCGGGCACAACCTCGACACGGTAATCGCCGAACTGCATTTGAGAATTATCTTACGCTGGGGGCGCAGGCATCACGCCTGCCGGTGTGAGTCGGTAGGCGTCATGCCTGCGCCCCCAGCCGTGACGCCTTATTATTTATTCTTGCCCGTCTTTGGCTTGCCGCCCTTGTCCGCCGGCTTGGTTTCGCCCTTCGTTTCCGGCTCAGGCGCAGGCGCTTCTTCAACCGGCGGCGGAGGCATCTGGACGCCGCCGTGGGGCGAGCCGGGTTGTGGCACGGGTTGCTCCGGCGCCTTGACCGTGAACTCTTCCGGCACGGTAACCTTCGAGCGCGCGACGATCTCTTCGACGATCTTTTTGCGCTTCTCTTCGAGGATGGCGTTCTTGGCTGCTTCAAGCGGTGGGACCGGCGGCGCGAACGGGTTCGCGTTCGGCGTGCTCGGCTTGATGAGGATGTGCCGGGCCTGCACCTGCTCCTCCGTCTCGCCGTCGCCGTTCGCGGGCTTGCCGGCAGGGTCGCCAGCTTCGGCAGTCATCTTTTTCCCCGTGCGCCGACCCGTGACCTTGATGATGTGGAGGCCGAACTGCGTCTCGACGATGTCGCTGATCTCGCCCTCTTTCATGGCGAAGGCGGCGTCCGAGAAGGGTTTGACCATATCGCCGCGCCCGAACCATGGCAGTTCGCCGCCCCGCTCCTTCGCACCCGGCTCGTCAGAAAACTCTTTGGCGAGCGCCTCGAAGTCTTCACCCGACTTGGCGCGTTTCAGGATGCCTTCGGCTTTCTCGCGCGCCTTCTTCGGGTCCATGTCGGGATTCTTGGCGAAATACTCTTCGATCTCCTTGTCGGTCGGCTCGACCTTCTTCGCCAACTCGTCGGAGTAGACGGTGGCGAGAAGTCGCGCCTGTTGCAGACGCACCTGAAGCTGCGTCTTGCGCTCCTTGTCGGCGCCGGCGGCGATGGCCTTGCGCGCGACGACCTGCCCCGTCGCCCACTGTTGCTTCATTGATTGCTTCTGCGCGTCGGGAATCTCGGCGGCGGCGTTCTCCGGGTCGAGCTTCTTCAAGTCAGCCAGAAGCTGTTCGAAGCGTTCATCGCTGCCGGACTCTTTGAGATAAGCCTCGACCTCTTCCTTTGTGAAGAGTTGATTGATCTGCTGGCCGGCCTCGCGCTGTTTGGCGACGTAGGTCTGCGCGATGACGAAATCACGCATCAGTTCAAGCTGCCGTTTGATCTCCGGGCGGTCGGCGACGCCCTGCGCGCGAGCCTCTTCGGCGAGGGCGAGCAGATCGCGCAGTTCTTTCGCCAACTCCTTGCGCTGCTCCGGGTCGCTCACGAGTTGCGCGCGGACTTGTGGCGGCTGACTCTCGGCGATGAGGCTCATGTCCTCCGCGGTCAGGTTGGCGCCGTGCGCGCCGCCGTATTTCGACTGCCAGAAGATGAGACCGATTGAGGCGACGACCGCGACCGCCGCGGCGATGATTGCTTTAGTAGATGCTTTCAAAATTCACGTCTTCCTTTCAAAACTTCTCAGACACGCTCCACGGAGGAGGCCGCAAGGCAGCGCACAAGCCAATTAAGATACATTAAAGCCGGCGAGTACGCATCCAGCGGCGAGCCGCTTTCAAGCTCCGCGACAAACATTTTTGCCGGAGCCGTGATGGCTACGTTCAAAACTTCACGGCTTTCGCTTCGGGCGTGAAGTCGTCTTGCGTGCAGCCGGCGACTTTCCCTTTGATGCGGGCGTCTGGGCGGCGGGCCGCGCGGCCTGCGTTCCGGAGCCGACGGCGGGCGCGGAAGGAGCCGCTGTACCCGGCTCGACCACCTGAAAATCCTCCGCGACGTGGACGCGCCAGCGGGCGACGAATTCGTTGAGCGCCCGCTCTTCCCGCTCAAACTCGATGGCCTCCGTCGCCTGCGTGCGCGGTGACTTCGGCGCGACGCCCGGTCTGCGCGGCGCGGCATTAAACAGAATCAGTATGTGGCGCGCACGAACCTCTTCCAACGATTGCCCGTCTGCTCCCGTCCGCGCGCGCCGGTCTTCGGCCTTGATGATGTGATAGCCAAACGGCGATTCGACGACGCCGCTGACTTCGCCCTTCTTCAGACCGAAAGCCGCGTCCTCAAATTCTTTGACCATGACGCCACGACCGAACCAGCCGAGGTCTCCGCCGAGACCGCGATTGCTGGGGTCAGCCGAGAACTTGCTCGCCAGCGCCACGAAATCCTCGCCCGCTCGCGCGCGCCGCGCGATCTCTTCGGCCTGCGTCCGCGCGACCTTCGTGTCGAGTTCGGGATGGCTCGTGATATAAGCGGCGATCTCCGGCTCCGTCGCCTTGAAGCGCGGCCTCAACTCTTTCGCAAATGCGCCGGCGATGAGACGCGACTGTTGGAGCAACACCATAAGCTGTGTCTTACGCTCACGGTCAATGCCCTGCGCGATGCCCTTGTTTCTGCCGACCATCACGCGGCCCCAGTGGCGTCGCAACTCCATCCGCTGCGCGTCAGTGACCGGCGCGCCCTTGTTCGGGCCGTTCTTCCGGTAGTCTTCGACGAATGCGTTGAAATCGGCGTCGCTCGCCGGCGACTTGAACAGCGCTTCGATCTCTTCCGGTGAGACGACCTGTTCCGGCGTGGCCGACCCCGTCGTCTCGCGCCGCTTGAAATACTCCTGCGCGATGATGAACGCGCGCGACAGCTCCAACTGCAACTTCGTCTCGGGCCGCGCCGCGACGCCCTTCGACTTCCCTTCCTCGGCGGTAGCGATCATCTGTCGCAGGTCTTTGGCGAAGGTCTTGCGCTCCTCGGCGTCCGCGGCGAGCCGTGCGCGCACCTCCGGCGGAAACCCGAAGCCATCAACGATAAGCGCCATGTCCGCCGCCGTGAGATTAACGCCGCCGGTAGTTGTTTTTACTGCCGGACGGCGCACAGGTCGCTGCGCGAAGGCGGCGCCGGACAGCAAAGCGGCCAAGAGAGCCGCAAGTAGTACTTGATACGACTTCAAAACTACGACCTTTCATGCTCCGGCTCGCCGGAGTTGAGTGTGTGTTCGACCAGTTCGAGCAAAACCCCGCCCGCTGATCTTGGATGTACGAATGCAACGAGACAGCCTCCCGCCCCCTTGCGCGGCGCTTCGTCAATCAAACGCGCGCCACTCTCTTTCAGACGCGCAAGCGCGGCGCGGATGTCCGGGACGCGCACGGCGACGTGATGGATGCCGGCGCCGCGCTTCTCAAGAAACTTCGCCACGGGAGAGGCCGGCCCCGTCGGTTCAAGCAATTCGATGCGCGGCTCGCCGACCGGCAGCATCGCCACACGCACGCCTTGCTCTGCCACCTCCTCGACGTGCACGACCTCCAGCCCCAGCGCGTCGCGCCAGAATTTAAGCGCGTCGTCGAGCCGTGGGGTCGCAATGCCGATGTGTTCGATTTTCATGGTTCTTTAAGTCGTGAGGCGCTCTAACGCTGGTGCGTCTCGCCTCGCGGTGTGCCGGCGATGAACTCCTCGACCGCCGAGTAAGGGTCGCGCTGCTTGTCCGCGACTTCGAGCGCAAGCGCGTCGAGCCGCTCATCGGCCCCGTCTACGCCGAGCACACGCGCGAGCAGTCGTTCCCTCAACAATTCGAGAATTCTCCAGCGTGCGATTGACGCGCGGCGCACGCGGCTCGACTCCGTACCCTTTTGAAAATTACGGTAACTCTCGACCGCCGCCGCCAGTTCCTCAATCCCACTGTTCTCCGTCGCCACCGTTTTGATAATCGGCGGCTCCCAACCGTCGGGGCGGCTGGCGAGACTCAAGAGTGCTTCCAGCTCCTTCTCCGTCCGCAGCACGCCGTCGCGGTCGGCCTTGTTGATGACGAACACGTCGCCGATCTCCATGATGCCGGCCTTGATGGCCTGTATGTCGTCGCCCATGCCGGGCACGAGGATGACGACCGACACATCCGCCGCCTTGACGATCTCGACCTCGTCCTGCCCGACGCCCACCGTCTCGACGATGATCTTCTCGAACCCGGCGGCATCAAGAATCGCCACTGCGTCAACGGTCGCGCGCGCGAGGCCGCCCAAGTTGCCGCGCGTCGCCATCGAACGGATAAAGACGCCGGGGTCGAGTCCGAGCGTCTGCATCCTGATCCTATCACCCAAAATCGCCCCGCCCGAAAACGGACTCGAAGGGTCAACCGCGACGATGCCGACGCGCTCATTTCGCTGCCGGTAGAGCGATGCAAGGCGGTCAACGAGCGTGGACTTGCCCGCGCCCGGCGAACCCGTGATGCCGACCACCAACCCGCGCCCCGTGTGCGGGAAGAGCGCCTTCATCAACTCGAAGGCGTCCTCCGCGCCATCCTCCGCTTTTGAGATGGCTCGCGCGACGGCGCGCGGCTCGCCGCCGAGGACACGTTGAAATAAGCTGTCATTCTCCACGATCAATTAGTTCATTGGGCCGAAGAAGTATTTTCATCCATGATGAAATCAACGGTTTCGCGTATTTCCGGCGAGGCGTTAATTATCTTGATTTTTTTGTAAGCGACTAAACCGAGTCTCTGAATTGGCGTTGCTAAAAGGGCATTTAGCAAGCTGTGCGGCGCTGAGATAATTTCTTCAAAATCAATGATGATGGTCTTGCCGTCCGCAATTATGGGGAGTAGTTTCTCATCTCTGAGTTTGATGGCTAACGATTTGTCCTCAGCATAACGACCGAAATAATTCCTCATATTGAAGTAGAATGTTCGATCTTGCCCTTTTGCCTCAGCTTGTGCCAATTCAGTGACAGCAGCTTCTCTGAATTCCGCCATCATTTTTTGTAAGCTCAGATTAGGTATCAATCCAAGCCTGAGCGTCACGTAAACGAAGGTTCCGGGCCATGAATAATTCAACTCTTGCTGCGTTATATCCGTCGGCGAGACATGTACTAATCCATTGCCCGTCACAATGTACATCTGGGCGTGCAATCGCCTCGCAATGTTGCTCGAAAGATATAGTCCGACGCCGGCGTTGTTCTTGGTTTCGTAGGGCTGTCCGTTGCCGGAGAAAGTACCAGACACTTGAGGCTTGAGAGATAAGAGGATGGCTTCAATATCACTACCCAGATTTGGGTAAGATTGGCTCAAGTGCTTTTTGATCCCGATGCCTAAGTCCGCAACGATGAAAGATAACTCCTGCTTGTTTTCATACCATGCGAATTGTAACAAGGAGGGAATATGTTGCCGGTTCCACCCATGCTCTAGTGTGTTGTAAAGCAATTCCGAAATGATATACCTGAGAGTCTTTTCGTATTCAACATCAAGGTGTTGCGTGTAATCTTCCGCCTGCTGAAGCGCGGCGCTTAAATCCTCACCACTCCTAATAGCCAATAATGGTTCGTGCCGCTTGCCCTTAAAGTTATTTCCTTTATCTCTCAAGACATGAAAAATTCCTTGAGCACCCATGTTGTACCACATGGTCGTAACGCTGCGGTCTGTCTTCTCTCCATAAAGAAGCTTGACCGAGCAGCCATTGTTCTTCAGGTGCCAGATGTACAGTACGAGCAGAGCGAGGGCTTGATAGTTGGCGTTTCGGCAGCAACAAAAATCTATCTCCACATTTACACTATTCAACGACCAATCGAATAGTTCCAAGAACTGGTCGAAGTCAGATACGCCGTTATGCGTAAAGCTTAAACGGCTTGGCAGTGTAATCTTGACGGACGACATGCTTCTTATGAGTGCACGAAGAAATCATTCTTAGACCGAACTGAGAATCTGTTTGGCGATGATGATGCGCTGTATCTCCGAGGTGCCCTCGCCGATGGTGCAGAGCTTCGAGTCGCGCCAGTATTTTTCGGGCGGGTAGTCCTTCGTGTAGCCATAGCCGCCGTGAATCTGGATGGCCTCTTCACAGACCTTGACCGAAATCTCCGAGGCGTAGAGCTTCGCCATCGAAGACTCTTTCGTCACCTTCCGGCCTTCGTCCTTCAGCCATGCGGCGCGATAGGTCAGGAGGCGCGCGGCCTCGATCTGGGTCGCCATATCGGCGAGCTTGAACTGGATGGCCTGAAACTCCGCGATGGGCTTGCCGAACTGTTGGCGCTCTTTCGAGTAACGAAGCGCCGACTCGTATGCGCCCTGCGCGATGCCGAGCGCGAGCGCGGCAATCGAAATGCGCCCGCCGTCGAGAATCTGCATCGCCTGAATAAAGCCGAGACCTTCGGGGCCGAGCCGATTCGCGTCCGGCACAATGCAGTCTTCAAAAATCACGCTTGCGGTTTCAGACGCACGCAGACCGAGCTTGTCTTCCTTCTTTCCCGGCGCGAACCCCTTCATGCCCTTCTCGAAGATGAAAGCGGTGATGCCCTTCGAGCGCATCGGGCGGTCGGTCGAGGCGACGGCGACGCAGGTGTCGGCGTGGATGGCGTGCGTGATGAAATTTTTCGATCCGTTGACGAGCCAGCCGCCGTCCTTTTTGACGGCGGTCGTGCGCGTGCCCGAAGCATCCGAGCCGGCGCTCGGCTCAGTCAGCCCCCATGCGCCGAGGTGTTTGCCCTGCGCGAGCGGGACGAGATATTTCCGCTTCTGCTCCTCGCTGCCGAACATGTAGATATGGTTTGAGCAGAGCGAATTGTGCGCGGCGACCGAGATGCCGACGGAGCCATCCACGCGCGACAGTTCTTCGATGATGGTGACGTACTCAATGTAGCCCATCCCCGCGCCGCCGTACTCTTCGGGGAAGATGACGCCCATGAAGCCCTGCTCCGCGAGCTTTGGCAGCAGCTCCGTCGGAAAGTGCTGCTTCTCGTCCCACGCGCGGACGTGCGGTGCGATCTCGCCCTCCGCGAACTCGCGCACGCTCGCCTTGACCTGCTGCTGCTCTTCGTTAAAGTCAAACTCCATGTAATTAGACGCCCTTCGCGGATGATGAAAAATGCCGCACGCGGAAGGGCGCGCGGCGGCGGGAGAATTCTTCCCGTAACTGCCGACGCCGTGCCGCGCGCCTGTCGAGTTATTCTACTGTGAGACTTCTGTTTCCGAGAAACGCGGGAGAGGCCGAATGACGTGCGGTGCGCTCCCGCCCGTCGCTGGATGCTCGGTTGATCTCAATTGACTTCTTTAAACTTTCCCTTCGCGTTGAAGGTAACGTTCTTGAACTCCCACTTCTCACCACGCTGGACAGAGAGGTTCACCGTCCACTCCGGGCCGTCCCCCTTGTTTATGAAGAGCGGATATTTCAACCTCGCTCCGTCAACCGTCGAGCCTTCAAGGGCCGCGCGCTCAAATGCTTCCTTCGCCATCTTCGGCACGAGCGACAGATCAACGTCCGTGGGCTTGAGAATGTTGTCAGCCACTTTTCCATCACCGACAATCTTGACCTCGAACGGCCCATCAAGATTTTTCTTGTGCTTCCAACGCCGGTATTCTTTGAGCGTCTGCCCGTCAATCGAGACTTTCGCGTCCAGCCCCATCTTACTCACATTCACTTCGAGCAGCTTACAGTCCTGCCCGGCAGCCTGCCGTATTTCGTCGAGATACTCCTGCGGCAGCGTGCTGTCGAACAAATCGCGCGGCTCGTTGGCAAGCTCCGCGGCGGCGGCGCGCGCGCGCTCATCCTCGCGTTCGCGCTCGGCGTTGCGGGAAAACTCCGCCAAAGAGCGCAGCATATTCTCACGCTTGCGCTGCTCGGACTTTTGATACTGGTAGCGCGCAACCATCCCGAAGAGACTGACGACGATGACAATTGCCCCGAAAACTCTTCTGCCAGACACTTACTGGATTTCCTCCGGACGAAAAATGAAGCTATCGAGGATGGAACGCGGGCAGTCTCACTTTTTCTCTCTCTTCGCCGCCTTCTTTCCGCCGCGAACGCCGCTCCCCGCGGGCTTCTTTTGCCCTTTCCCCATGAAGCGCGCGACCTCTTCCGGCGTAAGTTGACGATAGTCTCCGATTCTCATCCCTTCGTCTTTGAGGTGTCCGATTCGCACGCGGCGGAGTTTCAGCACGGAATGGCCGATGGTCTCGAACATGCGCCGGATTTGCTGGTTGCGCCCCTCGTGAAGCACGACCTTGTACCACGCGTTCGTCTCCGTCTCGCCCGTCTTCGTCACTTCCGCCGGGGCTGTCTGCGTGCCGTCTTCAAGCTTGACGCCGCGACGCAGGCGCTCGATGGCCTGCTCCGCCGGCACGCCCTTGATCTTTGCCTCGTAGACCTTCGCCACGCGGTTGCGCGCCGCCGTAACGTAGTTCGTCAACTCGCCGTCGTTCGTCAGCAACAGCAAGCCTTCGGTGTTGAAGTCGAGCCGCCCGACCGGATGGACGCGCCCCAGAGATTTGGGAACCAGTTCCGTCACCAGCGGTCGCCCCTCCGGGTCGGAGAGGCTCGTCAGATAGCCCCTCGGCTTGTTGAGCAGCACGTAGACCTTCTTGCGATCTTTCAACAGCGGGTTTATCAAACGCCCGCGCACCTTGATGTGGTCGCGCTCCGGGTCGGCCTTCGTCCCCAGTTCGCGCACCACCTCGCCATTCAACGTCACCTCGCCCGCCTCGATCATCTCTTCGGCGTGGCGGCGCGACGCGATGCCCGCGGCGGCGATCAGTTTTTGCAGACGTTCTTCCATGAATGCTATGAGGGCAGTTCACACATTTGCGACTACTGCCCGTCCTCCAAGCTGCCGCCGGCTAAATCCTCGAAGTCCTCGATGCTCGGCAACTCGCCCAAATCCTTGAGGCCGAACTGCATGAGAAACTCTTTCGACGTGCCGTACAGCATCGGGCGCCCGACCGTCTCCTTGCGCCCCTTGGCGACGATGAGGCGCTTGTCGAGGAGCGTCTTGATGGCGGATGAAGAAGTGACGCCGCGAATCTCTAAAATTTCGGGGACGGTGACGGGCTGCTTGTAGGCGATGACGGCGAGCGTTTCGAGCGCGGCGAGCGAGAGCTTGGCGCTCGGCTTGGATTTGAGGAAGGCGCGCACGTGCTCGTGGTGTTCGGGGCGCGTGGCGAGTTGCCAGCCGCCGGCCACCTCGCGCAGCATCAGCCCGCCATTCCGCTCGTTGAATTCTCGCGCCAGCGACTCGACCGCGACCTGCACCCAGCCTTTGTCTTCGCGGAGCACGTCGGCGATTGATTTGACCGTCAAAGGCTCCTCGGAGACGAAGACCAGAGCCTCGATGATCGCCATCAACTCGGCCATCTCGCGCGGCCCGCCGCCCGGCGCGATCTCGTCGTCCGGCGACGACTCGTCGCCGGCAGCCTTCAGACTCTCGCGTAACCGCGCGGCCTCTTCCGCCGCGTCCTCCGCGTCGGCGTCGTGGACGATTAACTCCAACTCTTCTTCGTCCGTCTCGTCGTCGTCGTCCGCCCCGAAATCGGCCCCGCCGAAGTCGCCGTCATCGTCAGATGGCTCCCGCGTCTCCTCTTCGTCCTCCGGCATTTCGCCTGAGTCCGCGCCGGTGGCGCTGGCCTCTTCATCTTGCGTTTCAGTGTTGCTTTTACTCATCTCGATTCGTGTGGGGGTTAGTTGCTGACGCGCGCGATGATGTCACCGAACGTCCGGGTCTGGAAGAGCCTGATCTCGGTCGTGCGGACGAGTTCGAGCACGGAGAGGAAGGCAAGCACCAGCTCGCGCCGCGAATGAGCGTGCTCAAAGAACTCGCGCAGGTTCAACTCGCCCGCGGAGAAGATCATGTTGCGGAGCCGTTCCAGCATCTCCGCCATCGTCGTCTCGTCGCGTTCGATTTCAAGGAGGACTTCTTCCTTCTTCCGCGCGAGAATCTCCTGAAACACACGCAGCAGGTCGAACGCACCAGCCGCTATCTCCGGATTATTCTTGTCCGTTTCGAGTGCCGCGCGCGCATAAACGGCTCGCTCGACGGTCGCGCGCGACCAGAGCATCTCGGCGGCGGCCTTGAACTTCTGGTGTTCGAGCAGCCGCTCGACTAACTCGCGTCGCGGGTCTTCGGCGGCTAACTCCTCATCGCTCACGGCGGGGTCGCGTGGCAGGAGCATCCGCGACTTGATCTCGATGAGCGTCGCCGCCATGACGAGAAAATCGCTCGCCATGGTGATGTCCATGCCCTGCATCACACGCAGGTAGCGCAGATATTCGTCCGTGATGCGCGCAATGGGGATGTCATAGATGCTGACCTGTTCCTGCCGGATGAGGTAGAGCAGCAAGTCGAGCGGCCCGGCGAACTCGCCGAGAATGAGTTTCAACTCTTCGCCGCCCTGCGCGGAGACGATTTCGGGATGCGCGCCCGCGACGCTGATCTGCGCGCCCTCGGCGGCGGACGCGATGGTCTGCTGCTCGTCCGATGGGTTCAGTCCCTGCGCCTCGCTCTCGGTCACGTCTCTCAAGCCCCCACGATTCCCATGCGCTGCTTCACCTCGCGCATCGTCGCCTGTGCGAGCTCGCGCGCACGCTCCGCGCCGTCGCGCAAGATACGGTCAAGCTCCTCATCGCTGATCGAGCGGACGCGCTCCTGAAACGGGCGCAGGAACTCGATGGCCGCGTCCGCGAGATCGGATTTCAACTGCGCGTAGCCCTTGCCCTCGAAGTGTGCTTCCGTCTCTTCCACGCTCTGGCCCGTCAGCAGGTGGAACATCGAGAGCAGGTTGGTGATTGCGGGGCGCGATTCATCAAAGCGAATCTCGGCGCCCGAATCGGTCACGGCGCGCTTGAACTTGCGGCGGATGCTCTCCTCTTCGTCCATGAGATAGATGCTCGACGCGGCGTTCTCATCAGACTTCGACATCTTCTTCGCCGGATCGTCGAGCGCCAAAATCTTCGCGCCGACCTTCGGGATGAACCCATCGGGCATACGGAAAGTCTCGCCGTAGTCGCGGTTGAAGCGCGCGGCGATGTCGCGCGTCAGCTCAAGGTGCTGTTTCTGATCCTGTCCGATAGGCACGAGGTCGGTCTGATAGAGCAGGATGTCGGCGGCCATCAGCGCCGGGTAGGTGAGCAGTCCGGCGAGCACGTTCTCACGCTGCTTTTTGGCCTTATCCTTGAACTGCGTCATGCGCTCAAGCTCGGAGATGCGGACGACACAGTTCAGTATCCACGCGAGTTCGGCGTGCTCCAACACGTCCGATTGGACGAAGAGGGTCGAGACCTTCGGGTCAATCCCGGCGGCGAGGTAGATGCGCGCTACTTCGCGCGTCTTCTCGGCGAGTTTCTTCGGGTCTTGCGGGATGGTGATGGCGTGCAGATTGACGACGCAGTAGATGCTGTCGTAATCATGCTGAAGCGCGGCCCAGTTCCGCAGTGCGCCGAGGTAGTTGCCGATGTGGAGATTGCCGGTGGGCTGCGCGCCGCTGAAGATTCGCTTGGACATTGATTACTGTAATTCCTCGTCTCGCACCAACTCAGGCAAACAGGAGCACCATGACGAAACGTTGGACGGGGTTGATGATCGCCCCGAAAACTCCAAAATACATAGCTCCTATTAAAATTATAAAACTGAATTGCTCTAAAGCATCTAAGGTTGAATGCATGCTTGCCGGCAATATCGAATACAACACCTTACTTCCGTCTAGCGGAGGGACAGGGAGAAGGTTAAAGATAGCTAGTGAGATATTCAGGTCTATCACCTTCCACAGTAATAGTGACACTGGCTCTCCGAGTTGACCCAGACTGCCTCCTTCAACCAGCACGCGGTTCATTATTAACGTCTTAAAAATAACAAACGCAATGATGGCCATGAGAAGATTAGCCAGAATGCCCGCGATAGAAACCATCACGTTCGCCACGTCTTTATTGCGCCAACGCAAGGGGTTGACTGGCGTCGGTTTGCCCCAGCCGATAAGCGGGACAAAGATGCCTGCGCCCGCGGCGATGAAGCTGAAGATAGGGATGAGAAGTGTGCCGATGGGGTCTGTGTGAGCGATAGGGTTCAGCGTGACGCGACCGAGTAGATACGCAGTATCGTCGCCGAACTTATGAGACATCCAAGCGTGTGCTGCTTCGTGAACGGAAACCGCGAGGAGCAGTACGACGATGAAGATTATTAATTGTCCAACAACACTCGATTCCAGCATGGCAACTCCACTGGCTAAAAGGCTCGCGCGAAATCAGAAAGTTAGCACGCTGGTTTTTAAAGAGCAATCAGTTGAGTCATGACCTCAAAAGCGTTCCCTTAATTCCCAGCGGCAAACTGAAAACTGCTTCGTTCGTCGCAACCACCATATCACCCTCGGCGCTGAAGGCCAGCCCGACGACGTTCATCCCGGCGACGGCGAGTTCAGCGCGGCGCGCGTCGGGCGAGATGCGAACGATGCCGCGCCGTCCGCGCAAGGAAGCCGCGACGTAGAGGTTGCCGTCGTGGTCGAAAGCGAGGCCCTGCGGACGGCCCAAGCCTCGATAGAAGACGCTCGTGCGCCCGTCTTCGTCAACGCGCGTTACCGCGTCGAAGCTCGACACGGTCGGCCCCGTGACGTACAACCCGCCGTCCGGCCCGAAGGCCATGTGATAGGCGGCGACCGAAGGCTCCAGCAGCGCCCACACTTCGCCATCGCCGACGCCGTTGACGCGATGAATCGTGCCCGTGCGGTCGCCGACATACATACGATCAAAGCGGTCGAAGGCGAGGCCCGTCGCCACGCCGAGGTTACGCGCGAACGCGACGACTTCGTGGAACGGCGTCAGGCGGTAGACCGTGCCGTCCATGCGGCTCGTGACGAACATCTGCCCCGTGCTGTCGAAGGCCATGCCCGTGGGGTTTGCGACCTCGCCGTGCAGGCTGTGCAGGTCGCCCTGCGTGTCAATTCGCAAAATCGAGACGGGCATCCGCTGCCCGCGCGACCCCGAACGCGTGACGTAGAGCGAGCCGTCATCCGGGTCGAAGGCCGGGTTGGCGACGAGGTGCAAATCCTCGGCAAGCTTGCGGCCCACGACGACCCGCGCCGCGCTTGTGCGCCGCCCTTCGGAGCCTTCGAGAACGGCCTCGACCGAGCCGCCTTCGCTCGTCTCCGGTACAATCGCCAGCACGCGCTGGGGGCTGGCGCCGACCATCCGCGCGCTTGCACCATCGAACAACGCACGGCACTCATGCGGGCGGCTTGTGTCGTAGTCCACACACTCGACGGCGACCTCGCCGCCCGGAATCGCCGCCGCGGGGTCAACACGTTCAATCCTTCCCTTACTCATCTATCCTCCCGACGCCAAGCTTATCGCCGCGCCAGTTGAGAAATTCGAGTTTTGAGACCGGCAATCTCACGTGCGAGATTTCAAATCTCAATCTGTCTTTGTCAGTGCGCGAACGGTGTCCTCATCATACGACGGTGGCGCTGGGACTGTCTATGAAGTGGCAAATCACAAGCGCATCAACCAGCATTTGAGAAAGGAGCCATCAACCGGCTCAAGCCGGGAGCGCAGCGGCTCGCCCGCGCTCCCGGCGAAATGTGAGATGACCGTCAACAAGTCTCCGCTCTTCTCAAAGTCCATCTCGTTTTTCTGCTTGCGTCTCCGCCCGCTGTGCTATACTCGCCCGCAGTTTAACCACTAAACGCGCCTTCCCGATAACGTCTATTGGGAAGAAACGCGTGATGCTCAGAGCAACCAAATCTAGTGCTCCCGCAAAGGGCGACAACGCAGTTTTGTAGACTCGAACAGCGTCCGATTCCAACCGCTCGCTTCACTCTTTTTCTAACTTGAGGCCAGACGAGATGCGCCGTGCCGCATGTGTGTGGCACGGCGCGTGTTTTAGCGTTTTCGCGCGCGGTGAAACTTCGGACACGGTGACAGGAGGATCAGGAAATCGGTAACGTACACGGTAACACGCAGGGGCTGAAACCGAACCAGCTCCGCCGCATCGAGAAGCTCTACTCGCGGCGCATCGCGCCCCAGCAGGTCGTCACGCCGGAGTTCGCGCGCCAGTTGTCCGAGCTGTCGCACGAGACTCGCCGCCAACTCGGCGCGCTCATTGATCGCAAGGGTTACGTCGAATATGTCGTCATCGGCGACGCGCGCCGTATCGAATTGCCCGACCTGAAACGAACGCGCGTCGCCGAAGGGCGCTTCCGCGGGCTGCGCTGCGTCCACACGCACCTGCGCGGTGAAGAGTTGACGCAGGACGATTTGAACGACCTCGCGCTGCTCCGTCTCGACCTGATGGTTGCGATCAACGTTGACGAGCGCACGGGGCTGCCCGGCAGGGTGCGCGCCGCGCACCTGCTGCCGACGACCGCCGAAGAGGTTGACGATGGCGAACACGCCGCGCCTTACGCCTTTTTGGAAGCGCCTGTCCCTTCTCAGCTCGACGTGGACTTCCTCGAACTCATCAACTCGCTTGAAGAGGAACTGGCCCGCGTCCGTCTCTCGACGCGCCGCGCGACGGTGCGTGACCGCGCCATCCTCGTCGGCGTCACCACGGGTTCCGTCAGCGGGTCCGAAGAATCAATGGCGGAACTGCGCGAACTAGCGGCGTCCGCCGGTGTCGTCGTCCTGAACGAGATTATCCAGCGCCGCCAGAACGTTGACCCGCGCACCGTGCTCGGCAAAGGCAAGCTCGACGAGTTGATCGTGCGCGCGCTCCGTCTCGGCGCGGACTTGATCGTCTTCGACCGCGAGTTGTCGCCCGCGCAGGTGCGCTCGATTTCGGAAGCGACCGACCTCAAAGTCATTGATCGCGCTCAACTCATCCTCGACATCTTCGCGCAGCGCGCACAGACGCGCGACGGCAAAATACAGGTTGAGCTGGCGCAGTTAAAATATATGCTGCCGCGCCTCATCGCCGGGCAGGACTCGGCCTTTTCGCGCCTCGCGGGTGGCATCGGCGGGCGCGGCCCCGGCGAGACCAAGCTGGAAACCGACCGCCGCCGCGTGCGCGACCGCATCAACCGGCTCGAAAAAGAGATCGAAGCGCAACGCATGCGCCGACAGCAGCGCCGCAAGGAACGCACGCGGCGAGAGTTGCCCGTCATCTCCATTGTCGGCTACACGAACGCGGGCAAGTCAACGCTGCTGAACACGCTCACGGCGAGCACGGTGCTCGCCGAGCAAAGGATGTTCGCCACGCTCGACCCGACCTCGCGCCGCCTGCGCCTGCCGCGCGAGCACGAAGTTATCATCAACGACACGGTCGGCTTTATCCGCGACCTGCCGCCCGACCTTCTGGCCGCCTTTCGCGCCACGCTCGAAGAGATTGATGAGAGCGATCTGCTCGTCCACCTCATTGACGCCTCGAACCCACGCTGGCAACAGCAGGTCGAATCGGTCGAAAGAATCCTGAATGACCTCGGCCACACTTCAGTGCCGCGGCTCGTCGTCTTCAACAAGACCGACCTGCTTCCACCCGGAGACCTCGAAGCGCTCCTGCGTCAAGCCTGTCACGACGGCGGGCGCGAGTGCATCGCTGTCTCCGCCCTCAGCCCCGCGTCCCTGCGCCCGTTGATCGAACGAGCCGGCGAAATTCTCGCGCGTGATCTGGCTGCCGGGCGCGGGCCAGCCGCCGCGCATCATTCGCTTGAAGCCACAGCCGAACCTGAAGTCTTTACACGGTGAATCCCATGAGCAAAAAGAGCCACGGGCGGCGCCCGCGCTTCATCTCTCCGCTCGGAGCACTACGACTCGGCTTTTTCCGCGCCCTCGCGCGCGTCTTCAACTGGTTCCGCCCGACGACGCGCTTCCTGATCGGCTTCTTCACACTCGCCCTGCTGACCACGCTGCTGCTCGCACGCACGCGCACGCTGCTGCCGACGGCTGAAGCCTACAAAGAGGGCGACATTGTCAATACGGACGTGACCGCGCCCGCCGACATCACCTCCGAAGACGTGAGCGAGACCGGACGCCGACGGGAAGCCGCGCGCCGCCGCACGCCCTCCGTCTGGAATTTCGACTCGACGATGGGCGAGTATGCGGCCCAGAGTTTCCGCGCCTCATGGATAACACTCAAACAACAGACGGAGGCGCGGCGGCGCGACGCGGACACCAACCTCAACGCGAACGGCAATACGGATCGCGGCGAGTTTGTCTGGCCGGGCGAAGGCTCCGACAAAGTGGCAATTGCCCGCGCCGTAACCGCACAAAACTTTGACTCTTGGAGGCTCGAAACTCTCACGCGCATGATCCGCGAGGTGGGAGGCGCATACATCTTTGAAGAGGCCGACGCCAAATACGTGAGCGGCGAGATGCGTCTGGTTGACACGCGCACCGGCACGGAGACCACCGTCAACCCGTCGGAGCGTCAATTCCTCTCGCTCCCCGCCGCGCGCGAGAGCTTGCGTAGTCGCATCCTTGGACACAACGACTGGAAGCTTGCCGAACGCGAGGCGCTCGCCTCCGCCGCCGCGCCCTTGCTGAAATCCAACGTCGCCTATAACAACCCCGCGACTGAGGCGAGGCGCGAGGAGGCCGCGCAATCTGTCCGGCCAACCTTCATTATCCTCAAACGCAACCAGACCATCGCCCGCGCCGGCGACACCGTGACTCCGCAGATGCTCGCGCAATTCTCAGCCCTGCGCGATTACAGCCGCACCGAGCGCCGCCCACAGCACTTCATCGGCCTCTTCCTTATCTCCTGCGCGCTCTACTTCGCCGCGTGGCGCTTTACCGAGTACCGCAGCACAATTACCGCGCTGCCGCTCACGCACGCGCGCGCCTTCACGCTCGTCGGCCTCTCCGTGCTCGTCCAACTCATCTTGATGCGAACCGGCTTCTTCATCGCCGAATCAATCGCCTCTCACTCGATGCGCGCCCCAATGAACGACGTGATGATCTGGGGCTTCGCCATCCCCTTCGCCGCCGCCGCGCTTCTTGTCGCCACGCTCGTTGACACGCAGCTCGCGCTCATCACCGCCGTCCTGTCGGCCATCTTTGCCGGCATACTGGCGCCCGGCGGGACTTTCATCACCTGTTTCTCGCTCGCCTCTTCCGCCGCCGCAATCTACGGCTTCGGTCGCTACACCGAGCGCCAGTCCGTCACGCAGGCGGGCCTCATCGCAGGCTGCGTCAATATCATCCTCGCGCTCGCCGTGATGCTCGCCGCGCAGCAACCGCTGACGCTCAACGCCATTCTGCTCGCCGCCGGTTGCGGCCTCGCCGGAGGCTTTTTGACGGCGGTCTTCACCGCGGGCGGACTGCCCATCAACGAATCTCTCTTCGGCATCCTGACGGACGTGAAACTTTTGGAGCTGTCGAACGCGGACCTGCCTGTGCTCGGCCAACTCGCGCTACGCGCGCCGGGCACGAACCAGCACTCACACGCCGTCGGGCATCTTGCGGAAGAGGCGTGCCGCGCCATCGGCGCCAATCCCCTGCTCGCCCGGATCGGCGCGCTCTACCACGACATCGGCAAACTCGGCGCGCCCGACTACTTCGTGGAGAACCAATCCGGCGACAACCCGCACGACCGGCTACGCCCCACACAGAGCGCGCGCATCATTACGAGCCACGTCTCTTACGGTCAGAAACTGGCGAAGGAGATCAACCTCCCACGCCAGATCGCTGATTTCATCCCGCAGCACCACGGCACGCGCACGCTCCACTTCTTCTTACGCAAGGCGCAGTCCTGCGCCGCCGAAGGAGAGGTCGTGGACGAGGCCGAGTTCCGCTACCCCGGCCCCAAGCCGCAGTCGAAAGAGGCCGCTGTGATGATGCTCGCCGACTCGTGCGAGGCCGCCGCGCGCTCGCTTGCGCGCCCCGACCCCGAAAACATCCGTACCATCGTCGCTAAAATCTTCGAGTCCATCGTCAGCGACGGCCAACTCGACGAGTGCCATCTCACCATGCGCGAACTGACCAAACTACGCGAGTCCGTCATCGCCTCGCTCATCGCCATCTACCACGCGCGCATAGACTACCCCGGCTTCAACCCGCCCTCGCTCGGCCACGACCAGCCACCGCCGCTTCCCCGCCCCGAAATTGACAGCGAAGAGCGCGGCATCGGCTACCGCCGCCCCTCCGAAGTCCCGATCAGCAAGGGCGGCGAGGTCGAAGACGAGGCGTTAACCAGCAAAGGCAAAAGTTAGGTTACTTCTCAACATAACGTAAACGGAGATCAAATTGATTGTTTTGTCCAACAGGGCGCCGCGCGTTTGAGTGGCTGCCTTGAATCTTAAGGCTCAAGAGAGCTTAATCGCGCGATGCTGAAAATAAGGAGTAAGGAAGATCAATGACCATCACGCTAACCGACGAGCTTGAAGAACTGATAAATGAAAAGGTCAGAAGCGGCGCGTATAAATCCGCCGACGAAGTTATTATGGAGAGTTTGCGCTTGCTTAAAGCTAAAGAGGCAGGGATGGGAGCCTTACGCCGGGAGATAATGCGCGGCGTCGAGGACATTCAACAAGGGCAGTTTGCCGGCTTCACGACGGATGCTGCCCTCGACGCCTTCTCAGATGAAATTATCAGGCAGGGACAAGAAAGACGGGATACTTCGGGGAAATAGTGATGCGAGCTGTCAGAATCGGCGCCGCTGCCGAAGAAGATTTGAAAGGCATCTGGTCATATATCGCTGAACACAACCTAGAGGCGGCGAATAAGATCGTCAAGGACATTATAAGCAAGTTCGCCATCTTGAGCGATTATCCTGAGATGGGGCGAGAGCAGGGTGCACTGCTGGTTAATCTACGAAGCTTTGCGGTCAAAAACTACTTCATCTTTTATCAACCGTTTGAAGATGGAATTGAAGTCCTGCGAGTGTGACACGGCTCACGCGACATAGAAAGCATTTTTGAAAATTTCTTTGACGCTCTTTAACAACGCGCCCGGATCAGAAGATGCTGCCAGCACGTCATGCCTCAATCCCGTCGGTTAGAAACGTCCCTTTAGTTTGCTATAGGTCATCTTGAGGTCTTCCGGGAGGACGCGCGTTTCGCCGATGGTGGTTATGAAGTTGGCGTCGCCCGTAGAGCCTTGGAGAGTGCAACTCTCCATTACTCAGGTCTGGTAATCTGGCCTATAATTTCATTATGAAACATCTGACACGAATCACATTGAATCCCCAAGTCATGGGCGGGAAGCCTTGCATTCGCGGCCTGCGAGTGACGGTTGGGACCGTCGTTGGGCTGTTGGCGTCAAGGCACACCTTTGAGGACATCCTGAAATCATATCCGTACCTCGAAGAAGAAGACTTGCGCGAAGCCTTAGCATATGCGGCGTGGCGCGCTGAAGAGATCGAACTGCCTCTGGCTACGGCATGAAGGTTCTCATTGACATGAATCTCTCGCCGGATTGGGTGGAGGTATTTACCCGAAGCGGGTTAAACGCAATACACTGGTCATCCATCGGCGATCCGCGCGCCATCGATCAAACAGTGATGGACTGGGCGCGCGACAACAGCTACGTCGTTTTCACCCATGATCTCGACTTCGGCACGATGCTGGCTTTGACGCAGGCGGAAAGCCCGAGCGTGATCAAGTACGCACACAAGACGTATCGCCCGCTCACTTGGAAGGGATTGTCATAGCGGCATTGCGTGAATACGAGTCTTTGCTTGAAGACGGAGCTTTGATCGTCCTGGACGAAGGAAGATCAAGAGCACGCATCCTTCCACTGGCGCGGCGCGGTTGAGTGCTAACCGCACACCTTTACTCTTTAGAATCGCCCTTTTAATTGTGCGAATGTAGTTTGTAAGTCTTCCGGGAGGACGCGCGTTTCGCCGATGGTGGTCATGAAGTTGGCGTCGCCCGTCCAGCGTGGCACGACGTGCATGTGGAGGTGGTCGGCGACGCCGGCCCCGGCGGACTGGCCGAGGTTGATGCCGAGGTTGAAGCCGTGGGGATGATAGATTTCGTCGAGGACGGCGTGGGCGCGACGGGCGAGGTCAAACATCTCGTCGGCAATCTGTTTCGGGAGATTGGAGAAGTCGGCGGTGTGCTCGAAGGGAACGATCATGAGGTGTCCGCTTGAGTAAGGGTAGATGTTGAGGATGATGTAATTGAATTCGGCGCGGTGGAGGATGAAGACCTGCTCGTCGTCGCCGCGCGCGGGGAGCGAACAGAAGACGCAGGATGAGCCGTAGCCGCTCTTCTCGCCGCTCGCGCCCTTGATGTACTCATACCGCCATGGGGTGTAAAGCCTATCCACGTCTCACCTACCGCCCGCCGCGCAAGCTTGCGGGTCACATCAAAGGCGGCATCTCGCCTCCACCCTGTTCACTGTCGGAAGGCGCCTCCGTGCTGGTCGCGTCCGAGGTTGGAGAAGTTGAGGAATCGGAAGGGGCGGGCGATTCTTCGTTAATCAACTCTTTCAGCTCTTTGCCCGGCTTGAAGTAGGGGACGCGCTTGGCGGGGATGTCCACCGGGTCGCCGGTCTTGGGGTTCCGTCCGCGCCGCGCGCCGCGCTCGCGGACGCGGAAACTGCCGAAGCCACGCAGTTCGATCTTCTCGCCGTGATTCAGCGTGTCAATGATGCTCTCGAAGACGATCTCGACCAGTCGCTCGGCATCCTTCTTGGTCAACTCGGCGGCGCGCGCCACGTCTTCGACCAGTTCTGCTTTCGTCATGCGTTTGTCACCTCTTCAACGGCTCACTCAAAAACTCCGGGCAGGGCGGATGTACTTTTAAGTCTCACGGGATGGGCTGTAAAGTAACAGAAAGGAGGACGGCGAGCAAGGGCTAAATGTCCGTGCGGCCAATGGTTTAGCCGCCGAGACGTGACTGCTGATGGGCGACGTGTGACAAGAAAAAACGCGCCGCGTCAACTGGTTGACGCGGCGCGTGGAAGAGGATGCTGGCCGACTTCGGTCAGCCGTTTTCTTCGTTTTCCGTCCCCTCCGTGTTCTCCGTGGCCTCGACGCTCTCCGTGGCCTCGACGCTCTGCGTGGTCTCGACGCTCTGCGTGGTCTCGACGCTCTCCGTGGCCTCGACGTTTTCCGTGCTCGCATTGCTCTCCGCGCTCTCGACGTTTTCCGTCGCCTCAACGTCTTCCTTGCCCTCTTCGTTTTCTTCGACCGTTGAGGCGGGCGCAGGGCGGTTCTGGAAGAAATCGGCCAACTCGCCTAAGCTCGCCATGCCGCTCCCGGCATCGGACGAGTATTGCTTCACGTCCATGATCGGCTCATCCGTTTTGGCGGCGCGGTGCGAGAGACCGATCTTCTTCGACTCCTGCTCGATGCGAAGAATGCGGAACTCCATCTCCTGCCCGATCTGCGCGGCGTCTTCGGGCTTCTCCACGCGGTCTTCGGACAACTCCGAGACGTGGCACAGCCCCTCCAACCCCTCCGCCAGTTCGACGAAGGCGCCGAAATTAGCGAAGCGCGTGATATGGCCGTGGACGATGTCGCCCGGCTTGTGTTCGCCGATGAACTTCTCCCACGCGCTCGGCTCCATGTCCTTGATCGAGAGCGAGAGGCGACGGTTCTCCGAATCAATATTCGTGATGACGGCCTCGATCTCCTGCCCCTTCTTCAGAATTTCGCCGGGGTGCTTGATGCGTTTGTTCCAAGAGATGTCCGAGACGTGGACGAGTCCGTCCACTCCGTCCTCAACCTCGACGAAGGCGCCGAAGTCGGTCAGGTTGCGGACGCGCCCGCGCACGCGGTCGCCGATGTGATAACGCTCCCGCAGAGTCTCCCACGGGTTCGGCTGCGTCTGCTTCATGCCGAGGCTGATGCGCCGCGCCTTCGTGTCAACGCCGAGCACCTCCACGTCCACCGTCTCGCCGATGTTGACGAGCTTGCTCGGGTGCTTCATGCGTTTCGACCAAGTCATTTCGGAGACATGGACGAGACCTTCAACACCGGCTTCGAGTTCGATAAAAGCGCCGTAGTCGGTGACGCTGGCGATCTTGCCTTGCAGGCGCATCCCTGATGGGAAGCGCTCCGCGACCGATTCCCACGGGTCGGGCAGGAGTTGCTTGAAGCCTAGCGAGACGCGCTCGCGCTCGCGGTCGAACTTGAGAACTTTGACCTGCACGTTTTCGCCGACGCGGAAAATTTCCGCCGGGTTTTGCAGCCGGCCCCAAGACATATCCGTGACGTGGAGCAGACCGTCAATGCCGCCGAGGTCAACGAAAGCGCCATAGTCGGTCAGGTTCTTAATCTGTCCCTCGACGATGATGCCCTCTTCGAGGTTGTCGAGCGTCTCACCCTTCTTCGATTCGTTGTCCTGCTCAAGAATGGCCTTGCGCGAGAGCACGACGTTCGAGCGTTTGCGGTTGAGCTTGATGACCTTCGCCTCAATCTCCTGATTACGCAAACTTTCGAGGTTGCGGATGGGTCGCACGTCAACCTGAGAGCCGGGCAGGAAGGCCGCCACGCCGTCAACATCCACGCGCAGACCGCCCTTGACGCGCTCAGTGATGCGTCCCTTGATGGGTGTGCCGTCGCGGTAAGCTTTTTCGAGATCGTCCCACGCGCGCATACGAACGGCGTCCGCGCGCGAGAGGATAGGCACGCCCTCTTGCGACTCCATGCTCTTGATGAGCACCTCGACCTCGTCGCCGCGTTTGACCGAAAGTTCTCCGTTATCGGTGAACTCTTCCTGCGGAACGATGCCCTCGGACTTGAAGCCGAAGTCAATGACGACGCCGCGCTCGGTGATGCCGACGACCGTGCCGCGCACGACCGAGCCTTCCTGAAAGGCAGCCTGTTCCTGTTCGTACTGATCGAGGATGGCGCCGAAGTCGAAATCGCCGCCGCCGGACCCGCGCCCTTCGTCTTCCTCATCAGCCTCTTCAGCGGAAGCCTGCGCCGGCGCGTGCTCGACAGGAGCAGGAACGTCCGCTGGAGCGGGCGCGGCTGTTGTCTCGCCGACATCCGATGTCTCGGCGGCTGGTGTGGCGGCGGTCGAAGCGCCGGTCGAAGAGGTTGTAGGCTGCGGCGCGGAATTCTCGCCGCTGGCGGATGATTCACTCGCCGCCGTTTCGGGCACGGCCTGCTCGTTCATGGTTTCGCCGTTGGCCGGCTTGGTTTCTTCAGTTGACATTGTGGACTCGGACTCCTGCTGGTAAAGATTCGACGCTCCGCAAAAGCTTCTAACGCTTACCCAGTGCCGGCGTCAACGTTAAGCACAGCTCGCGCGAGAAGTCGGCGCGCGGGCGCGATTCGTTGATGCCTGCTAAAAAAGTAGCGACGGATGATTGACGGATGACGGTAGAGTTAAGGCGGGGGTTCGTGAGCCGTTGTGATTTATAAACTCTGGCTGACAATAGTTTCAAACATCCTCTGCCCGTGGATCACCCGCGTGACCCGCCAATCACCTGCTAATATTTCCAGGTAGGGACGCAATTTACACGCCACCGCGACTGTGTGTCAAGACAAGAGCGGGGGAAAAGAGCAAAGGGTGAAGTGGGATTTCGCGATCCCACTTCACCCTCTTTCCTTTTCCCCTCTCACCCTTTCCTATTTGCTCGACGCGGCAGCGCCCGTGTCGCGCCGCGCGATGAGGACGCCCGCCGAGTGTGAGCCGACGAAGACTCTGCCGCTGTCGTGCGGGTCGAGCGCGAGCGCCCAGACGCGACGGCTCGGAAGCTGCGGGTCGAGCCGCTGCCACGTCATGCCGGCGTCCGGCGAGCGGAAGACACCGCCGCCCTCGCTCGTCGAGAAGACGCGACCGCCGCGCTCATATGCGTTGCCGGCGTAAAGCTCGTCCGGGTTGTCGGGGTTGATGAGAATGCTCGTGAAGCTGCCGAGCGGCAGACCACCGCCCCGCCGCAGCCAACGCTCACCGCCATCGTGCGAAACGTAGAGCGTCTGCGTCGTCCCCGCGTAAACATAGGCCGAGCGCTTCGGGTCTTGCTCGATAACGTTGACGGGCGCATCGGCGGGGATGCCCCGCACCTGCGTCCACGTCTGGCCGCCATCGCGCGTGACGAGGACGCCGGACGTGGCCGTGCCGACGAAGAGGGTCGAAGGTTTTTCAATACTCGTCGAGATGCAGAGCGTGCGGAAGTCAAACCCGGTTCCGTAAGGCACTCGTTCCCAGCCCTTCGTCAGATCGTCGGTGCGGAAGAGACCCGCGTTCGTTGCCGCGAGGATGCCAAACTTCTCTTCCTGCTCGTTATAGTCGTAGGCAAGCGCGTTGATCGTGTCGGTCAGGAAAACCGGCGCGGTCTGCAACGAGTCGGCAGTCGCCCCCGCCGACTGTGCGCCCCCGCCGAGACCGAGCGCCGTCAGCGTCGCCGCGTCGAGTCGGCCCGTGATGGGGATACGCTTGTCGGACTGAAACTTTCTGATGGCCGTGACGGTGCGTGTGCCTGCTATGCCGTCCGCAACGCCCACGTCGTAGCCCGCGAGGTTGAGCGACGCCTGCGCTCGCTTCACGTTCGCATCCGCCGAGGGGCGTGGCACTTCCGGCACGCTCGCGGCTTCCAGTGTGCGCGATGCCCGTCCTCTCTTCTTTTTGACCGGGGCTTTCGACTTCGGCGCGCCCATCGGCGCCCACGACGCGCCGCGATCCGTCGAGCGATAGAGGCCGTAGTTCGTGCCGAGGTAGATGATGTTCCCGTCGCTCCGATCTTGCAGAATCGAGTAGGCGATCAGGCGATACGGCATGTTGCGCGCGGAGAGTCGCCACGTCTCGCCGCTGTCTTCGCTGATGTAGAAATAGCCGCCGCCGGTCGCGGTGTTGATCGTGGTCGCGTAGATGCGTCCGGGCTGCTCGCGGTCGGGCAGGATCGAGTAAGCGCGGCGGCCCGAATAGCCTTCGTTCGACGGCGCGAAGTTGCGCCCACCGTCGCGCGAGATCATCACCCCATAGTTGTTCGTGCCGATGTAGACCGTCTCCGGGTTCTTCGGGTGGACGGCGATGGCGTTGACCTCGAAGTTCTGGCGATTGGTTGTCACCTTCCAGTCGTTGCCGCCATTGGCGGAGAGCCAGAAGCCCTCGGTCGTCCCGGCGTAGACGATCTCCGGTTTCGCGGGGTTCTGAAGAATGGCGCGCGTGCGGCGCGATTGCGAGGGGATGCCGTTCACCTTGCGCCACTGCGCGCCGGCGTTGCGCGTCTCGTAGATGCCGCTGCACGCGGACATGATGACGTGGTCGGGGTTGCTCGAGTCAATCTCGATGGCGAAGATATCCGAATCGTCAATGATGCCGGTCTTCGTGATGCTCCAGTTCTGGCCGCCGTCGGTCGTCTTATAGGGCAGATACCACGTGCCCGCGTAGATGGTGTTCGCGTCGCGCGGGTCAACGGCGAGCGACTCGATGTTGATGAGACCGGGCGTCGCGGCGGTTTGTAGTTGCTCCCACGTCTCGCCCGCGTCCTTTGAACGGAAGATGCCGCGGTTGGTGCCGACGAGCAGTATATCGGGGTCAGAGGGTGACTGCGTGAGCGAGTGGATGGCTTCGGTTTTGAACTGCTCGGATTCGCGCCACGTCTTGCCGCCGTCGGTCGTCTTGAAAAAGCCGCCCGGCTCTTTGTGGCGGTGCGCGGCAGCATAGATCGTGCGCGAATCGCGCGCGTCAACGATGATGTTGTCAATGAGAAGGCTGGGACGGTTGAAGCCCGCCAGACGCTCCCACATCTGCCCGCCGTCACCGGAGGTGTAAATCTGCCCGTCAATCGTGCCGAAGTAAATGCGCCGCGGGTCTTGCGGGTCAATGACGAGCGAGCGCACGTCGCCGCCCGTCGGCCCCGTCACGTTCCATCCCATCAGACGCTGGGCTTCGGCCTCTGCGTCGTTGCCGTCGGGGGAGACGGCGAAGGAAACGGTCGAGGTGGAAATTATCAGCGTGAGCAACACTAGGAGCAAGCAGTTTTTTTTCATCGAGCCTTCCAGTTATCAAAGGGTTTGAGAAGTTTGAAATTCGTCTTCGCACGTGGCGGACATCCGCCGCGTCGCCACACTCAATAATACATACCACGGTTTTGTTTGCAAATTTCGGTAGGGAGAAGGGCGCCGCGCCGCGTCTCTAGGATGCCGCCTCGGTGGGGCCGGTTGTACCCGCAAATCCCGTGTTTCGTTGGAAAAGCGAAGCGGGCGGCGCTCCTTTCGGAAGTCACCGCCCGCGTTCGGAAGAGGTCGCGCGTCAGGATTCTGAGCGCGAGTTAAAGGGTTGAATTACTCGTCGTCATCACGGCGACCGCGGCGACGCGCTGGCCGACGGGTGGTTCGCACCTCGCTCGGGTCAACGGACGGGTTAGCAGCCGGCGCGTTCGCGCCCGAAGGCACAACCCAGAGTTCGACCGTCAGGTTCTCCCTGTAGCCGCCGTCCACCGTCACGATGCGGTCAGCCGAGATGCTGCGCCGCGTGACGAGGTCGTTCTTCGCGCGGTCGCAACGAGCCTGCGCCTCGCCCGCACGTCCAACCCTACCGCCGTAGCAGATGATGTAGCCCTGCGCGGTCGGGTCGTTTTGCAGTTCGACGGCGAGGTTGTCGAGACGGGCCTTCTCATCGTTGAACCTGATGTTCCCGTACTCGTCAATCTTTCTTGCGTCCGGCGAAACACGGATGCCCGTCGTGCAATCATCAGAAGTCGAACAACTACGGTCGTAGCCGCCCACGTCAACGGTCGCGGTTACCGAAGAGTTACCCGGTAGGCCATTCGTGTCAACCGTGATGGTGTCGGTGCCTTGGCCACTGGCGATGCTGCCGGCACTGACCCTCCAATTATAGGTCGGCGTCACGTTCGGATCACCGCCCGAAACACTGGCAGTGAACTTAACGGTTTGACCACCCTCAACGTCATTCGGGCAGCTCACGTTAACCGTCGGGCACGTCGGCGTCGTCGGAATCGCATCGCACGGGCAGCGCTCGACCGTCACCGTCGTCGAGGTGAAGGCGACGCAGCCGCAGCCGTCGTCAACTTCCACCGTCACGGTGTACGTGCCGGGAGCCACACCCGTCAGGTCGAGCGTTGCGTTCGGGCCATCGCCCGTGATGCGTCCGCCCGTCGTTGAGTACGTGTAGAGCAGCGTATCGCCGTCCGGATCGGTCGCCGTCGCCGAAAGATTGACGGACGGATTGGTCGGCGTGCAACTCTCCGAGGGCCTCTCACCCGTCCCGCATTCCGCCGCGAGAACAATCCTGCTCGATGAAGAGGAGAGGGACACGGTCGGCGGCTGGTTCGGGAAGATGGTCGGGGCGCGCTCATTGCGGCGACCGGCCCAGACCTGGAAACCATAACCGTGCGCGTCGCTCGACTCCCTAAAGCCAGCCGGGAAAGTCGCATCGTTGAAGAGGCGGTCACCCTGCTGGTTCAGGTGCGCGCGATACCACGCGCTGAAGCCGAACCAGCGGCGTGGATAGACGCGCACGCCGCCCAGAAAGTCCACCGGGTTGTTCGGGAAAGAGTTTGGTGTGCGACCGCCAGCATAGTGAACCGACTTCAGTTCGAGGATAGGCTGGAAGTGTTTGTTCACGGGGAAGTCGAAACCGACGCCCGCCACAAATTCATCAGGCCGGTCGAGCAGCGAAACATCGCCGCCGCCGAAGGCTTCGGACTTCGGATTGCTGTTGACGATGTAGCCGAAGTTGGCCGACAGGTTCACCGAACGGCTCAGACGCCCGCTGACGAAACCGATCAGACCGAAGTCGCCGATGGCGCCGCCGGGGCTAGCACCGCGCTGAAGCTGGTTGAAGCCCGACTGGTCGTCCGCCTTATCCAGATAAAAGCGCCAGAACGGAATGAGACCCACGCCAAGCGGGTTGTCCGGCTCGGTGAACCGAATCTTCGCCCCGATATTCATCGTCCCGAACGACGACTCGCCGTAGAGCCTGCTGATGAAAGGAGCATCGGGCAGGTACGACGGGCAGGTCGTAAACAGGTCGGGAACGGTCAGCGTGTTAAATGTCAGGTTGGGCGGAATCGTCCGCGTCGTGAGCACGATGCCCGGCAGGATGCTGCCGCAGGGCGAGCCATAGCCGGGGAAGTTCGCCGCCGGGCCAAAAGTGCCGCCGCCCTGATCGACCGCCGCGCCGAGGCGACTGACGAAAGGTGGTGCGATGTTGTTTCCGGTCAGGCCCAGATTCGGCCCGTTGCCCCCGACGAACGGGAACTGCACGAAGCCCTGATTACGCGCCGGACGGAACACGGCGCCAGTGCCGACCGTCGGGCCGCTGACGCGGAGCGGCGCCAAAATGATGGCCGCGCCGCTGCCGAGCGTGGCCGGCCCCGAACCGAAAAAGAGCTGTGTGTTCGGTAGGTAAAAGCTCGACAGGTGTCTCGGATTATTCACCTTCACCCCACGATAACCCGTCGTGTTGAAGAACAACTCCAGGTAGTCGTTGATGCCGATGTTGAAGCTGAGCGGCACCTCGGCGATGTCAACATCGCCGGGGTCACGGTCATAATTGCTGTAGCCGATGCTGAAGGTGTACTCACCCTTACGCAGCGTGTCGCCGTCGTAGATGGTGAAAAGCCCGGTTGGTCCTCCGGGAGGGCCGCCAGTGCCAACTGTCGGTGCCTGGTTCCTCGGGTCGTTCTCCGGCCTGAGCGTTTGGGCCGTCACTGCCGACACCAGTAAAGTTGTGGCGAGCGCGGCGAAGAGCGCTCTTCTCGCGAATCTCATCGCATTCCTCCTGCGAAATGAGTTTATAAAGTTGCGGAAGGGGGCAACCTAGCCCTTCGCTCGAAAATACGTGCGAAGGACGTGGGCGCTCCAAACTACAAGCGTACAAACCCTGAAGTCAAAGTAAAACTGCTACCGCCCTCGACCGTTATGTCTTGTAGATTTGGAGCGGTGCAGCGAGAGGAGCTGGGACGCCTGTCCGGCATTCCGCGGGCGCTCTTGCACTGCCTCTCCGGCGCCTCTCAACTGAAAATCCTAACTGCTTAACTTTTGCGCTTCTGCTTATACGAAAACAGATGCGCCATGTCAATCTCATCTACCCGAAGCGTTGCGAGGTGCATTGCCATTGACCCTACACGCACTCCGCCTCTGGTGCATCATTTGCCGCCAGACCATACTCTACATCAGCACGGAAATCAAGACATTTTCACCACTTACCGTGAAAAATCATTACACTTTTTTGTCACGCATAGATGCCCCGCATCCGTGTGTCATATGCCACCCGGTCAATTGCCAGCATGTAGGCAGCCGTCCGTGTGTCCACCGAATGCGTCTCGGCATACTTCGCCACATCGTTGAAACTGGCGACCATTATATCTTGCAGGCGCTCGTTAACCACGTCCTCGCGCCAGTAATAACCCATCCGGTTCTGGACCCATTCGAAGTATGAGACGGTGACGCCCCCCGCGTTGGCGAGGATATCCGGAATAACGAAAATGCCTTTGTTATGCAGGATTTGGTCGGCGGCGGCGGTCGTTGGCCCATTCGCTCCCTCGGCCAAAATGCGGCACCTGATTTGGTCCGCGTTGTCCGAAGTAATCTGGTTTTCGGTCGCGCAGGGGGCGAGCACGTCACATTCGAGTTCGAGCAGTTCCGTGTTTGTGACGCGCTCGACGCCGGGGAACTCGTCGAAAGAGCGTGTTTTTTGCAGGTGCGTCAGCGCGGCGGGGGTGTCTATCCCGTCCTTGTTATAAATCCCGCCGAAGATGTCCGATATGGCGACGACTTTGTAGCCCGCCTCGTGCAAGAGTCGCGCGCCGATGCCGCCGACATTGCCCGACCCCTGAACGACGACGCGCGTTTCCGGCGGCGTCATCTTTAATCGCTTGATCGCCTCGTTGACGACGAAGAGCAGGCCGCGCCCGGTCGCCTCGCGCCGCCCACGCGAGCCGCCGAGGTCAACGGGCTTGCCCGTGACGACGGCGTTGACCGTATGGCGCGCGTGCATCGAGTAGGTGTCCATGATCCATGCCATCGTCTGCTCGTTGGTGTTCATGTCGGGAGCGGGCACGTCCTTCTCCGGGCCGATGAAGTCTATGAGTTCGGCGGCGTAGCGCCGCGTCATGCGCTCAAGCTCGCCCAGCGACATCAGAATAGGGTCGCAGATCACGCCGCCCTTCCCGCCGCCGAAGGGGACGTTCACCACCGCGCACTTCCAAGTCATCCATGCCGCCAGCGCTCGCACCTCATCAATCGTCACGTCGGGCGCGTAGCGGATGCCGCCCTTCGCCGGCCCGCGCGCGAAGTTGTGTTGCACGCGATAACCCTCGAAGACCTCGATTCGCCCCGAGTCCATCCGGACGGGAATATAGACTTTCAATTCCCTGTTCGGCACGCGCATCACGGCGTACAGGTCTGGATTGAGATCAAGCAGCTTCGCCGCGCGGTCGAAGCGCTCCATCATGGACTCGAAGGGATTTTCCTCCCGCACGCGCCTCGTGTCGTCTACCATCGGGTTAGCCATTGTCATCTCCAAAAAAGGCTCTCAGCGGTCAGCACTCAGCTTCCGGCTATTTTTTCATCGGGCTGAGTGCGGACCGCTGAGAGTTGAGTGCTATTTAAGACCTCGTTCATCGCGCCCGTGCGGTAGCCGTGCAGGTCGAGCGTGACATAGCGAAAGCCGAGCGCGCGGAAGCGCCGTGCGAGTTCGTCCACCGTCTCGCGCCGGAGCGCGCGGTCGAGTTCCGCCGGGGCTATCTCGATCCGCGCCAACTCGTCGTGGTGGCGCACGCGGAATTCGCGGAAGCCAAGTTCGCGCATGATCTCTTCGCCACGGTCAACCGTGTGCAGGCGCCCGATGGTGACGGGCGTGCCGTAGGCGATGCGCGACGAGAGACACGGGCTGGCCGGTTTGTCCCACGTCGGAAGCCCTGCCACCCGGCTCATCTCGCGCACGTCATCTTTGCTCATCCGGACTTCGACGAGCGGGCTGCGGACGCCGCGCTCTTTCGCGGCTTCGCGTCCCGGTCGGTAATCGCCGAGGTCGTCCGTCGTCGAGCCGTCAACGACGAAAGAAAAACCGCGCGCGGCGGCCAGCGGTGCGAGCTTCGAGTAGAGTTCGTTCTTGCAGAAGTAACAACGGTCGGAAGCGTTACGCAGGTAGCGTGGGTCTTCCGTCTCTTCGGTGTTGATCGTCTCATGCCGAAAGCCGAAGCGCTCGACGAGGGCGAAGAGTTCCGCGCGCTGGTTTGAGGCGAGGCTCGCCGATTCGCCCGTCACACAGAGCGCGCGCGCCCCCAACTCCTCAGTGGCGACGTGCGCCAAATAGGCGCTGTCCACGCCCCCTGAGAAGGCGACAAGGACCGACCCCATCTCACGCAGCAACGCGCGCAACGCACGCTCTCGCTCCACGGCTTCGCCGGGGACTTCGCGCGCTTCAACGCAAGAGGTTGCTTCGACCGTCAATCCTTCCAATGATTCTCACGCTCGCTGCCTTGCGGGCTTGAGGCCACACCTCGCGCCCCGCGGGCAACCATGAAACAGATTGATTGAAATTGAATTACGAGTGAATCTCCTGTCAGCGAATGTTATCTCATGCCTTCTCCGCCGCGCAACCCGCACGTGCCGATGTCGCATCAACAAGTGGGGAGTGCATCCGCGTAGACTCGCATGAAGGACGCGTGATATATTCCTGCCAAAGCGGTCGAGCGTCTCCTTAACAAGAAAATTTATTTCGTTTCCACGTGGTCGCTCAGGACTGCACCCGGACTTCGATGCCGCCCCAATTCATTCAACAGACCTTGAAGGCCCTCGTGTTGTCGCTCCTCCTCTTGACGTGCGCCTCGTCGTCCATCGCGCAGGACGAGTTGGACGAACTCAGCGACGAGGCCGCCGATCCCATCAAGCTTTTCGACAAGGGACAGAAAGCGCACGCCAAACAGGAGTACGAGCAGGCGCTTGAATTTTATGAAGAGGCGCTCAAACTGCGTCCCGAATTTCCGGAAGTCGAGTACCAGAAGGCCGGCGCGCTCGCCGCGCTGAACCGCCTGTCCGAGGCGGAGAAATCGTACCGCCGCGCTTCGGAGCTACAGCCGAAGTGGCCGCTCCCGCACGCGGCGCTCGGGCTTTTGTTGGCGCGCGTCGAGGGGCGCGTGCGCGACGCTGAAACGGCGCTGCGCCGCGCCCTCGAACTCGACGCGAAGAACGAACTCGGCGTGAAAAAATTGGCGGTCGTCATCACGCTCGCGGACTTGCGCGCCCGCGCCGGCGACACGCGCGAGGCCGTCGCGCTCTGGCAGCGCGTGACGGCGCTCGATGAACGCAACGCCAACATGTGGGTCGCGCGCGGTTCAATCGAGCGTGCGGCGAAGGACGACGCCGCCGCGCTCAAGAGTTTCTCACGCGCACTCGAAATCGAGCCGGGCCACGCCGAAGCACGGCTGCGTCGCGCCGAGATATTTTTAGAATCGGGCCAGCCGGAGCAAGCCCTCGCGGACATGCGGGCGGCGGAAGTGGCCGCCACCGAGGATGTGAAACTCAGCCCCTTGCTGGCGAGTCTCTACGGGCGCATGGGGCGCGCTTCGGATGCGCGCCGCGTCCTCGACTCGCTCCCGGCTGAGGCGAAGGTCGCGGATGAGGCGGCAAAGGTGCGGCTCGCCCTCGACGCCCGGTGTGAAGACACGCCGGAGTCGCGCGCCGCGTTGGAGAAAATCGTCGAAGGCGAGCCGCGCAACGCCGCCGCGCTCGCCTGCCTCGGCTCGCTCTCTCGGACAAGCGACCCGCCACGCGCGCGCGATTATTACCGGCGCGCCTCCGAGGTCGAGCCGCGCAATCCGGACTACGCCACTGGATACGCGGCGTCGCTTATTCAGCTCAAGCAAATCGCCGAAGCCGCCGCCATTCTTGAGCGCGTGCTGCAATTCGCGCCCGAACATTACACGGCCCACGCCAACTTCGCCGCCGCGCTCTATGCGTTGAAGCTTTACAAGCGCGCCGCGGAGGAATACAAATGGGTTAGCCGCGCGCGCCCCGAACTCGCCGTCGTCTACTTCCTGATCGGCAGCTCGCACGACCACCTCGGCGAATATCCGGAAGCGCTCGGCGCCTACGAGACGTTCCTTGCGCGCGCTGACGCGCAGACCAACCAACTGGAGATTGACAAGGTCAAGCTGCGCCTGCCCTCCCTGCGCCGACAGATCAAGCGCGGCGAGGGTGCGAAGACCGGGAGAAAGAATCGCTAATGAGACTCCAGCAAGACATCGTGCCGCGGAACAGAACACGCCTGACGTTGGCCGTAGCGAAGGCTTTGGTCGTAATTACCTGCGCCGCCTTCTGTGCCGTCGAGGCGAGCGCACAAGGGCCGCAGGGGCCGGTCGCGCGCGCCGGCGAGCACGACCCCGCGCCGCCGCCGATGAAGTTCATCCCCAGCGATGCACGCGCCCGACTCTCTCAGGTAAAGGATATCAAGGAGCGTACAAAATTCAGCCTCGAACTGGCCGGCGTGCGCCTGTTGAGCGCCGAGGCGCATACACAGGCCGAGCGCTACGACGCGGCGGGCGTCGAGTTGGGCATCTATCAGGCGCTGATTTCCGACGCCGTTCAATTCATCCAGCGGTCAGGCCGAAAGGATAACAAGGCACGCGACAACTTCAAGCGCATTGATCTAGCCCTGCGCGAGAACACCCCGCGCATCGAGAAGATGCGGCGGATGACACCCGCGCAGAGCGCCGTCCACATCAAAGCGGCGCTCGATTTCGTGCGCCAGTCGCGCACGGACGCCCTCGAATCGTTTTACGGCGACACGGTCTTGCGCGATCATTCCGACTCGGAGAAGAAATCGCCCGACGACCAACGCGCGAAGAGCGCCCCGAACGTGCCGGAGAAGAAGCCCTGAAGCCGACGGCTCGACCACCGGGCGAGCATCTTTTTGAGACGACCACTCGATTCAGACAGACATGACGAATGCATCACGACCGCTCTCCTTTTTCCTGCTCGTCGCCTTACTCATCGCTTCACTCTTCGCTCCGCTGTCCGCCGCGCGGCAACGAGAGCACCTGACGCCCGAAGAGATCGAGCTGGTGCGCGATGCACAACAACTCGACCTGCGGACAGCCGTCTTCATCAAAGCCGCCGAGCGACGGCTGCTGGCGCTCGCCGAGCCGACCTCGCGGCAACTTGAAAAGGACAGGGAGCAGTGGGGCGAGGTGAAGGGGACGCGTCGTCAGCTTCTCGATGACATGTTCAAGATTCTCGACGAAGCCGTCCTCAACATTGACGACACACACACCCGCGACCCCAAAAGCTCTTTGCTCGCCAAGTCGCTCTCCAAACTCGCGGGCGCCGCGACGAAGTTACTCCCGCAACTCACGCCTCTCCGCGACTCGGCCACAGAACTCGGTGAGCGCGAAGCACTAGAAGAAGTAATCGAGAAGACTGCCGAGATTATCGAAGCTGCAAAACGCCACAACGTTGAGGATCAACCGGAAAAAGCAAAGTCAGGCAAGAAAGGCGCGAAGGAGAATTAGAGCGACTTGCAACCCGATTCAAGGCGTCGGGCGGAAGGCGCGATTGTGAGTGAGAGCGTGTCTGTCGTTTGTCAGATGATCGAGGCGCACGTCGCGCGCAAGGCCGGCGGCTACGTGCCGCCGCTGCCGGGTCGTTGCGGGACGTGCGGCGCGGTCGCCACCTCCGGCTCGGCCTTCTGTTCGACCTGCGGCGCGGAACTGCGTGTCACCCGCTCGACCTGCGACTCCTGCGGCGACTCCTGCGGCGCGACACTTCGGCCCGCCACTGCAACCGCTGCGGCAAACACCTCACGGGCTAATCCTCTTTGAGTGCGGAATGCGGATTAGAAGATGGTACTTTTCAATCCGCAAACCGCTAACCGCAATCAGACCAGACTCGCTTCGCGCTCGCGCAGGCCAAGTTCGGAGGCACAATCACCGCACAGCCACACGATGATCTGTGGCGCGTCGGCCCAGAAAAAGGATGTGACTTTGCCGGCGAAGCTGTGCGCCTCTTTGCTCCGCAACCGCATCAGGTGTTTGATGTAGGCGTCGCCTCTGTAGTATTCGCCTTCGACCCCCGCGGCGCGGTGAATACACTCGCGCTCGCGGAACGCCTGCTCGTTCATCAATTCTTCGTCCTTCATCGTGGCTGATTATCAAAGTGAAAAAGGTGAGAGTACGGTTCGCGCCGTCGCCGGCACACCGGGCATCATAACCGTTGCGCTGCTCTTCCATCGTTGCAAACTCGTTACAAAGCGATTATGTTGCCACGCACCCAAGTTGAGGAGTCAGAGGGAACATGGAAGAGACGCAAACCGGTAACACGACCATCCTCGTGGTGGAAGACTACGAAGACACGAGCCTAGCCATGCGGCTGGCGTTGGAAAAGCAAGGTTATCACATCCTCGAAGCCGCCGACGGTGAACAGGCTGTCGAGATCGCCGCGCGCGAGCGCCCGGAAATCATCCTGATGGACCTGAACCTCCCAAAGCTCGACGGCTTCGCCGCCACCGAGCGCATCCGCGCCAACCCCGACCTCGGCGGCGTGCTGATCGTCGCCGTCACCGCCTACCCGGACGCGGATCACCGCGCACGCGCGCTCGCCGCCGGCTGCAACGCCTATGTCACGAAACCGATTGACTTCAACTTTCTCAAAGACCTGCTGAACAACCTCCTGAACTGAGGCTGGAGGCGGATGGACGGGAGCCGCGGGCAGGTTTAAGAGCTTTCGCTCCGGAAGCTCGCCGCTCGATTTCCGAATCCCAAATCTCAACATCTTTTTAGGTTTCTTGCCGCGATTTCCTGTCGCTTCCCGTCTCCTGCTCCCATCCGTCTGTCTCCTTATTTCTCCCCCCGTTAAAAAAAATCTCGTTTCATCCATGAAATATTGTTCCATTCTCGCGCGAACCGTGCTATAGTGCTCCCCGTTCACAAGGCTTGCGCTCAGAATCCTTTGAGGGCGGAAGGCTAATGTAAGCAGTTAGGCCACAAATTAACAGTCAACCTGATTTTCAGAGACGCCGGGAACCGGCTGAATGAGGTAACAGAGACATGAGCAACACGACGAAACCGAAAATCAATCCCTTGAGCCGACGGCCACGCCAGCAGCGTCTTGTGATGGCCGTGCGGGGCGGGGCGGGCGCGGGCAAAAGCTTCTTCCTCCGCAGCATGGCGGACGCGGGTTTGGGCCGCCTCTGCATCTTCGATGTCGAGCGCAAGTCGCGTCTGTTGAAGGGCGTCGGGACGCTGTTCGACGGCCTCGAAGTCGAGCGTCCGGACGAACTGCCGGAGTTCATTGACTGGGCGCTTTCCGGCGAAGGGCGCGAGCAGAATTATGGCTGCTTCGGTCTGGATTCGTGGGCCTCGTACTTCAGCGCCAAGCACAGCGAGACCATCGCGGCGGTGCGCGAGCGGACGGACGACCCGCTGGCGCAGCCGACGGCTGAAGAGTTGGCCGCCGACCAGATGATCTTGCAGGGCGTCCTGCGCCGGCTCTGCATCGAGAGCGGGAAATCCGTCGTCATCGTTGACCAGATTCCGGCGAAGGGTAAAGAGGCGAAGGAAGATAACGAGGTGGGCCGCGTGCTGCCGATGACGGCGAGCGGGCTGGAATACTTCGTGGACGTGATGGTCGAAGTCTCTTTGCAGGAGCGTGACGGCGAAATCACGCGCGTCTTTCAGGTCGTCAAGTCGAACAGTCCGGCCTTCGAGGTGGGCTTCGAGTTGACGGGCGACGTGGCGTTCAAAGACTTTCTCGAACACATGAAGCGCTCGGACGGCGTTGACCTCGACCGCGAGGCGGCGAAGATTCCCGCCGCCCCGGAGACGCTCGAAGAGAAAGCGCCCCTCACGCTCGTCCAGCCGCAGCTAACTGTGCAGGAACTCGTGACGAAGGCCGAGCGGCTCGGTTTCAAACAGGCCGACGTGGTGACGGGGGCGCGCGTCTATCACAACCAGCCGAACATCTACCGCCTCAGCCCCGAACAGGTCGCCGACCTCGACCGCCGCATGACGACCCGCGCCGAGCGGCTGAAGATGGCGCAGGCCGCGCCCGATAGCGAGACGAGCGAGCAAGCGCCCAAGACGCAGGCCGCACGGAACCTGAAGCGAGCCTGAAACTCTTCATCAAACACTCGACAACACGTGTGGCCGGCGCCACCGCGCAAGTGTGGAGGGCATTGCTTACGAATAGCGGGCGCGGCGTCAAGTGTTGATGCCGCGCCCGTCCGTTATTCCACACACAGTTTACAAATGCTGTGTCAAGAGATGGTAAAACTAGCTGACTTTTGATCCTTTTGCTCTCCGGCCTCGTTTAGCATCAGGACTTCCACCTTATATTTCCCCTTCGGGAAGCCGTTCGGCGGCGGCGAGAAGCTGTATGTCGCCGTGCTGCTGCCCGGCAATTCGAGCGTCTTTTCGAGGCCCGGTATTGGCCCGCTTTCCTCGCCCTCGACGGACTCAATTACCAATCGCCCCGTGACTTTGACCGCGCCCGGTGCGTTAGAGATAGTGGCAAGCACATAGATCGTGTCGTTCGGGCTAAAGCTGCTCGTCTCTTGGCTGATGTCCCTATCCTTGCCGAGCTTCAGACTGCTGATGTTGGCCGTTGAGGCGCTGAAATTACACGCCAGAACGACGAAGAGCAGCAGCCCTAGTGGAAATACCAGACTCGATTTTGACTCTCTCATCTTTCACTCCTTCATTGTTCGACTATGACTTAAAAGATCGTTGATTGAGGGTTGTCTCCACGCGGCTGGCGGGTTTCAACGGCGACCCATATTACCACTGCTTGATTACGCACCTTAAAACTATTACCGGCGTGAATCCCCTCGGCTTCCCGCGAGCCTCGCCCCTCGTGGCGGTTGACACGAACCGCTCAACTGGCATAGAAGCAGATAGCGTCAAAGGTTCAGGCTGTCGCCCAAGAAAATTCGCGGAGGAGAAAGCAAGCGATGACTTACGTCGTCACGGAAGATTGCGTTGACTGCAAGTACACGGACTGCGCCGCCGTCTGCCCCGTCGAAGCGTTTCACGAACTGCCCGACCGTCTCTACATCAACCCCGAAACCTGCATTGACTGCGACGCCTGCGTACCCGAATGCCCGGTCGAGGCGATCTACTCGGATACAACTGTTCCTGAACACTTGCAAGAATGGACGGCGCTCAACGAAGAGGCCGCCAATTATCCCATCCTCAGCGGAAAGATACCCGCGCTCGTCGGCCCCGGCTGCAAGGGCAACCCGGAATAGAGTTCAAAGTTGAAAAGCCAAGCTCGGCTATCCACTTTTGCCCTCGACGGGGCTGGTGAGACGCACGCTCAGTTGAGCATTGCCAACCGTGCGTGCATCTTTTGCAGTTGCTCGCGCACGTTCTCGGCATCGGTCGCGTCGGTCGCTAATTTCAAGTAGGCGCGTGTCTCGGCGATGGCCTCCGGCAGTCGGTCGAGTTGAGCCAGAATCATCCCACGGTCGCGGCGCTCGTCGAGGGAATGCGGGTTGATGAAGAGAATGCGCTCGACGGCGGCGAGCGCACGGCGATACAGTTTGGCTTGCAGGTAGACCGCTTTCAGATTGCCGAGAATGCGCGTGATGATCGCCCGATTCCCCACCGCTCGCAGGTGCTCTTTGGAGAGCGTGACCTGCCCGCCGTAGATCATATCGAGCCGCTCCTGACAATCGTCCATGCTTATCGTCTGCCCGTTGAATGGGTCAACCAGTGCGTCCTCGCCTGTTGGTTCCGAGACGCGCACGATGAAGTGGCCGGGCATCCCGACGCCTTCGACGCGCAGACCCGCACAGCGCCCGACCTCCATGTATACAACCGAGAGCGTAATCGGAATGCCCGCGCGACGTTCGAGTACGCGGTGCAGCATACTGTTGCGGGGGTCGTAGTAATCGGTCTGGTTCCCGGCAAACGCCTCTTCTTCAAACAGGTAGCGGTTGAGCGCTTCGACGCTCCTCTCGTGGCCGCCCCGGAGACGTGCGCCCGCCTCACGTCCCATCCGTTCGAGCAACTCCATGCCGCGCCCGACATCACATCTCGACGGCTCCTCTTCGGCGCCGATTAGCAGCGCCACGCGCGCGAGGTCAATCGTCGCCTCTCTCTTCGACATCTCCCGCGCGAAGCGCCCGCGCGCCTCCGCCGCGGCCAGTTTGTCAGCGGGAGTCATAAAAACAGGGATGAAGGATGAAGGATGAAGGATGAAAGATGAAGGATCGTTCTGCTCTATTGAAGGTTGGTCTATTCATCCCTCATCCTTCATCCTTCATCCTTGGTCATAGAGGTGTCGAACGGCGTGCACCGTCCAGTCGGCCAGACTGTGCGTGACGATCTCGGCGCCCGCGTCGCGGAGCGCCTGCTCGCCGACGGTATTGGCGACGGCGAGGGTATGCATCCCCGCGCCGCGCCCGGACTGGATGCCGGGCGGCGAGTCTTCAATGACGAGACACTCGGCGGGCCGGAGCGAGAGCACCTGCGACTCGCCGCGCTTCCGGTTCAGGCGTTCGAGGGCGAGCAGGTAACAGGCCGGGTCGGGCTTGCACGCCTCTACGTCTTCGGCGCTGACGATGGCGGTGAAGTACCCGCCAAGCGCCGCCCGCTCGATCCCGAATTCTATTTCGGCGCGTTCCGCCATGCTGACCAGACCGAGCGGGTATTTGCGCGCGAGCGCCTTGATGAACGTGACCACGCCGGGGAAGAGCGGCAACTCTTCCTCGATCATCGCCCGGTGCATTTCCGCTTCGCGCTCGATGACGGCGCGCATCTTCTCCGCGGTCAGTTCGACCCCGGCGCGCTCGAAAGCCGTGCGGACGAAGGTCGCATCGTCCATACCCAGCATGGACAGGTAGTCTTCCTCCGTCAGTCCCACACCCTCCGCCCTCAGCACTTCGCGGAAAGCCTTCTGGTGCAACGGCTCGTCGTTGATGATGACGCCGTTGAAATCGAACAGCACGGCCTGAATCATGGGTTGTTAGAGATGGTTGCGATTGCCGGGTTAATAGAGCGTGTTCATTATACAGCAGGCAGTGAGCAGTCGGCAGCGGACGGCGGGCGACAAGTAAAGGGGCGTTCGGAAGTTCATCTTTGAAATCTCAATTCCGACACCTCTTGCACTGCCTGCCGCCCACCTCCTACTGCCTACCGCCTACTGCTTTTTCGATTCGTTTATTCTGCTCGGCAAAGAGGAGCGGCAGGCGTTCGCTCTCCAGCACGTCGAGGCGACGCATGACTTCGGCGATGGAGAGTTCGTTCTTGAGGTTGACCTGATAATCGAGGTCGGCGCGCAGGCGGTCTTTATTCTCCTGCATGTTCTGTGAGATGAGGATGATCGGCGCAAGCAGCGCGCCGATGACGCCGTTGATGACATCGAGAAACGAATAGGGGAACGGATCAAAGCCCTGATTCTGTCTCCACAAAGAATTGTAGACTACCCAGAAGACGACGAAGAAGACGGTCGCCATAAGAAACTTCCAACTGCCGCCGAAATCCGACAGCAGATCGGCCATGCGGTCGGCGAGCGTGCGGCGCTCATACTCGACCTCGTTGAGGTTGCGCGACACGCGCGTCCGCAGCAGATCGTCCGTGCGCCGCAACCGATCCGTGATGGCGCTCATCATCTTCAGCGCCACGTCCGGGTTAGTGCGGACGAAGTTGAGGAAGTCGTCGCGCGAGATCGTGCCGAGGTCGGCATCTTCGATAACGGTGGCGTGGGCCGAGCGCGGCTTGCCGTCGAGGATCGCCATCTCGCCGAAGAAGTCGCCGTCGCCCAACTCGGCCAGCGTTATGTCATGGCCGTCCGCGTCGTCAACGTGGATGCGGACGCGTCCGTCTTCGATCAGGTACATGGCGTTGCCCTCGTCGCCCCGGCGGAAGAGGGTCGTGCCCGACGACACGCGCCGCGCCTCGACGAGGTCACGCAGGGCGTGCGTCGCATCATCGTCGAGCGAAGCGAAGAGCGGCACCGAACGCAGTGCTTCGAGCGTCATGAACTGGGGAGTGTTGTCGGACATGGTGTTACCTCACGGAGTGATAGAACGAAAATAGAGATACAAGGCGGAAGCCCGACCCGTGAGGGTGGACGATAGGAAGTCGGAAGTCGGAAGGAGCGACTGAGATAGCGCCAGCTCTCCTTTCGTCCTTCATCCTTCCGACTTCTGACATCCAGCAGCGCCCTCCCTCACGGGTCGGGCTTCCACCTTGAAATCGTTAGCCGCTCTAATTTCCCGAAAACGAAGAAGCGCGTCAAGGCGCGTCGGGGCGTGAGTCGTCCAACCGCGAATTTACTTATTTGATGTTTAGAGGCGGGCAATGCCCGCCTCTAAACGTAACTTGGGTGAAAACCGCTCTACACTTCTTTGTATTCCGAGTCCACGTCTTCGTCGGCAAAGGCGACGCGGTAGTTCGGCGACTGCACCTGCTTGGTGATGAGCAGGTCGTCTTTGGTCTTCAGCAGGTCGGCGCGGTTGTAGACCGACAGCTCGAAGTTGTAGCCGTGTGTGATGGCGTCTTTCGGGCACGCCTCGACGCAGAAGCCGCAGAAGATGCAGCGCCCGTAGTCAATGTTGTAGACGCTCGCGTAGCGCTCGTCCACGCCGGTGCGTACTTCGGCGGGGCGCGGGTCGTCCGCCGCGACGATGTAGATGCAATCGGACGGGCACGCCGCCGCGCAGAGGTAGCAGGCGACGCACTTCTCGCGCCCCAGTTCATCCACGTGCAGGAGGTGCTGACCGCGATAGCGCGGCTGGAGGGTGACCGGCTCGTCCGGGTATTGCACCGTCCACTTCTCTTTCGGGATGTAGGAGAAGGTCACGCTCATCCCTTTGATGATCGCCTTCGTTGATTCGATGATGTCGCCGATGATTGACATGACAAGCTTCCTGCGCCGCCTTTCAGATGACCGCGCGGCTTACTGTTTGTCTTCCGTCTCCGTCGCGTTGTCGTTCGTGTCGGCGCCGGACGACGGCCCCATCCTGAACGTGTTGAGGATGATGGGCAGCTCGCCCTTTTCGCCCACGTCCGCCTGTCCCTTCACGTCCGACGAGTGGCCCGACGCGAACAGGATCAGGGAGACGCCGTTGCGCCCCCCGTTCGGGTCGGGGATGATGATGATGCGCCCCCAGTAGGGCAACTCCTTCGCCGTCCCCTTGCCCGCCGCGCCGCTGAAGCGCAGTTCGTAGCCGCTGTATCCAGCGACGGTCGTGTTGCCCTCGGCGACTTTGGCGTAGCTGGGGAAGTTGCCGGAAATCTGTTTGCTTAAGTTGTTGATGACCTGCGAGAGCAACGCGGTATTGCCCGCCCCCGAACCGCCGCCGGTCGTGGCGAACCAGCCGACCGAGAAATTCTCAACCGTGTTGCCGGCGGCGTTGGCATGTTCGACGCGGACGAAGCTTGGGTTGGGGTCGGGGTCGAGCTTCCAAGTGTTCGGATAACGAAATGAAAAGTCCACATAGTTCGTGGCGAGCGTCCCCGTAAACTTGTCGCGCGCATTGACGTACTGTTCAGTGTTCGACGTGTCAACCGCCACGCCGCGGTTCGTCGCCGTGCCCGTGCGAGCATCGGTGTTCGTCCTGATGCCCGTGGTGTTGTTCGTGTCGGCGTACTTGTAGAGGACGGCGCCGACGACGGCGACCAGCACGACTCCGCCGACGATCAACACGGCGAGGATGCCTAACACCCACGGCCAAATCTTGCGCTTCTTCACAGGCGGCGCGGCCTGCCACGGCGGCGGCGCGCCGGGCTGTGCTCCGGCGAAGGGCGCGTTGCCGCCAAGCGGCGTGCCGTCCTGTGGACAGAACTGCTGCGAGTCGTCAAATGTGCGGTTGCACGCGGGACAATGTTTCATCTCTCTGTCGGTTCTTCCTGCTCAACCTGAGACGAGTTCGAGACGACTGAAGAAGTATGCGATTTCGATTGCCGCGTTCTCTTCCGAGTCGGAGCCGTGGACGGCGTTCTCGCCGATGGACGCGGCGAACTCTTTTCGCAGCGTTCCCGCGTCGGCCTTCGACGGGTCGGTCGCGCCCATCAAATCGCGCCACGCCTTGACCGCGCCCTCCTTTTCGAGCGCCAGCACGACGCACGGCGCGCTCGACATGAACGTCGTCAATTCCGGAAAGAAAGGGCGCTCGCGGTGCACGTCGTAGAAGCCCTCGGCCTCCTGCTTCGTCATGTGAATGAGCTTCATCCCACGGATTTTGAAGCCCGCGTCCGTGATGCGCTGGATGATCGCCCCCGCGTTCCCAGCGCGCACCGCGTCGGGCTTGATGATGCCGAATGTTAAGTTACCTGTCTGTTCCGCCACGTTCGATTCTGACCTTTCAAGTTGATTAAGATTGCCGCGGAGGATTGCCCTCGTGAGTCCCACGGACGATGTCAATCAGCGCGTCGAGGCGACGATCCGTGTGTGCCGCTTGCGCTGCCGTTTCTTTCATCTGCTCGCTCAACGCGACCATTGCCTCATCTGTACGAATCTGTGCGTCGGTGAGCGCAGCGAGTTTAAATTCCCAGTTCGCCTGCGCTTCGACGAGCCTCGCTAGCTCTTTGGCTATCTTCACCTGCTCTTCGGCGAGGCCAGCTTGGGCTTCAGCGAGCCTCACCTGTGCCTGAGCGAACAGCGCCTGATTCTCCGTCAGACCCTTTATCCTACCTTCGGCGCCACGTGACCATTGCGCCAGTAAACTGACTGTCTCTATGAGGGTTGTGAGGCGCTCGTCTTCACTCATAAAATTCGCCATTCCTTAAAAGCTTAAGCCGCCGCGCGCGAGCCGAGCGCGTCTTTCATCGCCTGCCCGATGTCGGCGGGCGAGTGGACGACGCGGATGCCGGCCTCTTCGAGCGCCTTCATCTTTTCAGCCGCCGTGCCTTTGCCGCCCGCGATGATCGCGCCGGCGTGGCCCATGCGTCTGCCGGGGGGCGCGGTCTGACCGGCGATGAAGGCGACGATGGGCTTCGTCACGTTCTCTTTCGCAAAGGCCGCCGCCTCTTCTTCCGCCGAGCCGCCGATCTCGCCGATCATGACGATGCCTTCGGTTTCAGCGTCGTCCTGAAAGAGCGCGAGCGCGTCGAGGTGCGTCGTGCCGATGATGGGGTCGCCGCCGATGCCGATGGCCGTGGACTGTCCGAGGCCCAGCGCCGTCAACTGCCCGACCGCTTCATATGTCAGCGTTCCCGAACGCGAGACGACGCCGACGCGCCCTTCCTTGTGGATGTGGCCGGGCATGATGCCGATCTTGCACTTGCCGGGCGAGATGACGCCGGGGCAGTTCGGCCCGACGAGGCGCGTCTGCTTGTCGGCGAGGTAACGCTTCACCTTCACCATGTCGGTGATGGGGATGCCCTCGGTGATGCAGACGACGAGCGCGACTCCGGCGTCCGCCGCTTCCATGATGGCATCCGCCGCAAACGCGGGCGGTACGTAGATGACCGAGGTGTTCGCGCCCGCCCCCTCGACCGCCTCCGCGACCGTGTTGAAGACGGGGAAGCCCTCGTGCGTCGTCCCGCCCTTGCCCGGCGTCACGCCGCCGACGACATTCGTGCCGTACTCGGCCATCTGCTTCGTGTGGAAGGTGCCCTCTTTGCCGGTGATGCCCTGCACGACGAGGCGCGTATTTTTGTCAACGAGAACGCTCAAAGCTGTCTCTCCTCGAAGTCAGCGAACGGCCCGCGACGACTACGAAGCCGCGCAATACCGAACGCCTGAAATTTTACTTTCGTTGTTAAGAGGCCAAACTATATCACAGTCCGCTCGTCGCGCTCTAACCGTCGCACGAAAGCGGAAATTCGTCTTTAGAGCATGTCTCAAAAGCGAAGCGCCGCCAGCTCCGTGAGGAGCGGAATGTTTGTAGCTCGCAGCGTGACACAAGGTTTCCGAAGCTCCGTCAGGAGCGAAATGTTAATCTCTGTCGCCCCTCCGGGGCTGGAAAGAAAAAGGTGAGCGGCGCGGGCTACAAACATTCCGCCCCTCGCGGGGCTGTTGAGATTCGAGATGCCGGATCAGGTCATTTCTTTTCATGCGGCGCGGAAGGCGATCTCTTCGCTGCTGATTCTTTCCCCGGCGGATTCCTCGGCGAGAAGCCGGTTCCCTTCCAGCACCATCTCAATCGCTTCGTCCAGATTCCGGCGCGCTTCTTCCTTACTTGCGCCGAGCGAGATTGCGCCCGGTAGTTCGGCGACGGAAGCTTGAACGAGGCCATCCGCCTTTTCGTAGATGATAGTCATTTTGATTTCCATCTGCCGCTCTCCGTTACACCGCCTTCAGTCTTTGCGCTCATTCTAACACGACGCTTTCGCCGAACCGCGGCGCGTCCACGCGCCAGCCGAAGCGCTCGCGGATGTGTGCGGCCATCGCGGCGGCGGCTTCCGGCTCGCCGTGCGTGGTGAAGGCGCGGCGCGGGGCTTTCTCCATCGGCTCAAGCCAGCGCAGGACTTCCTTCCAGTCGGCGTGCGCCGACAGCCCGCCGAGCTTGACGACATGACAGCGCACGCGAACCTGTTCCTTCATAATTCGCACTTCCGGCTCGCCATCGAGGATGCGGCGTCCGGTCGTGCCCGCCGCTTGATAGCCGACGAAGACGACGGTCGCGCGCTCGTCCGGCAGGATGCGCCGCGCGTGATGGAGGATGCGCCCGCCCGTCATCATCCCCGACGCGGAGATGATGATGCGCGTCCCCTGCTCTTCGTTCAGACGCTTCGACTCCTCGCGCGAAGAGGCCGTGACCATCGAGCGCGTGCGTAAGGGGTGGCGGTTGTCGCCGAGCACGCGCACGTACTCCTCGTCGTGCTCTTCCTTCGTCCGGTGATAAATCTGCGTCGCGGCGGCGGCCATCGGCGAGTCTGTGCGGACGGGGAGGATGGGGATGCGCCCCGCGTCTTCCAGTTCGCGGATGTGATAGATGAGTTCCTGCGTGCGTCCGATGGCGAAGGCCGGGAACAGGATGGGGCCGCCGCGCTCCGCCGCTTCGTTGATGACGCGGGCGAGCGCGTCCCGCGGGTCTTCCGCGTCGTGGAGGCGGTCGCCGTAGGTTGATTCGACGAGCAGGTAGTCGCACGCGGGCGGCGGTTCGGGGTCGCGTATGATCGGCTGGTCGTAGTGGCCGAGGTCGCCCGAAAAGAGCACGCGCCGTCCCTTGCCGTCATCGCCCGCGCCGTCCACTTCAACGAGCACGAGACTTGAGCCGAGAATATGCCCCGCGACGGTGAAGGCCGCGCGAAAGCCGTCCGCGACTTTGACGAACGCGCCCGTGTTCGGCTGCGGCCTCAGCAACTTCAGCGCGGTGCGCGCGTCATCTTCCGTGTAGAGCGGGAGCGCAGGGTTGTGCCGCGTCAGCTTGTGACGGTTGCGATAATCCGCCTCCTCCTCTTGCAACCGCGCCGAATCCGGCAGCAATAGCTTCAACAGGTCAGCCGTCCCGCGCGAGCAGTAGACGGGCTTGTCGTAGCCGAGCGCGACCAGTCGCGGCAGGTACGCCGTGTGGTCAACGTGCGCGTGCGTGATGACGACCGCCGCAAGCGACTTCACGTCGAACGGCGGCGGCTCCCAATTCTTCTCGCGCCACTCCTTGAAGCCCTGAAACAGCCCGCAGTCAACGAGCACCCTCGCGCGCTCGCTCTCGATCAGATACTTCGACCCCGTGACCGTTCCCACCCCGCCCCAGAATGTCAGTGTCGCCATCTCTCCTCCAAGCTCATCTCACGGACATCGAAACGCGCGCCGATTCTACATCCCACGCGCGGGGCAGGCGAGCGCCACCCTCCGCCATCCTTCGCGCCGCTCAATCTGCCTCGCCCTCCACCCTCTCCAAACTTTGACGCGCCACATCCGTATAAGGCGAGTGAAGCTTCTCAAAAATACTCAACGCCTCACGAAACAGCCGCGCGGCCTCTACTTTATTACCTTTCAATTCTGCGAGCATCGCCAACCAGTACAGATCAACTGCGATTCCCTGTTGGTCTCCGATCTTGCGCCTGATTGCCAAGCTTTCTTCATGTTTGGCTTTCGACTCCGCGAACTCACCAAGATCGTAATGAACAATCCCAAGCTGACTTGTAGTGCTGGCGATGCCGCTCTGGTTGCCGAGCCGCTTCGTAATCTCCAAGCTCTCGCCGTAGAGCCGCCGCGCCTCGTCTCGCTCGCCGCTGTCTTGCGCGAGCCTACCCAACTCGTGCAGGGCAACAGCAACATTTCCTTCGCTATTCAAACGGCGATAGATAGCTAAAGCTTCTTCGTTAGATTGACGTGCTTCATCATATAGACCAAGACCGAATTGAAGAATTCCGATTCTATGTGAATAGACAGCAGCGTCGAGTTCGTTTCCTGTAAAGTGCGATGCATCTACTGCCAAGTAGTTACATTTTATAGCTACATCCCAGTAGCCTCTTAGGTGTAGGAATCCATTAATGCGCGCAAGTACTGTCGTAAGGCGCATCACACTTTCCCATTCATTTAACCCGGACGCTACATCTATCGCGCTCAACAGGTTGTCTTTCTCGGCTTCCAGCAGGTCGTAATCTTCCGGCGTCGGCTGCTCGTGTGCTTCGGCGTGGCGGAGGAAGTAGGCGACGAAGCGTTGGCGGAACTCGCCCGCGCGCTCGTCTTTCGACAGGCGCGCGGCGGCGAGGCTGCGCGTCAAGCCTTCGACGGCGAGACGCCGATTCTGGTCAAGTGCTTTAATCAGCCACAGCGCGTACAGGTTTTTGACCGCCTCGTTGAGCCGCTTCCGTTCGTCGCCGAAGCCCGCCGCCTCCGTCAGCGCCTCGCGCGTGGCGCCGGGGGCGAAGAGCGAGAGGGCGAGCAGCGCCGCCCGCCCGTCGTCGCCAAGCTGCGGGAGATTGAAGGAGCGTCCGAAGACGCGCTGGGCGGCGTCGCCCTCGCCCTCCGCGAGTTCTGTGAACACTTCGCCCGGCTCCTGCGCCGCGCCGATCTGCGCCGCCACCCACTGCATGACGAACGGGTTGGCCTCCGCCGTCTCATGGACGCGGCGGCGCACCTCGGCGGAGAAAATCTGCGCGTCCGGCATCTGCTCGACGAGTCTTCCGAGAAACTCCTCGGCCTCTTCGCGCGACATGGCGGAGACGGGGATGGAGTATGTCTCCGCGACTCCCGTGCGGGAAGTGAAGAGGGCGGAGCATTGCGCGCCCGCGAACCACGCTTCGATGAGCCGCCGCGCGTCGGCGGCAATCGTCTCGTAGTTGTCGAGCACGACGAGCGCGGGCCGTTCGGCGACGAGCGCACGCGCCGCCGCCTCTTTCTCTTCGGGCTTGAGCGTGCGGAGGTCTGCGCGCCCCAACTGCGTGGCGATGTCGTCGAGCAGCGCAAGATGCGTGAAGTCCGCCCGCGCAAGTGCGCTGCTCCACACGACGCGCCCGCGATACTCGCCGAGCAGCGAGCGCGCGGCCT
>JBGTBQ010000294.1:0-5235 GCA_041749275.1 Pyrinomonadaceae bacterium | reverse complement strand
GCGGTGGCGCTCGCCGCGCTTTTTCTGGGCGCGCCGGGGCGCGGGTTGCGGCGCGGGCACATCGCGGCGCAGACCGCCGTCATCACGCTCGCCTGCCTGCTCGTCATCCACGCTGCTTACTTCTTCCATAACCGCCCGCCCGACCCTTACGATTTCTCGCTCCAGAAGATCGGACTCTCGGCGAAAACGGACGAGGCGCTGCAACCGGCGCTCAAAGTCGCGCACGCGACGTTGCACAGAGTCCTCCCATCGGATTTCGTGTCGGGCATCGGCTGGCAACTCGGACACAATCAGTGGGGCCACCCGGCGGGACTGCTCGGCGAGCACAGAATCATGGGCTGGTGGTACTACTTCCCGGTCGCGTTCTCGCTGAAAACGACGCTGCCGTTTTTGCTGCTCGCGCTGGCCGCGACGGCGTGGAGCGGGTGGATGTTCTTCCGGCGGGGGCGTGAGTCAAAATATCTCGCCGTGATTGCGCCGCTCGCGTTCTTCACCGGGCTGGTGATGTTGAGTAAGATCAACATCGGCGTCAGGTATTTTCTACCGGCCTACATGTTCCTCTTTATTATGAGCGGCGCGCTGCTCGACTGGCTGCTCAGGGAGTTCAGGCCGCGCCGCGCGTCGCTGGCGGCGGTCGCTCTCATCCTGTGCTGGACGGCCTTCGAGGCGGCGCGGGCCTACCCCGACTACATGACCTACATGAACCAGCTTGCTTCGAGCCGCCCGCGCTGGTATTACCTTTCAGACTCGAACGTCGAATGGGGCGACGACATCCGCGAGATGGCGCTCTATCTGAAAGAACGCGGCGAGAAGCGCGTCGGCGCGGCGCTCTTGGGCGGTCAGGTGCTCGCGCGCTACGGCATCGAGGGGACGGGCATCTTCGTGCCGCCGGACGAGACGCCGGAGGAGACGCGCTATGTCGCCATCGGCGCGAGCTTCCTCAACGGCTCGACTGTGCCGGGCGGCTTCGACGAACAGCGCCGGCTCAGTGAAGCCGAGCGCGTCAACTACTTCGATGAATACCGGCATCGCACGCCGGAGAAGGTCTTTGGGGGTTCGATCTATCTGTATCGGATGAAACAGTGAAAGGCGCCGCGGATTGACGCGGATGACGCGGATTCATTTCCAATGAATCTCTGCTCCGTCTCATCCCCGTCAATCCGCGCCGGGAACTTTATGAACGCAAACAGCACGCTTGTCATCGTGCCCACCTATAACGAGCGCGAGAATGTCGCGGTGCTCGTCGAGCAGATACTCAAGTTCGCGCCCGAGGCGGACGTGATGCTCGTTGACGACAACTCGCCGGACGGCACCGCCGTCTACGCCGAGCAACTCTACGGCGACGACGCGCGCTTCTCGGTGATGCGTCGCGCGAGCGAGCGCGGCTATGGGCGCAGTGTGCTTGACGGCTTTCGCAAGACGCTCGAAAGAGGTTATACGCGCGTCGTGCAGATGGACGCGGACTTCTCGCACGACCCCGCCTCAATCCCCGCGCTGCTCGCGGCGAGCCGGAAGGCGGATGTCGTCATCGGCTCGCGCTATTGCGAGGGCGGCGGCATCGGCAACTGGCCGCTGCGCCGGAAATTGTTGAGCCGCTTCGCTAACCGCTACGTCGCCACGATCACCGGCATGGAGGTCAGCGACGCGACGAGCGGCTTCCGTTGCTTCAACCGCCGCGCGCTCGAATACCTGCTCGAAGGCCAGATCGTTGCTGAAGGCTATGCCTTTCTCGTCGAAGCCATCTACCGCGTCCACGAAGCGGGTTTGAGCGTCGCGGAGGTGCCCATCCTCTTCGTTGACCGCCGCGAAGGACAGTCCAAAATTTCACGCAAAGTGATCTTCGAGTCAATGCTCATCCCGTGGCGCCTGCGCTTCAGCCGCTACACGCCGAACGAGCAGCAGCGTTTGCTCCGCCAGCAGGACGGCTGAGACGAAAAGGCGGAAGACACAAAGGCAAAAGTGGAAAGGCGGGAAGGGGGCCTGAACATACCCCTTCCCGCCTTTCCACTTTTGCCTTTGTAGTTGCTAAATCTCTTCAGCTCCCGCTCAGGAAAAACGTGTCGTACTCGCCGCGCCGCGCGAAACCGGCCCTCTCGTAGAGGTTGCGCGCGGGCGCGTTCTTTTCATTGACCAGCACAGCGATGGAGCGCGTGTGCGCGAGCAGTATGCGGCTGAGTTGCGAGAGGGAGCGCAAGCCGTAGCCGCGCCCGCGCGCTTCCGGCGCAACGTAGACGCCTTCGAGATAAGCGGCCTCCGGCGTGCTGGCGAAAACGTCCGCCTTGAACACCAGCCGCCCGTCCTGTACCAGCGCGTACACTTGCCCGGCCTCGATCCGCCGCGCACAGCGCCGGAGGAAACCTTCCTTGTCCGCTTCGAGCGGGTTGACGCCGCTCTCCTCGAAAGCCATCCGCGCGTGCACGGGCGCGATCAGAGAGAGCATGTCTGGCGTGGCGTGGCGCAATTCGCCGCCGACTTCGACCGCTGCGGGCGCGTGGTCGAGTGCGTAGAGCAGTTCGCGGCAGGCGAGACGTATCGCTTGACCCGCGCCCGCATAGCTCTTCCAGAACCGCGTGGCGTTACCGCGCTCGGCCATAATCATGTGCAGGTCGCGGCGCGTGCGCGCGACCTGCGCGAAAGCCGCGAGCGCGGCGCGGGTGCGTATCTCGAAAAGCGTGGCGTGGCCGATGAGAGCGACACCCACCAAACGGCCTTCAAGGTCGCGGCAGCCGTAGAAGTCGCCGCGGTTCGCTTCGCCCTCTAAGCCGTTATCACGGACGAAGCCCGACATGAAGACGGTTTGCAGGGGCCGCGCGGAGAGGAAGGAGAGCACCTCCGTCTCCTGCCCGGCGCGGAGCTGCGAGACCCGTGGAGCGTGGTCGGCGCCGCACAGACCGGCGGGCATCACGAGGTCACGGTCGGTGGGGGGTTGTAAAAAGACTGGCAGCAATCTGAGCCTCCGTGGCAAGGTGAGTTTCCTCGGCGCCGGCGCTTGGAAGATACGCCCGGCGTCGCCATCTCAGTAGTTCGAATTCGTCACCCCATTATCAAGCACGACCGCCATCGAGGCCGTCGCGTCGCCATGGAAGAGGGTCTGCAACGCGCGCGTGCTGTCACCCATGAGCACGCCGTCGCTCATAAGTACGCCGTCGCTCATAAGTACGCCGTCGCCGAACACAGTGTTGTCGGCGAGGAGCACGCCGTCCGAGAGCAGCACGCCCGTGCCGCAGAAAGGGTTCCCGCTCCGCATCACCGTGCCGTTGCTGGTCAAGATCGTGTCGGAGAGCAGGACGCCGTTCGTCATCATAGTCCGGTCGGCGAGCAGGACGCCTTCCGAGATCGTGATGCCGTCGGAAAGGAGAACGCCCGACCCATACACTTTCTGGTAGAGGCCGAGGTAGGGGCCATGTGCGAAGGTGTGACCGACGATGATTCCCATAGACCATGAGAAGGTATGGCCGGCGATGGTCGTGAAGGGAGATGGCGGCGTCTTCTTAAAGACGGGCGTGCCGAGCGGCGTCGAGGCCGAGAGATCGGTGCGGATGATTTTGATGAGCGCCAGCGCCCCGCCGACGTTGAGTTGGCCCGCGCCCTGCTCGAAGGCGTTGAAGCCGCGGAGCTGTTGCGCCGTGTACATCAGGAGCGCCTTAATCATGTTCGGCGTGAGCCGCGGGTTCACCTGAAGCATCAGCGCCGCCGCGCCTGCAACGACGGGCGTCGCCATCGAGGTGCCGCTCATCATCATCATGTTCGCGGTCGGCGCGGCGCTCACGTTCTTGTTGAGCGACGGCATCTGTCTGACAAGCAGGTTGCCCGCCGATTGCGCGCTCACGAGCTTGTTGCCGGGCGCGACCAAATCGGGCTTGATGAGATTGTCGTAATGCTTGATGCCGCGCGCGTCCGTCCAATAGCTTCGGGTTGGCCCGCGCGAGCTGTAGGTGGCGACCGCATCGTCGCCGCGCGCGTCCGTGCCGAAGGTGTTCGAGGCGCCGACCGTGAGGGCCGAAGGCTCGTTGCCGGGCGAATGGATGTGACCGTAAATCTTCCGGTTGTTCGTGTTCTTGCCTTCGTTGCCGGCGGCGGCGGCGACCACGACGCCCGCATCCACCAGCCGGCGGACCGCGCGGCAGACCGGGTCGTTGCGGTAAGAGTTGATGGCCGCCGCGCCGAGGCTGATGTTGACGACGCGGATGTTGTAGAGTGTGCGGTTGGCGATAAGCCAGTTAAGCGCGCTCAGCAGCGCAGAGACCGTCCCCGTGCCCTGCGCGTTCAGCACGCGCAGGTTGATGAGGTTGGCGTCGGGCGCGACACCCGCGTAAGCGCCGTTGGCGATCTGTCCGTTACCGGCGGCGAGCGCGGCGACATGCGTGCCATGGCCGAAGGGGTCGTCCGTGCGCCCCTCGCCGGTGAAGTCCCGACTGTAGACGACGCGCGATCTGCCGTTGCGGCCCAGAAAGGCTTTGTGCGCGGTGTAGATGCCAGAGTCGAGGACGGCGATGCCGATGCCCTTGCCGTCAATCTTGTGGACTTGGATTGTCCCGTCGGGCATAACCTCTTCGTTCTCGTCCTCGTCGTCCCTGCCAGTCGTCCGCGAGACATGGCTCCAGCCGAGCGCCTTCAACTCACCATCGAGCGAGAGGTGCGAGACGCCGCGCCGCGCCGCCAACTGTTCGACGACGCCCAGCGGCAGTTCGATTGACTGAGCGGCCAACCCATTGAAATTGCCCGTCACGCGCGCGCCGCTCGTTTCCAGTAGCTCGCGCACTTCCGCGTTCTTCAGGTCGTCGCCTTGCAGGATGACCGAGACGCGCTCGGAGCTTGAACGCGCGCCGCCGAGCATCTCGCGCAGTTCCGGCGCGACCTTGTCGCCCGTGAATCCGCCTGCCGACTGCGCGCCGTCCGCGTCCGCGCTCTCTTCATCCTCATCGCCTTCCGCTGCTTCCTCCGCGCGGTCGAGATAGACGGCTTCGACGTGCGGGGCGAGGGCTTGACCCTGCGTCAAGTTCAACTCAAAGCCAGCGGGGGTGATTGCGCCCGCAAGGCGCACCTCGCCGCGCGCGGCGAACTCCGCAAGCAGCGAGAGAGTGGAAGCGTCCCTTTTATCACGCGCCGTGGCGAGCGCCTCGAACCCTTCGACGAAGAGGACGACGCGCCCGCGTGCGCCGCGCGCATCGTTCAGCACGGCGGCGAGCCGCGCGCCGAACGCGGCGTCATCCTGAACCCCTTCGGCGAGAGCGC
>JBGTBQ010000293.1:0-10457 GCA_041749275.1 Pyrinomonadaceae bacterium | reverse complement strand
CCCCCCCCCCCCCCCCCCCCCCCCCCCCCCCCCCCCCCCCCCGCTCCTCGGTTTAAATGGCCTTGCCTTGCGCTCAACTCCGGTCGTCTCACGCATCCGCTACTGCTAAACTATCGCCGCACGCACACGACACACAAGCGGGGAGAGAAGCATGGCAGTTCTGGAGATCGTCGAGTTTCCAGCGAAGGTATTGAAAGAGCGCGGGCGTCCGGTCGAACGTTTTGACGAAGAGCTGGAAAAATTGGTCGCCGATATGTTCGAGACGATGTACGCGGCGCACGGCGTCGGCCTCGCGGCGCAGCAGGTAGGATTAAGTTTGCGTCTGTTCGTGATGGATTGCGAGGGCATCAAACTCGTCGCGGCGAACCCCGAAACCCTCTCCGTCGAAGGCGAGCAGGACGGCGAAGAGGGCTGTCTCTCGGTCGGCAAAGTCCACGCGCCTTTGCGCCGCGCGATGCGTGTCCGCCTGCGCGCGCAGGACGAGCGCGGCGAATGGTTCGAGCGCGAGGCCGAAGGTCTGGCCGCACGCTGCTTTCTGCATGAGACCGACCATAACGACGGCACGCTCTTCATTGACCGCCTCTCGCCGCTCAAGCGCGAGATGGTCAAGAAGCGTTTCCAGAAGTTGAAGAAGTGGAGATGAACTCGACTTGCGGGTGTCAGCGCCATTCGCCTTGCAGCGTAAAAGCCGCCCAGTAGTACGGAGCGGCGTAACGCTTGTCGCCGAGGATGGAAATCTGCGCCGCTTGGAGCGCTCGCGCCGGGGGTAATTTGTCCGCCAGCATCCCACGGTAGAAGCGCGTCATCAACTCCGCGGTGGCCGCGTCGCTCACGCTCCACAGGCTGACGACGACGCGCGGCGCGCCCGCGTACATAAAGCCTCTGGTCAACCCGACCAGCCCCTCTCCTCTAATCTCTTTGCCTAAACCCGTCTCGCAGGCCGAAAGCACCACCATCTCCGCCGAGAGCTTCAGGTTGTAAACCTCGTGCGCCCGGAAAAAACCGTCTCGCGGCTCGCCGCGCTCGTTCACCATCGAGAGCAGGATGCCGGACAACTCCGGCTGCACGCTGTCGAGAAACCCGTGCGTGGCGAGGTGGACGTAGCGATAGCGCCCCAACTCGGCGCCGGTCATCGTTTCGCGGCTGGCCGCGAAGTCGAGCGACACCTTCCGCTCGGCGACCGGCACAAGTTCCGCGATCCGTGCGGCCTCTTGGCGTGTGCCGGGAAGTCGCTCGACGGCGAGTGTGTTGGACAACACACCCGTCTGCTGGGCCGACTTTTTGACGCGCTCATGTACCAGCGCCAGCCCACGCGTCGGGCCGGTCTGGGGCCGCGTCGCCACGGCATTCGCGCCGCCGCCACGGAGACGCGCGTCTTTGCCATCGAAGACCGGGTCGGCCAGCACGGCGAAGGTCTTTGACGCCGGCGCGCGTTCCTTCGACTCTCGTCGCAGGACGGCGAGGGTCGAAGCCGACGGCAGGTTGACCACCTCGTGGTTGACTATCAACGGATGGTAAGCCCCATCCCGATCTTTCGCGGATGGGTCGGAGAGCGCGCCGAAAGGGATGAACTGCAAAGCGCCGTCGGCGACGACGAGCAGCCGCTTGTCGCCCAAACGCGCCGCCGCCGGCGCTAACACCATTTCGCTCAAACGCCGAATCGCGGCCCGCGAAGCCGTGCGTGTTTCCCTCCCTGAAATGCCCCTTTGCGTTTCCCGCCGGGTGTCCGGCGTGCTTTGGTCTTGCGCGTCGGTCGCGTCCAGCGGCAACGCCGTGGGGTTGGTGAGGAGGTTGTAAACCTGCCGCGAAGCCTCCTCAATCTCGGCGCGCGCGGGCAGTTCGTAACTGCTGATCGAATCCGACGTGACCGCCCACAGGTAGCTCACCTTTTCGCCGAGAGAATATTCCAGCAGGAGCGTGTCCGGGTCGAGCACCTCGGATTGAATCTCGCCGAGCGAGAGCGGTACGGGCTGCGTCAGCGCGGCATAGCGCGGGCTTTTCTGTCTGATCTCGGTCTCGACCTGCTCCAACTCGGCGGCGCGCGCGGCGACATCAGCGGTCGCTTCATCAAGCTTCCGCGCATTCGCGCTCGGCAGGTTCATTAGTTGGCGACGCCTTTCCCCCGCCGCGTTGAGTCGCTGCCGCGCGGCGCGCTCGCGCGCGGCCAAACTCGGATCAACTCCCTGTCGAATGTCCGCGCCGGCCTCGGCGAGCGTCTCCAGCAGGACGCGCGCCCGCGCCCGCTCCGTCGCCTGAAGCGCCGCGCCCTCGAACCCGGCGGCGGGCGACTCTTTGCGAAGACGCATGAGCAGGTTGATGTAGAACTCGTAATACTGTTGGACGGTGGCGAAGTAAGAAGAGCGCAGACGCCGGTTCGTAATCTTCGTGCGGAGGCTTTCGATGATGGAGAGAGATTCCTCGATGCGCGCGCGTGCTTCTTGGAGGTCGCCGCGTTCGCGCGCTTCATGTGCGATGCAGTAGAGCGTCGCGCCTTCGCCGAGGCGGTCTCCGACGGCGCGCGCGAGCGCGAGCGCTTGCGTGTAATAGTCGAGCGCCTTCTCGCGCTCTCCCGCCTCCGTGTAGAGCAAACCGATGTTGTGGAGCGTGGTCGCTTCACCGCTCCGATCCCCGATGTCGCGCGTGAGTTGCAACGCCTGCGTGCGGTAGTCGAGCGCTTTTGGTCTGTCTCCGAGAGCGGCATGGACGCCGCCGATATTGCCGAGCGTGGTGGCTTCGACGCGTCTGTTTTTGACGGCGCGCAAGAGCGGCAGCGATTGCTCGAAGTAGGTTAAAGCCTTCTGCCGTTCGCCCATCTCAAGCGCGACGAAGCCGAGGTTGTTCAGCGTGACGGCTTCGCCGTTGGCGTGCTTCACGGCGCGGTAAAGCGCCAGCGTCTGTGCGAAGTAATCGAGCGCCTGCTCGCTTTCCCCGAGCACGAAGTAGAGGCCGGCGAGGTTCCCCAGCGTGGTCGCTTCGCCGGCCCGGTCGCCGACCGCGCGCCGCAGTGAAAGCGACTGCGCGAAATGGTCGAGCGCCTGCTGCTGCTCTCCCAGCGCCTGATAGAGATTGCCGAGGTTGTTGAGCGAGTTGGCCTCGGCATAGCGGTCTCCGGCCTCGCGCCGCAGGGTGAGCGCGCGGGTGTAGTGTTCCAGCGCCGGCGCCATTTCTCCCAGTTCGCGGTAGGCCCCGCCCATGTTGTTGAGCACCGTGGCCTCGCCGCCGCGGTCTCCCATGGCGCGCACGAGCACGAGCGCCGCCGAGAGGTTTTCGAGCGCCTGTCGCTGTTCTCCCGTGGCGGTGTGGATGCCGCCGAGGTTGATGAGCGCGTTGGCTTCACGCAATTGGTCACCGGCGGCCCGCGCGCCCATAAGCGCCTGTGTCGAGTATTCGAGCGACTTCTCCATCTGTCCGAGGGTGAAGTAGACGCCGCTGATGTTGTTAAGGGTGTTGGCTTCGCTCTTCCCGTCGCCAAGCGCGCGCGCGAGTTCCACGGACTGCTCGTAATAAGCGAGCGCCTTTTGCGGCTCGCCCAACTCGTCGTAGACGATGCCGATGTCGTTGAGCGTCGTGGTGAGCTGCCCACGGTCATCCGCCGCCCGCGATAGCGTCTGTGATTGCTCGAAGTAGTCGAGCGCCTTCCGCGGCTCGCCCAGTGCGTGATGTATCTTGCCGATGTAATTCAGCATGATGCCCGCCGAGCGTTTATCCTGAGCGTTCCGGTAGAGTCGAGCGGCCTGCTCGAACTTTCCGACGGCCCGCGTCAGAGATTCCTTCGACCTCTGCTGAAAGAGTCTGGTCGCTTCGTCGGCCAGTCTGTTGGCGACCGGACTTTGCGCGGCCCGTTGGTTTTGCGCGAGAGATGCGGCTCCGCTCGTCGAAAGTGTGATGAGCAGGAGAGGGCGGAGCATGGCCCCGGCGAGAGACCTGTGCGCGTTGGCGAAGCTTTGAAGAAGCTTCATCGGGAAGGACTCCTTCGAGACCATGATTCGCGTAGCCGAGTCAATGGGCAGTCTTGCGGGGCGATTCTAACATCTTTGCGAGGAAGCGGCGGCGCGGTTGCATGGCTCAAGGTCTATTCAACTTTATATATATGCGAATCAGTAGTTGAAAAATGTCCCCGTTGAAAACAAAAGACTTACGCTCTCGGTTTTGCGACCGTAGCTAAAATGGAAGCTGTAAGTTGTTGATTTCCCAAGCCCGATTTCAACTACTGATTCGCATATATGCCAGCAATTCTCGGTCAGGAATAACGTAAGTCTATGAAAACATTGGATCATGGTTCAAAAGAAGCGCAAAAACTCGAAAGCTTAACTCGCATCTGTAAAGAGCTTACGCGCTGACCGAGAATTGCTGCATATATGCAGAACACACCAAGATACCGACTAGGTGACGAGGGCCAGTCAGAACCGCCTGCGGTAGCGGGCGGGTCTCTGGCGATGCAAGAACCCGCCCGCTACCGCAGGCGGTTCTGACCCTAATCCACTTCTTGGTGTGCGCGGTATATAGTTCAACAACCGCTTCATTCAAGCATGAGTTGAACTACATCGGCTCTGACCGGGTTGAAAAGAATGAGGCGCAGACTGTAACATCTTCGCCCTTCGGCATGAATACCGTGATTTGCGAAACAACTCCGTCCGTCTCCCCGCTCGAACACGACTTGCGCCCGCACTTCGCCGCCCTCGCGCGGTTCGAGTCCACCAGCGCGCTCGAAGCTTCGGAGCTTTACCAGAGGCTGCGACCGGAGATTGACGGCTTGCTAAACGGCGTCGCGTGCGAAGACTTCACGACGCCGCGCCGGAGTACGGACTTTTCAAGTGCGGAACGAGCCGTGCGCGCGACGGCGTGGAACATCGAGCGCGGCTCACGGCTCGAAGGCATCATCGAAGTTCTGCGCGTCCATCCGTCGCTCGCGGAGAGCGATGTGCTGTTCCTCACTGAACTCGACTATGGCATGGCGCGCTCCGGCAACCGGCACGTCGCGCGCGAGATCGCCGGGGCGCTCAAGATGAGTTACGCCTTCGCGCCGTGCTACGTCAATCTGGCGAAGGGGAGCGGGCTGGAGAGCGAGGCCGAGGGCGAGAATCAAGCGGCGCTGCACGGCAACGCGGTGCTCGCGCGCTACCCGCTCGCACGCGCGCATTCCATCGTGCTGCCGAACGGCAAGGACAAGATGCGCGGCAAGGAGAAGCGTCTGGGGAGCCAGCGCGCCGTCGTCGCCGATGTCGAGCACCCGGCGGGCGCTTTCCGCGCGGTGAGCCTGCATCTCGACGCGCATTCGAGCCAGCGCCACCGTTGGCGGCAGATGAAGCTCGTGCTCGATCATCTCGAACAGTTGGAGCCGCGCCTGCCTGTTCTCATCGGCGGCGACTGGAACACCACGACCTACAATTCGAGCCGCGCCGTCTACACCATCTTCGGCTTCTTCCGCCGCCTCCTGATGGGCGTGCGAAACATTCTCCAGAACCACTACGTCCATCCGGAACGCTGGTTCGAGCGCGGGCTGTTCCGCGAGATAGAGCGGAGGGGTTACGGCTTCCGCGAGTTGAACGAGCCGGGCGCGGGGACGCTCCACTACGACGTGAAGGATTTGGCGGCGAACACGAACATGGCCGACTGGGTGCCGGGCTGGTGTTTCTGGTGGCTCAACTGGGCGCTCAAGGATAACGGCGGGCGCTGTTCACTCAAGCTCGACTGGTTCGCTGGACGCGGCATCACGCCCGTCCCGTCGCTCCCGCCGCGCGTCGTCGGCAACCTGCGCGACCGCAACGGAGGCGTGCTCTCAGACCACGACGCCATCGTGCTCGACTTCTTTCCTCGGTAAGGATTCGACCACCCGCAACCGCTACTTGACGGTTTGCGGATTGACGGCTGTGATGCCGCTGAACCTCTTAAAATCATCCGTGTTGAAGGTGAGGATATTGGTCAGTCCGTGCGCTCGCATGGCAGCCGCACGAGGCGGAGCAGTACGTTCGTATTTATCAGATAGCTCATCGCTGGCTATCTTCTCTTTCACGATAGATGCTCTCACGGCTGACCGCTTCGTCGTTGAGCGGCGGGGCGGCGGCATCGTCAAGTCCGTCCACCCACTCCTCAAATTCTCGCGCCCATTGTTCAGGCGTCAGGGAAGCATTTGAAGACTCTTTGTCCGGGGCGGCCAGTCCCTCAAGGAAATTCTTTATGTACTCCTCGACGGACATGCCCTGTGCGGCGGCGAGGGCGGCGACACGGGCCTGAATCTCCGGCTTCAGATCAATCGTCACAGTCATGTTGATAGTTTACCACTTCACTAAAACACACAGCGCCGTCTTGCCTTCAGGAGCTTACCCTTCGTCCGCCGTGAGCGCGCGATAGGCCGCCGCCGCCGCGAGTCCGCCCGCGAGATACCACGCGACGGTCATCAACTGTGTGGTGGGCGCGCTCTCTGTCGGCTGTGGGCCGAGGCCGAGCGGGCCGGGCAGCGTGATCGCGCCCAGCCCAGCGGCGAGGCCGAGCGCCGCGCCGCACAGCCACGCATCTTCGCGCTTGCCGAAACCGACGAGACTGTAATAGAGCGAGTTCGCAGCGATGTCACCGGCGAGCGCCAGATCGTGCAACTCCACGTCGGGCGGCTCAACGTCCGCCGCGCGCAGCGACTTCGAGATGGCGCGCATGCCGAGCACGTCCAGACGCGGCGCGTCCTCCCTCATCCGCCGGGCCGTTTCGTGTATCAGTGTCAGCGCCAGCGCGCCCGCCAGTCCGCTCCCCAGTGCTTTCAGCATCGCCTTCTCTTCCTCCGTTTCTCAACGTCCGCCGAACGGGACGAAATTTAGCCGCGTGATGTTGCGGAAATCATTTTTTTAACTCGCGTTTCCTTGGATGGGGGTTTGATTATGACTGCAAGATAGCCGTAATTCGTCCGCCGAGGCAAGAACCCGGAGCAGGAGGCAGGAGCAGAAGACAGACGGCAGGTATAAAGCGGCGGAGGCCGAACAGTTTCCATGCCCGACTCCTGCCTCTGCCGTCCGCCTGCGCTTTCCGCCCGGTGTGAGTCCGTCCAGCATGAATCTCGTTGAGTATGTTTTCAGTGCCGCGCGCGCGTTATCGTCGGTCGCACACGGCAATAGTGTGCGGCGACGAGAGCATCACATGATGAGCAACTCTTCGGACAGGTCAGGCGTTTCGCGTCCGCCCTGCGCGACGTAGGAGTCGGTCGCGGCGAGCGCGTGGCTATCGTCGCGCCCGACTCGACGGAAGGGAAATGTTTTTCTTGACTCGTGGCCTTCGGATTAGCGCGCCTCTTCCCACCGGCACGGACTTGCCTGTCGCGGCATCCGCACTTTAGTATCGCGCTCTGAAATGTCAAAGTCTGATCGTCCTCGAATCGGGCCAGCCCAAACAGCACCTCGCAAGGAAGTGGGACGCGCGTGCGAACCCTGAACCCATCGTTTCCAAAAGGAGCCTCAGTGAAAACAACCAACCGTTTGATTCTTGCGACAGCAGCTTTGTTCGTGTTGGGCTGGACGACAGCCTGTCAGAGCGGCGCGGAGCCGAAGAGCGCGACTGTCAACCAGCCCGCCGCGAAGACCGAGGTCAGTACCATTCAGCCGGACGCCCCCAAGACGGCGGACGAGAAAGCCCCCGCCGGTTCCATGGCGACCCCGACCGAAGCATACAAAACCGCTTATGCCGCCCGGCAGAAGAAAGATGTCGCGGGGTTGAAGCAGACCTTCTCGAAAGACGCGCTCGAATTCTTTACGGTCATCGCCGAGGCCGAAAAGAAAACGGTCGAGGATGAATTGAAGCAGTTGGTAGATAAGCCGCAAGCCGCAACCGCCGAAACCCGTAATGAAAAGATCAACGGCGACACGGCGACGCTCGAATACCTCGATGAGAAGGGGGGATGGAAGACGATGGATTTTGTAAAAGAAGGCGTCGAATGGAAACTGACCATTCCCAAAGCGCAGCCGGGTGAGGTCGAGATTATTAACAAGAAACCCTGACGCGCGACGCTCGTCACTTGTTGATTGAGGCGATAACTCGCTCGACGAGTCCGTCAACGGCCTTGTTTTCGATCCAGCGCGCGACGATGACGAGGTCGTTGTCCGGGTCAACGTAGATGACGTTCGTGCCATTGCCGACGTGTGCGAACGCGGCAACGGGCGCGCTCGGCAGATACTTTTTGTCGGTGTTGAGGAAGTAGTTCATAAAGCCGTAGGTCGGCTGCGCGGGCGTCGGCGTCGTCGCCAGACGCAGCCACTCTTCGGACAGGATTTGCTTGTTGCGCCAACGCCCGCGCCGGAGCGTGAGGTAGCCGAACCGCGCCATGTCGCGAGCGTTGATAAACATCCCGCCGCCCCAGTGCCCGCCGCCGCTCACCGAATTGATGATTGCGCCGTCCATGACAATGAACGAATTTTCGTAGCCATTCCACCGCCAAGTGTTCGACGCGCCGATCTCATCCATGACGTGCTCTTTCAGCACCCGCGGCAACGGCCTGCGCCAGACGTTGAGCGCGGCGAGCGCGAGTGCGTTGACGCGCACGTCGTTGTATTCGTAGACGCTGCCCGGTTCGTTGCGTTTGCGCGAGAGCCACTCCGCCGGGTTTTGCGCCGGCCTGTCCGCCCAGTCGGGTTTGCCCCACAGCGTGCCCTCCCAGTCGCTCGTCTGCCGGAGCAGACTGTCCCACGATATTTTGCGGTTGTGCTCGGTCTCGAAAAGTTCGACGAGCGGCGACTTGCCGAACCTCTCGGCGTCGTCATGTTTGGCGTTCGGCTGATAGAGCATGACGGGCGATTGATAGTCGCGCGCTCGGTCTTGCAGGCTCCGAATCATTGCGGTCGTAGGCCAGCCCGACGACGGTCGAGATAAAACTCTTCGTGACACTGAAGGTCATGTCAACGCGCAAGGGATCGCCCCACTCGGCGACGACGTAACCGTTTTTGATGATGATGCCGGTCGGCTCGTCGCGCGGTTTGAACGGGCCGACGGCTTCGCCGAACGGCTCGCGCCCGAACGTCTGGTAGTGCGCCAGCTCCAGATCGCGCGGCGCTTTCGCTTCGCTGGCGACGGCGAAGTCAACCGCCGCCTTCAGTCGCGCGGCGTCCATCCCGACCTGTTGCGGGGTGCGCCGCTCCCACTCTTCGCCCGCGTTGGGGTAGTAAACCTGCCGCGCGCTCGTGGCGGTCGAGCGCGCCTGCGCGCGTAGCGGCACGAGCGTAGACGAAACTGGAACGAGCAGCAGCGCTATTGCCTGAATCGAAAAGAGGATTCTGTTTCTATACTTCGCGCGCATGATTCGACTGTTTTCTCCCCGGCAGACACGCTCTCGGTGGCGCACGCCGCGCCCAATCTCTACAGCGCCCGGCGCCTATCGCCCGCCGCCGGTTAACACATACTCAACAACGTAGCGGCGCAGTTTGTCGCGGTGCTGTTTGAGATAGGCCGGATAATCTTCGGCGATGCCCTGATCGGGCCGGGCCAGCAGGATGTACGCTTCGAGCAGACCCTCGGCGTCCAACTTCTTCAGTTTTGCCAGCGAAGGATTCAGGGTCTTCACCTTCTTGTCGGCGGTGGCAATCGAGATGACGCCGCGGAGAGCCTCCACTTCCTCCGCCAGACTGTGCCGGTATGCTTTCTCTTTCGGAAACGTCTTGGCGAATTTCTCCTTGTGCCATGTCGAGCGGGTCGCGCCGTAAGAAATCCACGCGAACGAGCCGTCGTCCTTGCCGCCCAAGAGCGCCTCCATGCCGAGATTGATTTTCGCGTCGCCCTTCTCGTCGAAAGTGACGTTGGTCGGGATGTCTATCGTCGGGTGCGCGAGCGGAGTGCTGGTGGCCTGTCCCCATTGCGTCAGGCCGACGGCGGAGAAACGGTTGTAAGGCTCGCTGATAAAAGCCTCGATGTAGCGGTCGCGCGCCTGTTCGTATTTGCGCTGCTTCATCAGGGGCGTCGCCGAATAGCGGTAGGCCGTCTCGCGGTTCGGGTCAATCGCAATCGCTTTCTGATACCAGATTTCGGCCTGCGAGAAATCGTCTTTGTGGACGTACACGTCGCCGGAGAAGAGCGCGGCCTCGTAAATTTTGGGGTCGAGCTGAAGCGCCTGTTGGTAATTCCGGAGCGCATCGTCGAGCTTGCCTTGCCCGAACAGGGATTCGGCCTCGACCATCAACCTGTGCGCCTCGGCGTTTTGCGAAAACGACTTGCCGTCCGAGCCGTCCGGCGGCAAACCTTGAATCAGCGCGTCAACCAACGCCGCCTTGTTGCCCAACTCTCTGGATTTGATAAAGGCGTTGCGGGCGCGGACACGCAACGCCTTGCGCGCCACGTTATCCTTCGTGCTAAGTACCTAAGCAAAAGTAATGCGGTATTTTGAGCCGATGCCTTTGATGACCGCAAACAATTCTTGAGTCATAGTTTTGAAATCCTTGTAAGCATTTAATGGCAGCCATTCGTATTTTATCTTGCGCCACAATATCTCA